>DATAQE010000039.1:0-14368 GCA_036264835.1 Candidatus Elarobacter sp.
CGCCGAGATCGAGCGCCGCATGGCGGCCGCCCTCGACGCCGCCGAGCCCGAGGCGCGCGAGCGCGCGTGGGCGCGGCTCGTCGCCGCGGTGAACGAGCTGCTCGCCGGCGTCCGTTCGCACGAGGCCGGCGCCGCCGCGCGGCTGCGCGCGTTCGCCCGCGAGAACGCGGATCTGGGCCGCCCGCGCGATCTCGCGATCACCGACTTCCGCTTCGAGCAGCGCGGCGAAGGCGTGCTGCGCGACCGCGCCGGCCGCATCTATCTCGTCTTCGCGCCGCCGCCGAAAGCGGCGCCGGCCCCGCCGCCGCTCGACGAGATCGTCCCCGGCCCGACGCGGCGGCTCGTCGAGTGGGCCGTCTACGGCCTCTGCGGGGGCGCCGCGCTCGCCGCGATGTGGTTCTCGTTCTTCGTCCCCGTCTGAGCGCGGCGCGCCGATGATCGTGCGGCTGCTGCCGATCCTCGGCATCACGTTCATCGACATCCTCGGCTTCAGCATCATGATCCCGCTGCTGCCGTTCTTCGTGAAGAAGCTCGGCGCGCCGGACATCGCGGTCGGGCTCGTCTTCGCGACGTTCTCGCTCTGCCAGCTGGTCGCGGGACCGCTGTGGGGAAACCTCAGCGACCGCATCGGCCGCAAGATGGTGCTGATCGTCTCGCAGATCGGCTCGACGATCTCGTGGGCGCTGCTCGCGTTCGCGCCGTCGATCGCGGTCGTCGCGCTCGCGCGCGCGATCGAGGGGTTCTCGGGCGGGAACATCGGCGTGACGCAGGCGTACGTCGGCGATCTGGTCGAGCCGAAGCGGCGCGGCGTCGCGTTCGGCTATCTCGGCGCGGCGTTCAGCGCGGGGTTCGTCTTCGGCCCCGCGCTCGGCGGCTGGCTCGCGGAGAACTACGGTTTCGCCGTGCCGTTCCTCGTCGCGGCGGCGCTGCAGGTCGTCACGCTCGTGCTCACGGTCTTCATGCTGCCGGAGTCGCGCGGCGCGAAGACCGCGGAAGAGCGCAGTGCCGTCGGCCTCGGCGACATCGCGCGCTCGCTCGGCGACCGCACGATCGCGCCCGTGCTGTGGCTGCGCCTCGTCTACACGTTCGCGATGTACGGCTGGTTCTCGTCGATGGCGCTGGTGCTCCACGCGCAGCTCGGCTGGGACGTGCGGCAGACCTCGTACGTCTTCGCGGCGTTCGGCGCGCTGAACGTCGTGCTGCAGCTCGCGCTCGTCGGGCGCGTCGCCGACGCGATCGGGAACCGCAACGCGACGAACCTCGGGCTCGGCTTCAGCGTCGCCGCGTTCGCGCTCGTCCCGTTCGCGACGACCTTCCCGCTCGCGGTCGCGCTGCTGGTGCTCTTCGGGACCGGGATGAGCTTCCTGAACACCGCGTTTCCCGCGCTGGCCTCCGAGGTCGCCTCGGACGACCGGCGCGGCACGGTCCTCGGCGTCGTCTCCGGGCTCGACAGCCTGGCGGGCTTCGTGATGCCGCCGGTCACGACCGGGGTCCTGGGCGCGTTCGGGGTCGCTCCGGCGACGGCCGTGCTGCTGGCGCTCACGGCGACGGCGTTCGTGATGGGGCTGGTTCAGGCACGCCGGGCGGGGCCGCGGCGCCCGGTCGCGGCGGGGGCGCCGGGGGCCTAGGCTAAACTGCGCTCCGTGCGCGTCCGATCATCGAAAGCGTCTGATCTCTCGGGTCGCCAGGATGGCGATGCCGGGCTCGGTGCGTTGCCCGAGCCGGGGATGCAAAGGATTTGCCTTCGTGAAACGCCTCGTCGCCGCGTCCGCCCTCGCCGCCGTGCTCCTGCTGCCGGCGTCGTTCGCGCGCGCGTCGTCGCAGCAGGCCGGCGGGGCGCAGATCCAGTGGACGGCCGCCGTGACGGCCTCCCTCTCGCTGGTGACCGAGTACGGGACGGGCTTCACCCAGGGCAACGCCACGCCGACGCTCCTGCCGAGCGCCGTCGGCGTCTGCGGCGGCGGCCCGCTCGAGGCCAACTTCACGATCAGCTTCGGTGCGCTCACGCCGGCCTCGGGGACGTCGACGGGCTGCCTCTACAAGAACGCGCTCGCGATCGCGGTGCAGAGCAACGACGCCGCCGGCTTCTCGGTCAACCAGTATCTGGACTTCGCGCCCGGCAACGGCTTCGGGTTCTGCGCCTACCCGAACGGGGGTGCGACGTTCCCGCTCACGCCGGCGGTCCTCCCCGTCCCGGCCTCGGCTCGGAGCGGGAGTCCTGCGGCGGGGACGTTCAGTGGAAGCGCGCTGACGAGCTGCGGCGGCGGCGGCGTGATCCCGCAGGGGACGGGCGGCGCGTCGAGCGGCGGGACCGTCGCGGGGAACCCGGGGACGCCGGGGCTCGAGTTCTACTCGCCCGCGACCAACGGTCTGACCTTCGCCTCGATGAGCGGGCCGACGGTGAACGGCGGCAACCTGGTGACGATGTACGCCGCCGAGGACGTCCAGGCGAACATGGGCCCCGGCACGCACTCGGTCAACACCACCTCGAACTACATCACGCTGGAGATGATCTCGAACTGAGCGCGCTCGCGCGCCGCGCGGAGACGCGCGCGTGCTGATGCGGCTGCTCGGGAAGCGCTTGCAGCGCTGGCGCGCGGGCGCCGAGTTCCGCGTCGCCGAGGACATCCGGTTCTCGCAGGCGCCGCGCACGATCGAGCTGCGCAGCCCGGCGTTCGCGAACGGCGGGCCGATGCCGGACGCGAAGCTCTCGCCGCCACTGGAGTGGAGCGGGGTTCCGCCGCAGACCAAGACGCTGGTGATGGTCGTGGAGGACGTCGACGCGCCGCTGCTGCGCCCGCTCACGCACGCGGTCGCGTACGCGATCGATCCCGCGACCGCGTCGCTCGAGGCCGGCGCGCTCGGCGGCTCGCACGTCGCGATGGGCTACAACGGCGCGGGCCGGCGCGGCTACGTCGCGCCGGCGCCGCTCCCCGGCCACGGGCCGCACCAGTACGTCTTCACGCTGCTCGCGGTCGACTACGTCCCGCGCTTCGACCAGCCGCCGACGCGCGGGCGGCTGCTCGACGCGATCGCCGGGCACGTCGCCGCGCTCGGCGAGCTGGTCGGGACGCTCGAGCGTTAAGTCTTCGCGCCGGTGCGCGCGTCGTCGAGCTCGAGCATCTCGAACGCGTTGACGACGTCGGGCCGTTCGGCGAGGACCGGATGGCGTTCGCGGATCAGCTGCTGCCGCTCCGGCGGCGCGTCCTTGATGGACGAGTTCGTGAGCTTCGCGTTCACCTGCTCGGCGAGCGCCGGATCGACGCGCTCGCGCAGCCACGCGACGACCTCGTCCTCGTCCGCCGCGCGCGCGACGACCGCGCGCAGATCGTCGAACGTCACGCCGAGCTTGTGCAGCAGGTACGAGCTCATCGTGCTCTCGGCGACGAGGTAGCCGCCGAGCTTCCCGCCCGGCAGCTCGCCGCGGATCTTGTCGATCGTGCGCGGCAAAAAGCAGAACCCGAGCAGCTGCTCGCGCGGTCCGCGCGGCGGGGTCGATGTGAGGTCGAGCGGTTCCATCGTGTCCTTTCGTTTCGTCAGACGCTGACCCAGCCGGCGCCGGTCGCGATCGCGATCGCTTCGCGGCGGCCGCTGCAGTTCAGCTTGCGGCAGATCGAGCGGATGTGGGTGTCGACGGTCTGCGGGCTGCGGCCGGTCTTCGCCGCGACGTCCTTCGTGCTCGCGCCCTTCGCGAGCAGCTGCAGGATCTCGCGCTCGCTCGGAGTGAGCTGCGTGTAGTTCGAGCTCTGCTCGCGCGCGACCGGCAGCGCGCCGAGCAGCCGCGCCATCCCGCCGAAGTGCTCCGCGCGCAGGCGTTCGAGCGCCGCGGTCAGCGTCGCGGGATCGGCCTGTTCGAGCTGCACGCGCTGGAGCGCGCGAACCGCGTTCCCGAACGCGCGCATGCGACGCATCGCGGGCGTCAGCCGGCGTTCCGCTTCGACGAGATGACGGTGCGCGGCCGACGAGCGCCCGCGCACGAGCTCGGCGAGCGCGAGCGTGAGCTGCGCGCGCACGATGCGCGGCGAAGGCTTGCAGCGCTCCAGCGCGGCGAGCGCTTCGCGCAGCGCCGCTTCGCCTTCGTCGTGGAGCGCCGCGGCGAACGCGTAGAGCGCGGTCTCCGCGGCGCGCAGCGCGCGGCGCTCGACCGTCGGCTGCGCTTCCGCGGTTCCGGCGAGCAGATCGTGCGCGGTGCCGAACGTGCCGTCCCAGGCGGCGCGCAGCGCGTCGGCCGGGAGCAGCGCCGCCTGCGCGCGCGCGACCGGCGCCGCGTCTTCCTGGCGCAGCTCGCGGTCGAGCCGCTCGATCGCCGCCTCGTCGTCGCGCTCGACCTCGATCGCGTACGACTCGACGATCCCGAAGACGCGCACCTGACGGCTCGCGCCCTTGCGCGCGCACTCCTGCAGCTTGTCGAGGATCGCGAGCACCGCGATCGGATCGTCCTCTTCATCGCCGACCGCCGACGAGAGGACGCTGTACGCGCGCGCGGCGAGCTCGAACAGACCGCGCGCCGACGCCAGCTCGACCGCCGCCGACGCGTGCGCGCGGACGCGATCGCGCGCGCCGGTGAACTGGTAGACGTACGCCGCTTGGTGGTAGAGCCGCGCGCGCAGATCGTCGCCGAGCGGCTCCTGCAAATCCAGCGCGCGGCGGACCGTCGCGACCGCGTCGTCGACGCGGCCGGCGAGCACGTACGCGGTCGCAAGCGTGCCGAGCATCGGGACGCGGACCGCGAGCGGGAGCGTCTCGTCCGCCGCGTACGGCTCGAGCAGCTCGGCGCAGTCGCGGTTCTGCCGCACCAGCTCGATCGCGTAGCGGTGCACCAGCGCGACGCGCAGCTCGGCCGCCGGCGCGCGCTCGATCGCCGCGGCGAACGCGGATTCCGCGACGTCGAAGCGGCCGCGGTTCGCATCGAGCATCGCGCGCACGCCGGTCAGCGCCGCGTGCTCGCGGCGGCGCGCCTCCGGGACCGCGTCGAGCGCCGCCGCGACCGCTTCACCTTCGCCGCGCTCGAGCAGCTCGATCCCGTCGTTTTCGATCACGCGGACGATCGGCTCGACCGCGCCGACCTTCGTGTAGAGCTTCAGCGCCGTCACGTCGCCGCCGCGGCGGCGCTCGAGCAGCGCGCCCGCTTCGACGTGCGTCTCGAACCACGCGGTCGCGCCGCTGCGCCGCAGCTCGTGCTCGAGGAACTCGCGGAAGAGGTCGTGATAGCGGTACTCGCTCGGCGAGGAAGTCGCGAGGAACGCGACCGCGCGCCGCAGCTCGGCGAGGAACTCCGGCGTCGCGCCGAGCGTTTCGGCGATCTCGTCGTCGAAGGTCGGGAACGCGCTGGTGCGGAGCAGGAAGCGCTGCTGCGCGCGGTCGAGCCCCGCGAAGACCTGCTCGGCGAGATAGCGGTAGACCATCTCGCGCGTCCCGCTCGCGGCGGCGCGCAGGTCGGCGGCGTGCGTGCGGGTGCGCAGCGCGATCGAGAGCGCGATCGGCCAGCCGCCGGTCAGCTCGCGCAGCGCCTCGATCTCGGCCGGCTCGGCGGCAGCCTGCGCGTCGTCGGCGGTCGCCAGCGCCTCGTCGGTGGTGAAGCGCAGATCGTCCTCGCCGACCGGGTAGTCCATCCGGCCGTAGCCGATCCACGACGCGATCGGCAGCCCGGCGTCGGAGCGCGTCGCCACGATCCAGCGCACGCGGTCGCCGATCCGTTCGACGAGATCGACCAGCAGCGCGACGGCGGCGGGGTCGGTCGCCGCGTAGTGGAGGTCGTCGATCACGATCGTGCAGACCGTGCGCTTGAGGTGCTCCGCGAACCAGCTCCCGAGCTCGCGGACCGGATCGTCGGCGCCCATCACGCGCTGCTGCATCGCGGGGAACGCGGCGAGCGCGCTCGGCGCGACCGGCGCGAGCGCCGCCGCGAGCCCGTGGACGAACGCGGTCAGCGTCCGGTCCTCGCGCGCGACGTCGTAGCGGACGACGTCCAGGCGGGCGGTCTCGAGGAAGTCGCGGAGCGCGACGCTCTTGCCGAAGCCCGCGGGCGCGACGATCAGGGTCACCGGGAAGCGGGCCGCGCGCGCGAGCCGGTCGTTGACGCGCGCGCGCAGCAGACGTGTGATCGCGATCATGGGACTTTCGGCGCAATGCGGACCGGCGTCCCCCGTTTCGCTGGGTATATCGCGGCGAAGCAGACTTGCCTCGGTGGCAGGAGCGTCCTGCGAACCATGCTCGTTTCCGAACCCGAACGGACATGATGAGAACCCTCACCGTACTGACCCTGCTCGTCCTCGCCGGCTGCGCCGGCGCCGGGACGAGGCCGATCCCCGCGCATCCCGCCTCGCTCGCCGGCGCGGCCCACGCCGCGCGCGCCAGCGACGACGCCTCCGCGCTGCCCGGCGAGAACTCGATGGGGCTCCCCGGCGAGAACTCGATGGGACTCCCGGGCGAGAACTCGATGGGGCTCCCCGGCGAGAACTCGATGGGGCTCCCCGGCGCGAGCTTCGCCTGCCCGGGGCTGCCCTCGGCCGGGACCGCGAACTGCACCCTCGCGATCAACCTGAACGTCCAGCCGAACGCGAACGCGAGCCAGCCGCCCGCGCTGATCGCGGGGCTCCACCCGGCCGACCTGCAGAACGCCTACGCGCTCCCCTCCGGCAATGCGGGCGGCGTGGTGGCGGTGGTCGACGCGTACGACGACCCGTTCGCCGAGGCCGACCTCGCGGTCTACCGGAGCGCGTTCGGTCTCCCGGCGTGCACGAGCCAGAACGGCTGCTTCCGCAAGCTCAACCAGCGCGGAGCGACCGGCTCGTACCCGGCGGCGAACGCGGGCTGGTCGCAGGAGATCGCCCTCGACCTCGACATGGTCTCCGCCGCGTGCCCGCGCTGCTCGATCGTCCTGGTCGAGGCCGACTCGGCGCTGCTCGACGACCTGGGCGCCGCCGCCGACACCGCCGTCGCGCAAGGCGCGCGCGCGGTGAGCAACAGCTACTACGCCGTCGAGTGGTCGCAGGAGACGACCGAGGACGGCCACTACCGGCACGACGGCGTCGCGATGACGGCGAGCTCCGGCGACCGGGGCTATCCCTCGTATCCGGCGGCGTCGCGCTACGTGACCGCGGTCGGCGGGACCTCGCTGAGCGGCTCCGCGGGGAGCTGGAGCGAGAGCCCGTGGCAGTACACCGGCCACGGCTGCAGCCGCTACGTCGGGAAGCCCTCGTGGCAGGCCGGCGTGACCGAGTGCAGCCGGAGCCGCTCGGCGGTCGACGTCGCCTTCATCGCCGACCCGCAGACCGGCGTCGCGACGTTCAATGCGGCCGCCGGCGGCTGGTACGTCGCTGGCGGGACCAGCGTCGGCGCGCCGCTCGCCGCCGCGGCCTACGCGCTCTCGGGCCGGCCCGCCGCGCCGTCCTACTCGTACGCGCACGCCGCGGCGTTCCGCACGATCGGCGGGAACGGCTACCAGGCGGTGACCGGCCTCGGCTCGCCGCTGGGGGTCGCCGGGCTGTAGCTCCGCGCCCCAGGGCTTTCACGGGGTAGGCTCGGCGCCTACCCCGTTTTCGGTATGGTCCGTCCCCGGCCGGTACCGCTACGATGATCGCGTAGCCGGCGGGACATGGTTCCCCCGCCGCCTGCAGTGAGGGCACCGCGGACGCGCGGTGCCCTCGTGCTTTTCCGCCGCGCGCGCGGCCCGGTACCCGGTTTTCGGTATGTCGGCTCCCCCTTCGCGGACCGTACGCTGCGGACGAGGAGGATTGGAACCCTATGAAGAGACTCGCAGCCGCAGCCGCCGTGCTCGGCATCGTCACCGCATCGTGCTCCGGCGCGCACAGCGTCGGCTCGATGCTTCCGCCGGGCGGCGTCCAGATGGGCGGGACCGGACAGGCCTCGCAGTCCGGGACGCACTCGACCCGCGCCGTCGCGACGACGGCGACCGCGCCGTCCGGCTGGGCCGCGACCGCGACGCAGGCGATCGCGCTGAAGAACGCCTCGGATCTCGGCGCGCTCGACGCGTCGAAGACGCTCACCGTCCGGCTCGGGCTGCAGCTGCACAACGTCGACCAGATGAAGCAGGCCGCGGCGCAGCACGTGAAGATGTCGCCGAGCCAGGTCAAAGCGCAGTTCGGGCCGACGACGAACGAGGTCGGCCAGGTCACGAGCTATCTGCAGAGCCAGGGGCTCACCAACGTCAGCGTCGAGCCGAACAACCTGATCGTCAGCGCGACCGGCAGCGCGGCGAGCGTGACGAAAGCGTTCAACACGACGCTGCACGGCTTCAGCGTGAACGGCGCGACGGTCTACGCGAACACGACCGCCGCGTACGTTCCGACCGCACTGAACGGGATCGTCGTCGCGGTGCTCGGGCTCAACAACGTCCCCGCGTTCACGATCGCGCCGAAGAAGAGCAGCGTCCAGATCAACCACGCGCCGGTGACGCAGTCGGCGACGGCGCCGCAGCCCGAGTCGCCGTGCCAGCTCTCGAACGTCTTCATCATCGGCCTCTCGTCACCGCAGCCGGTCCCGACGCCGGAGTCGTACACGACGGGCTGCCCGCGCGACAACACGCCGTCCGACTACTGGCGCGCGTACGACGCGAACACGACGCCGACCGCCGACGGGGTCAGCGTCGCCATCATGGCCGAAGGGAACGTGCAGCCGGCGATCGCGGACTTCCGCGTCAACGAGCAGGGCGACGGCCTCCCGCAAGTTCCGGTCACGGTGAAGCAAGTCGGCCTGGCGAGCCCGGACACGGCCGGCGACGGCGAGTGGACGCTCGACATGACGGCGTCGACCGGGATGGCCGGAAACGTCAGCCAGCTCTACGTCTACGACACGACCTCGCTGACCGACTCGGACATCGCGCTCGAGTTCAACCGCTGGGTGAGCGACGATCTTGCGCCGGTCGGCAACGCGTCGTTCGGCGGCTGCGAAGCGTTCCCGTACGTCGACGGCTCGATGGTGCTCGACGACGAAGTCTTCCTCGAAGGCGCGGTGCAGGGCCAGACGATGTTCGCCTCGACCGGCGACACCGGATCGTTCTGCTCGGTCGGAAACCCGAACGGCGTCCCGGGCGGCGTCCCGCTCGTCGAGTATCCGGCCGCGTCGCCGTACGTCACCGCGGTCGGCGGGACGACGCTGATCTCGCAGGTCGACGGCACGTACCAGGGCGAGTCCGCGTGGGACGCGGGCGGCGGCGGGATCAGCCAGTTCGAGTACTCGCCGTACTGGCAGAGCGGCGTGCAGCCCGCGAGCAGCACCCCGGTCGGCTTCACCTTCCGCGGCATCCCCGACATCGCGATGGACGCCGATATCCAGACCGGGCTGATCATCTACGAAGGCGGAAGCTGGACGATCACCGGCGGGACGAGCCTCGCCTCGCCGCTCGCGGCCGGCGTGTGGGCGCGGATGCTGCAGTCGCATCCCGGGATCGGCTTTGCGCCGCCCGCGCTCTACCACGCGTTCAGCGTCGCGCACGCCGGGACGAAGCTGCTCGGGCCGCCGCCGACGATCAACGTGGGCGGGTTCCACGACGTGATCAGCGGCGGGAACGGCGCGTACACCGCGCTCCCCAACTACGACTACACCACCGGCCTCGGGACGCTCGACGTCGACGCGCTGAACGCGACGATCGCCCAGTAGAGGCAAACGCACCAAGCAGTGTCCGCCGGGAATTCGAAGGGTTCCACCCGGCGGTCGCGAGGGGGCACCGTGGTTCGACACACGGTGCCCTCACCGCGTTCAGACCTCGCCCGACTCGATCAGCGCGAGGCCGCGCTCGGTGAGCTGGTTGACGGCGGCGCCGAAGTCCTTGAAGCGCTCGTCGTGCGTCTGGCCGCGGACGTAGCGGATGTAGATCTGCTGCAGGATCACCGCGTAGCGGAAGACGCTGAAGACGACGTACCAGTGCAGGTCACCGATGTCGGCGCCGCTCTTGCGCGCGTAGCGTTCCGCGGCTTCGCGGCGGGTCGGGAAGCCGTCGAGCCACGTCGGCATCCGGCCGTGGAGCCATTCGCCGGTGTCGTCCTGCTGCGCCCACAGGCCGAGCAGATAGCCGAGATCCATCATGGGCTCGCCGCGCGTGCACATGTCCCAGTCGAGCACCGCGACGGTGATCCGCGGGTCGTGCGCGTCGCGCAGCGTGTTGTCGAGCTTGTAGTCGTTGTGGATCAGCGTCGTACGCCGCGCCCGCGGGCGCGTCTGTCGCAGCCAGCCGACGAACGGCTCCGCGGCGCCGACGTCGGGGGTGAGCGCGTTGTACCAGCGCTCGATCCAGCCCTTCAGCTGGCGCTCGACGTAGCCCTCGGGTTTGCCGAGGTCGTCGAGCCCGACGCTCGCCGGATCGACCGCGTGCAGCGCGGCGAGATCGTCGATCAGCGCCTCGCCGATCCCGCGCAGCGTCTCGGACTGATGCGCCCACGGCTCGGGGATGCGCGTGCGCAGCCCGATCCCGTGGCGCCGTTCCATCACGAAGAAGTCCGCGCCGATGATCTCGTGGTCGGTGCAGATCAGATAGCTCCGCGGCGCGAGCGGGTAGCCGCGGTAGAGCCGTGAGAGGACGCGGTGCTCGCGGCGCATGTCGTGCGCGCCGGGCGCGACGGGGCCGAGCGGCGGGCGGCGCAGCACCCACTCGCGCTCGCCGAACCGGATGAGATAGGTGAGGTTCGCGTGGCCGCCGCCGAACTGGCGCAGCGCCAGCGGCCCCTCCGCGCCTTCGAGATGCTCGTGGAGATACGGTTCGAGGCGCGTCGTGTCGAGGCGCTCTTCCGCGCGAACCTCGATCGTCTCCGGATCGTCGAATGGGCGCGCGGTCATCGGCGCGCTCGCGCGGGGACGGCGGCGAGGTGCGCGGTCTCGTTCGCGTTCATCAGCAGACGGCGCCCGCCGCCGATGCGGATGACGCAGACCGACGCGTTCGCGAGCGGGAAGACGAAGTCGTGCGCGGTCTCCATGATCGCGCCGAGCGCGGCATTGATCGCGCCCGCGTGCGAGACGACGGCGACGCGGCGGCCCGGATGGCGCGCGGCGATCGCGTCGAGCGCGCGCAGCATCCGCCCGCGCACCTCGTGCGACGGCTCGGTCCCCGGGATCCCGGTCCACGACCCGTCGCGCATCGCGACCATCGCGAGCCACTCGAGCCGCGCGCGCATCGTCATCGTGCCGGCGTCCTCGATCGCGCCGATCGCGATCTCGCGCACGCCCGGTTCGTCTTCGATCGCGAGGCCCGCGACCGACGCGATCGCCTCCGCGGTCTCGCGCGCGCGCCGGATCGGGCTCGCGTAGACCGCCGCGAGATTGAGCTCGGCGAAGCGCTCGCCGAGCACGCGCGCCTGCGCGCGGCCGCGCTCGCTGAGCGGGTGCGCCTCGTAGTCGTCGTAGACCGCGAACGCGTCGTCGGACTCCGGGACGGCGTCGGCGTGCCGCACGACGTGCAGCTCCGCCGCGCCGGACTGCAGGCTCAGCCCGAGCGCGTCGAGCGGGTCGGTGCGGCTCACGCCTTCTGCAGCTCGAACTTGGCGATCGAGCGCAGGTGGACTTCGTCGGGGCCGTCGACGAGCCGCAGCGTCCGCGCGTGCGCGTACATCGAGGCGAGCTCTTCGTCGCCGCTGACGCCGCGCGCGCCGAACGCCTGGATCGCGCGGTCGACGACGCGGCACGCCATGTTCGCCGCCGCGACCTTCACCATCGCGAGCTCGTTGCGCGCGACCTTGTTCCCGTACGCGTCCAGCTTCTCGGCGGCGTCGTACACCAGCAGGCGCGACTGGTCGATCTCGATCCGCGACTCGGCGATCCACTGCATGATCACGCCCTGCTCGGCGAGCGGCTTGCCGAACGCGGTCCGCGACTTCACGCGCTTCACCATCGCTTCGAGCGCGCGCTCCGCGAGCCCGATCGCGCGCATGCAGTGGTGGATGCGGCCCGGCCCGAGCCGGCCTTGCGCGATCTCGAAGCCGTGGCCTTCGCCGACCAGCACGTCCTCGGCCGGGATGCGCACGTTCTCGAACGCGATCTCCGCGTGGCCGTGCGGCGCGTGGTCGTACCCGAAGACGGAGAGCGTGCGCAGCACCTTCACGCCGGGCGTCTCGACCGGGACGACCGCCATCGTGTGCTGACGGTGCGGCGGGGCGCTCGGGTTCGAGCGGCCGAGGAAGATCAGCACCTTGCAGCGCGGGTGGCCGGCGCCCGAGGTCCACCACTTGCGGCCGTTGATCACGTACTCGTCGCCGCGGCGCACGATCTCGGCGCTGATGTTCGTCGCGTCGGACGACGCGACGTCGGGCTCGGTCATCGAGAAGCCGGAGCGGATCTCGGCGTTCAGCAGCGGCTTGAGCCAGCGCTCCTTGTGCGCGTCGCTGCCGTAGCGCGCGAAGACCTCCATGTTCCCCGTGTCGGGGGCGCTGCAGTTGAAGACCTCGGGGGCGATGTGCGAGCGGCCCATGATCTCGCAGAGCGGCGCGTACTCGCGGTTCGTCAGCCCCGCGCCCCACTCGGGCTCCGGCAGGAACAGATTCCAGAGCCCGGCGGCGCGCGCTTTTGCCTGCAGCTCGTCCATGACCGGCGGCTGCGCCCAGGGCGTCGGGCCGCCGTGGAGCTGCTCCTCGTAGACGTGCTCGTTCGGGTAGACCTCGGCGTCCATGAACGCCAGCAGGCGTTCGCGCAGGGCCGATGCGGGCGCGGCGGTCGTCGTCATCTCCGGTGCTTCGCGGGCGGCCGGGCGGCTACTTTCGTCCGCGCGCCGCGAGGCCGTGCCGGGTACAACTTCGGAATGCCGTCGAGCCCTCGTTCGGGACCGGGCGAGCGCAAGGCCAACCCGCCGCTCGCGATGATCACGCTGACCGTGATGCTCGGCCTCATCATGGCGATCATCGACGCCTCGATCGTGAACGTCGCGCTGAACGACATGGCCGGGAACCTCGGCTCGTCGGTCGACGAGATCGGCTGGGTCGCGACCGGCTACATCCTCGCCAACGTCATCGTCATGCCGCTCAACGGCTGGCTCACGGTGCGGTTCGGGCGCCGCAACTTCTACGCCGCGTGCGTGGCGATCTTCACCATCGCCTCGCTGCTGTGCGGGACCGCGACGAACGTCTGGCAGCTCGTGTTCTACCGCGTGATCCAGGGGCTCGGCGGCGGCGCGCTGCAGCCGACCGCGCAGGCGATCCTGTTCGAGTCGTACCCGCCCGAGCGCCGCGCCGGCGCGATGGCGATCTTCGGGCTCGGCGCGATGGTCGGACCGGCGCTCGGGCCGACGCTCGGCGGCGTGATCGTGGACAACTTCTCCTGGCCACTGATCTTCTACATCAACATCCCGATCGGGATCGTCGCGTTCTTGATGACGCTCGCGTTCATCCGCGACCCGTCGTATCTGAAGCGCGACACCTCCTCGATCGACTACGCCGGCCTCGGTCTCCTCACCGCGGGCGTCGCCTCGCTGCAGTACGTGCTCGAGCGCGGGCAGCGCGAGGACTGGTTCTCCTCGAGCACCATCGTCCTCCTCACGCTCGTCGCGGTCGTCTCGCTGACGGTGTTCTGCGTGAAGGAGTGGTTCGACCCGAACCCGCTGGTGAACTTGCGCGTCTTCAAGTCGCGCGCGTTCGCCGCCGGAAATTTGATCGGCGTCGTGACGGGGTTCGGGCTGTTCGGGACGGCGCTCGTGATCCCGCTGTTCCTCCAAAACGTGCTGGGGTTCACCGCGACCGAGACGGGGTTCGCGCTGCTTCCGGGCGCGCTCGCGACGGCGGTCAGCATGCCGATCGCCTCGCGGCTCGTCGCGAAGATCGACGGGCGGATCATGATCGCGTTCGGGATGATCGTGTTCGCGATCAGCGCGTGGTGGATGGGCGGACTCAACCAGAGCTCGGGCTACTGGAACGTGTTCTGGCCGCGCGCGGTGCAAGGCTTCGCGCTCGGGTTCCTGTTCGTGCCGCTCTCGACGGCGACGCTCGCCGAAGTGCAGCGCTCGCAGATGGCGAACGCGACCGGGATCTACACGCTGGTGCGCCAGCTCGGCGGCTCGCTCGGGATCGCGATCCTGCAGCTGCTGCAGACGCGTTATCAAGACGGCGCGTACGCCGCGCTCGCGTCCGGCGTGACGCCGTCGAACGCGGGCGTCGACGCGTTTCTGCGCGACATGCACGGCAGCGCTTCGCAGCTCTACTCGATGGTGATGCTGAACGCGACGGTGATCTCGTACGACGTCGTGCTGCGGCTGTGCGGGATCATCTTCGTGGTCACGACGCCGCTCGCGATGCTGCTGCGCTGGCGCCGCAACGCGGGCGGCGGCGACGCGCCCGCGGCGGTCGCGGAGTAAAGAATCCTCGCCCGCGGCTAAACATCGCCGCGCGGTTCACCGATGCGTTGAGTACCGGAGCGAAGAGCTCCGAGACTT
>DATAQE010000065.1:0-1954 GCA_036264835.1 Candidatus Elarobacter sp.
ACGTTGGGGCGGTTGAGCGTGACCGTCGCGACCGCTCCGTCGCGCTCCAGCGTGATCGTCTCCATGGTCGCCCGCGGTACGGCGGGGTTTGCGGAACCCCTCCCCTCTGCTATGGTGGGAGGGACATGCGTACCGCCTACCACCAGGCGCTGGAGAACACGCGCCTGGACGTCGTCCGTCTCGGCGCCCTCGTTTGCGACGCGCTTCGCTCCGCGATGCAAGCGCTCGAACGGCGCGACGTCACCCTGGCCGGGCGCGTCGTGGCCGGCGATGACGAGATCGACACCGCGCGCCGCCGCGTCGAGAGCTCCTGCATCGAGCTGATCTGGAAGCAGCAGCCGGTCGCGGGCGAGCTGCGCGCGATCGCCGGGATGCTGCAGATCGTCACCGACCTCGAGCGGATCGGCGACTACGCCGTGGACATCGCGAAGAACGCGATCAAGCTGGCCGACGTGGCGGTGCGGCCGGCGAGCGTCGAGGTCGGCCGGATCGCGAACCTCGCCTACGACATGCTCCAGGACGTGCTGCGCGCGTACCGGGAGGGTGACGCGGCGCTGGCCGACGAGGTGATCGAGCGCGACGACGACGTCGACGTGCTCTACCGGAACGGGATCGAGGCGCTCCAGGCGGAGATGCAGCACGATCCGGGTACGGTACCGGCGGGCACCCTCTTGCTCTTCGTCGTCTCGATCATCGAGCGCGTCGGCGACCGGGCCCAGAACATCGCCTGGCACACCAAGGACATCTACTCATGACGCGACTCCTCGCCGCCTTCGCCGCCGCCCTGATACTGCTCGCCGCCGTCCCGGCTTCGGCCGCGGACCGGACGGTGAAGCTCACGCTCGACGGGCGCCCGGTGGACCGCGCCGGCGGGGTCGCGGTGCTGCACAACGGCGTGGTGTACGGGAACGTGGTGCCGCTGGTGAAGTCGTTCGACGGGCTGCTGACGTTCCAGGGGAACGCGGTGGTGGTGACGATCAACGGCGTGACCGGGCGCTTCACCGAAGGGAGCCGCACCGCGCTGATCAACGACGGCGCGGTGACGATGCCGGGTCAGACGTTCAAGCGCCAGGGCGACTTGTACGTGCCGCTCGACGTCTTCGTCACGCAGATCGCGAAGGCGAAGCTCCGCACGAACCCCGCGCGCACGCAAGCCGACATCTTCGTCAACTCGCCGGCGAGTTGATCGAGCCTCACGCCGCCGCGCGCGGCGACGCGGCGACGAGCGCCGCACCGTTGTCACGCGACGCGTTCGCGCTCGCGCCCGGACTGGTGTATGTCAACCACGCCGCGGTCGGCGTGCTGCCGATCGCGACGCGCGACGCGCTGCATGCGGTGATCGACGATCACGCCGCGCGAGGCGTGCTCGGTACGTGGTCGACCGAGGCGTCGATGCCGGCGTACCGCGGTCGCATCGCGGCGTTCATCGGCGGGCGCGGCGAGGAGGTCGCCGTGCTGCGCAACACCGGCGACGGCGCGACGGTGATCGCGCAAGGCCTCGACCTCGGGCCTGGTGACGAGGTCATCACCGGCGCGAACGAGTTCGGCGCGAACGCATACCCGTGGCTCGCGCTGCGCGAGCGCGGCGTCACCGTGACGTTGATCCGCGCGCCGCAAGAGCGCATGACGCCGGACGTGCTGCGCCGGTACGTCTCCGCGAAGACGAAGGTCGTCGCCGTGTCGTGGGTGACGTTCGACGACGGCTACCGCCACGATCTCGCCGCGCTCGCGGAGATCGCGCACGCGCACGGCGCGTTCTTCGCGGTCGACGCGATCCAAGGACTCGGCGCGTTCCCGCTCGACGTGAACGCGACGAACGTGGACGCGATCTACGCCGGCGGCGCAAAGTGGCTGATGGCGCTGCAGGGCGTGAGCTTTCTGTGGCTGCGCGCGACCCTGCTCGACCGCGTGGCGCTGCGGATGCCGGGCTGGCGCAGCGTCGAAGACATCTGGA
>DATAQE010000071.1:0-2722 GCA_036264835.1 Candidatus Elarobacter sp.
CACGTCTACTGCGGGGAGCCATGAGCCCCAAAAAAATGTTCGCGGTTTCATGAACGGGGCCTCCGCGGTGATACCGTGCCCTATCGTCAAAATCCTGGAATCACTTCTAGAATCGCGCGTTCACATATCCCAACACGCGCGTGCCCGCCAAGGGCGCCAGTCCTCGCGCCACGTCGAAACGCACGAGCCCATCGAGCACCGAAAGTCCCACCCCGACGTCGCTCATTGGCCGCCCAACGTTCCTCCACGCGGAGCGATCCCCCACCGAGCCGACGTCGGTGAACGTCGCGAGCCGCACGCCGCGGAAGTCGCGTCCAAGCTCGGCACGGGCCATCCAGAATGCATTCCCGCTGCGCGCCGTATCAGGCGGTTCGCCGCGGATCGTCTCGGCGCTTCCCAGAAACCAGCGCCGCTGCGGCGGAAGTGAGCCGGCGGAAGCGCCGCTCGCGAGCGTGAGCGACGCCGCGAGCTGTTGCGGCAGCCCTGTCGATAGCGTGACGTCGAACGCAGCTCGCGCGTAGGTGGCGGTGCCGGTTGCCGTCTCGAGCCTCACGTCTGAAAGGGTGCGGAATCCGCGCGGATCGATGCCGGTCGCGCGCTGCCAGTGTACCCCGAGGCCGCCGTAGCCGCCGACTCGAGCGACGATGTTCGGCTCGAAGGTGCCTCCGAGTGGAGCGTCGATGCGCTGTTGCGCGGTGCGCTGCTGTTCGCCGAAGGCGCGCCAATCCAGACGTGCGGCCGTCGTCGTCGTCCAGCGAAGCTCGGCCCCCGAAGCCCGGTAGTAGAAGCCGTCGTCGCGGCCGAACAGCAGAGCCGACACCGACGACCCGAAGCTCAGCGGATATCCCCAGTCGTTCGCCGAGACGAGCCGGTTGTACGCGCCAACCGCAATCGACTCGGCCGCGTTCGCGCGCGCGAGCGATAGCTCGACATTTGGATCGAGGTCCGCAGTGCCGAGACGTGCTGTCAACGCGGCCGCGTACCCAGCGCCGAACTGCTGCTCCACGCGCGCGCCGGTCGACAATCCTTCGATACGATTGAACCGCGTCATCGACAGCCCGTACTGAGCGGAGGGTCGTGGCAGGGCGCCGAGTGCGAGTGCGGCCTGCGCGCCGAGCGGGAGTGCCGATGCAAGAAGCGCGTCGCGGTCGGCGGCGCCGAACACCGCTTCATCGGGTGCGTAGAGCGGCGTGGTGAACTCGGGCGATCGCGTGAGCGCGTCGACGTTGCAGGGATACACGACCGCCACGGCGACCGCACTCGAGTCGCGGCCGCGGCGTCGGCCGACGACGCGCTTGCCTGTCGAGTCGCACGGCGCGCGCTGTAGCGAGTCGGTGAATGCCGCGCGCACCTGGCGACGCAGAGCGCGAGTGGAATCACGCCACCGCCGCGCCTGCGCGGGCGTGAGAGAATCGGGTGGATCGACCGGTAGCGGCGTCGGATCGTTCAGCGCCACGCGCGGAACGATCTCTGGTCCGTTGATGCTCTCATACGTGAAGGCCTGCTCGACGGTGACGGCCACGCGCGTGAAGGAGACGCGGGCCGATGCGTCGACTGAGCGGATGCGCGGAAGCCAGAAGCGGCCGCCGTACAGCCCGTACTCCGTGACGACCCCGGAGATTTCGGTGCGCAGCGGCGAGGCAATCGCCGCGAAGAGCTTGAGCAGGAGCGGATTGCCGCGCGCATTGTCGCGGGCGCGGTCGCCAATGGTGACGATGAGGTCGCGCGGCGCGGCGTAGCGGAACGCGCCCCGCACCAACTGGCCGGTGGATACCTCGAACCACAGCGAGCCGACGACGAGGTTCCAGAGCGGCTCGCGGGGTCGGACTCGGAGCTCGCGCAGCTGCGTCCGCGCGCCGCCGGGCAACGAAAAGCTCAGCGAGTCGCCGGTCGCGTAGGTGTAGTACGCTTCGGCGCCGGTCGCGAGCGGATCGACTCGGCCGGCGTCATTGACGTCGGGCCGGGCCGTCCCGGACATCGCGAGGGGGTCGGCACCGGGAAAGTACGGGATGGGGCTGACGCCGGCGTTGGTGACACTCTCCTCGATCTCGTCGTGCTCGGCCCCCGCCGGCGCGAGCGGAATGCCCACGCGCTCCCCCTTCATTTCGACGCGGGCGCCGACGCCTGCAGACCACGCCACGTCATAGATGCTTTCGCGACGAAACACCGTGCGGTCGATGCCGTGCTCGCCGATGCCTGCGCGCGCCGTCACGCGTTCGCGACCCGTGGCGGCGTAGGACCGGAGCAGCGAATCCTGCGACAACCTTGCCTGCTGTGCACGCCGGTAGAGCGATCGCGCGGCATCGTCGGCAAACGCCGTCCGCACGAGGTCGGCGGTCACAGCACGGCGCTGGCCAAGCCGTCGCGGCGCGGTCGCTGCGCCGGGAGTGCTGTCGCGGACGACGGATCGCTGCGGCGGCTGCTGCAGTGCGGCGGCCGGGCGGACGCTCGCAAGCAGAAAGAGCGGAAGGACGGTGAACGCGAGACGCATTGGGCGTGTGGCACCGACGGGTATGCGCCCACCGTGCCTCGGGAACGCCTAGGGGTGCCCGTCACGAAACGTGCCGACCGGACAGCTGGACAAGGCCGTGAGCGCCGGGCTTACCGATCACCTTTGGCGTTGGCGGCAACATCGCACAAGCGCTTGGGAGCGGAGCAACCGCGCGTGCGCGCGCGTGAGCGGATTCGTAGTGGCGGATGAATAACGCCGGTCCTGGCTTGG
>DATAQE010000106.1:0-17533 GCA_036264835.1 Candidatus Elarobacter sp.
GAGCGAAATTAGACGCGGCACGCATCTTAGTGCGCTAAACGCCGGAGCCCCCGTGAAGTGCATGTGGATCACGAAAGGCACCGGTGGTCTCGATCCCTACCCCGGATACCTTCTTGCTGGCAAACTTCTTCTGTGCACCGATGAAACGGGGAGGCGCACCAAGCACTTAGTCGCTCGATTCGAGAAGATCCCAAAAGACTTTTGGTGGTGGGACGCAGCGCGGAACCGGTTGAACAACAGAATGATCGAAGACATTGCGGACTCTGTGCGGTATCAGGGACAGGCAATCTGACTCAAACGCAAACGATTCTCAAGACCGAAGATCTATTGAGAGCGCGCGGCCTTGAAGTTGTTTATGCTGACTATCCCAATGCGTCCCGCTCTGGAGCCGGCTTGTTCGGCAAGATTCACCTGGCATTCGAACACATTCTCGACCGCCATCCCGATCTCGTTGCAATACATCGAGGGTCCGCCAAGCTCATACTCTGCGAGATCGACATCCCGGCGGCAATACAGGAAGTGCTGACATACAAGAGCTCACTTTACCGAAGCGCTTCGTCAATGCTTCTCGACAGAATTGGCGGCCTTTGCGGAGTTGAACTAGATCGACTCGTCCTGGTCTTTGCCCCCACGGGCTTCCGGCCCATGCGCGCTAAGGATGCTATTCCCCCCATGGACGCGATCGTAATGTTTGATGGTAACGGAGAACTACGGTTTTACCCCGAGGATCAGTTCCCGCTCAATTGATAAACTAGAATACTCTCCGCCTTATCCCGAACTATTTTCGATACAACACGGCGTGCGCCCATGCTGGCATGATTACCATAGTGCGGACCGAGTATGGGCCGCGATTTAGTCGATCGCAGCAGCATGCCAGCCGAACAGGCTGCTTCCGTAATGATGTCGTCTGTGTTAATAATTTCGCCTGACACGACCGTCTCCCCGTTTACAAAGACGCAATAGCAATTGCGCTTCAACGATTTTGCAATATTGGCGAATACCAGACGCATATCAGCCCTATAACGCTCAACCTCACGAGCTCCGTTCCGTAGAGTTCGCAAATGATTACCAATTTCGATTTCCGAATACGCTTTTGGGTTAAAGTCAAGCCACAACATCCGAAACTTCTGGTACAGCGAGTAATCCCAAGAATTGAGATATGGCGGCGACGTTACAATAAGGTCACATGTGGCCACCGGGAGAGAGAATACTCGGCAGTCCTCATTATGAACTACGGCCGTCGCAACGGTGCAAAGCGTCTGTTGAGAACTTCTGAGGGTATCGAGGACGTCGCTCAATGCCGCGACGAAAAAGTCCCAACAGACACCCCGTTCATGGCCCTTATCGACACGACGATATTGCGACTCGCCTTGCTGATTCGACGCTCGCACAATAATGCGAGAAAATGCTACGCGAGCCGCATCGCGACACAAAGGACGTCGAAGTTGCGCCACAAGCCCTTTGATACCCCGGAGATCGTGCAGAACCTCGGGCTCAAACCAGTACGTGCAGTTTGGTATAGCCGGCTCGTCAGCAAGTGGCATGGCTCGCGTAGATGAGAAGAGCGTTTGGCGACCTCGCATTCTGTCAGCAATCGCGACCGATGTTTCAAGCAGCCCCTGCAACTCGTCGAAATCGGCTTGCTCGTAACGCGACGCTTTTACTCGCGCAATCAGACATGCCAGCGGGTTGGCATCAATCCCAATGGCGTTTCGCCCAATCGAGTTCGCGGCGATTAGCGTGGTGCCCGAGCCGCAGAATGGATCAAATACAGTGTCACCTTGCTTTGTATAACGCTCGATGTATTTCAGTGGAAGCTGGTAATGGAACTTCGCAAAATACGGATGCGCACCGTGAAGGATTGCAAGGCTCATCCGTTTGCCTTCAGTACTAGCACGCACTCGTTGTCGATAATACCCGCGGTGCTGTTTCGATTGAACTTAATACGGCGGCGTTCCACGCCATGAAAGAATTGCTCAACGACTTCGAATCCGCAATCGGTAGCAATCTCGGCAAGTATATTTGATGTTGGCACGTATCGCCCACGGATTCTATTCGACTGACCAAGCGCCAAAATGAACAGCGAACCCTCGCGCATCACGCGGTGCGCCTCACGAAACGCATGGCGCATGCCGGCAAAGTACGTACCTAGGATGTATGCGCGGTTCTTGTCGACCGCCGAGCCGGAAGCCAACTGAGCGACGAACGAATCGGTCCAGGCATGCCCCGTCCCGGGGATTTGCTGGACCATCGCCGTGGTTATCGCGCGCTCTGTCACGCCGATGTACTCGCGGCAATGCTCCTTGAACGCCTTCGGCTCGACGAGATCTAGAAGAAACAGATTATATTTATGAGCCATCGTATAATCAATTGCGTTGATATACGGCGGTGATGAAATGATGGCATCGACCGAGCCAGGCACGAGCGGGAGCGACCGGGCATCCGTGCCAAGTCCAACGAGGTCTCCACCAGCGCTGCGTACGAGCCGGCTGAATTCATACTGCCGTGGTACGAACTTACGCACCCAGGCGAGAAAAATATCTGCTGCGTCGGGAACGCCATTCGCGAACTTGTCGGCATGATAGCGCACTTTGATCTGACGCTCATCCAGATAGGATACTTTCTTGGCGGTCTCCGAGAGAGCTACCAACAAGAATGCTTGCATCGCGTCGCGCTCACCGGAGGACGCGCCAAGGGCTGCTGCCGCAATGCATTCGCGAATGCTCACAAGACGCCCCATCGCATCTCTCGTGAACCAATATGTCCACGTATCATGAAGCGTACGCTCGTTTCGGGCCAGCGCGCTCTCGCTGTCGCTGGAGCGAATCGCTAGCTCTAATTCTGCGATTTGGCTCAGCGTACGCTCCACAGGCTGTTCCCAAACGCCACACTTTGCTCTCGTGATCAAGCGAGCAAGCGGGCTAACGTCGGAACCGAAAGCGCGCAGTCCCCGGACCATTCCTTCCACCAGCGTCGTTCCCGAGCCCACGAACGGGTCGACAACGAGCTGACCTTGCTTCAAGCCCGCGTATTCAATGGCCCATCTCGGTATATGGGGTATAAATTTTGCAGGGTATTTGTGTAGGCTGTGGTTGAGTTCGGCGGCTTCCCGCGCGGCACCGGCGGCGAAACGGAACAGGCGTCCGTGCAGGCCTGAGGTCGGCAACGCATGAACGACCTCGCCCTCTTCACGACTAGGGGCGATCATTATAGTGTGCATTCGGCCTCCTTGGCGCGATTCCCGGCATAAGGCCGGGAGGCTGGCGTGATTCCTTCCCGCGAATCCAATTGCGCGTCTAGGGCAATCGGAATGTTGGTCTCAGCCTACCTCACTTCAGTGCCAGCAGTATGGCACCACTTCTTGTTGTGGAATTGGGGCTGGATGCTCGCGCTTGTCGGTCTCGATGTCGCATGGACGAGCTCCACGTTCGGTAGACGCATCTTGACGAAGAGCCGGCCGACCAGCTCGTTCAGCACGCTCCCGTAGCGCTTGAGCGGGACGCGTTTACCGATGTGTCAGAGGGGGTGTTCGGAAGAAGGCGCGCGGATCATCATCAGGTGCGCGATAAGGCGCGCTCCTCTAGCCCCGTTGACGTCGCCCTCGCGGTCCCAGCGATCGCCGATCAGCGGCCCATACGCCTCGGCGCTAGAGTGGCATAGTACCGGAATCTTTCGCGGGTGCATGTGTGTGAAACTGTTCCTCGACAAAACAATTGCTGGTTCGCGTCGAGGGCCGCCTACCATACGAATCCGCCGCTGTCGAGAAACGAGTGGACCCCGAGGAGCGCGTCATCAATATGTTTGCGGAGTTGCATTGCCAGCATCACCTCGGCGAAGTCGGCGGCGGCCGCCAGGTCGGCGGCGACGGCTCCTCGTCGCCGAGATACGGTTGCCAGCAGAACGAGCGACGTAAGGCCGCTTGAACCGCATGACGTCTCGTAGGTTAGAAACGCCTCGCGGAGTGAGCGCTCCGCTTCGGTCTTGGCGTCTCTCGTCCAGTCGATGCCGAAACGCTCGAACGTTTCCGGAGCCTTGAAAGGGACGACATTTTTCTTCATTATGCGTCGCTCCCCAGGAGCTCGCTGCCGCGGTATATCCGGGCGTCGCGGATGGCGCGAATATCGCGGCGGAAGCCGTACTCCGTGCGGTCGAAGCGGCGCCGGTAGGGCCCATATTGCACGGGTTCGCGGCGGATGATGCGCGCGAGTAGCCAGGCGAGTCTCATGGCGGCACGGTCGCGCTCATGGCAAGACGCGAAGCGCCGGGTGATCGGCGCGTGTGCGCCGAAGTCGTGGACTGTCATTCGATGCAACCTCATCGGGTGACGGGCCCGGTCAGTGTTGACGCACTGATCGGGCCGCTTAGTTGTCGGTACGGCGGCGCTTAGCGCATCGCCGACTTCATCAGCATTATACCACGGATCGCACAAATGTTCGATCCGTGCGGCGAATTACTGCTCAGTTGGGTGGGGCGAACTTTCCCACGTTGCTGCCGCGCACGTACCAGATCGTGTTGTTCGGGCCGTTCGCCGCGCCGACGATCGACGGCGGCTGTCCCACTCCGTTTCTTCCGGTGCTCGGCGCCGGGAGCGCGAGGATCGCGCCCGTCGACGGCGAGATCCGGAAGAACGTCGGCGTGCTGTTGAGCAGCCAGGTGCCCGTGGCCCAGACGTTGCCGTCCGGACCGGCGAGCAGCGGCGATGCGTTCCCGTAGCCGCTCGAGTACGTCAACGTGCCGGGGAACTGGTTGTACTCGGTGATCGCACCGGCGCCGGCGTAGCGCACGATCTCGTTCTGCCCGATGTACCACACCGCGGAGTCCGGTCCGATGATCGCGTTGCTGCCGCCGGTCGCCAGGTACTTCCCGGGCGACATCTGCGTCGCGGCGACCTGGTTTCCGGACGTGCTCACCGTGTAGGCGACCAGGTTGTAATAGTCGAGCACGAGCAGGTTGCCGTCCGGCAACGCGACGATGTCGTGCGCCTGCACGGTTGAGATGAGTGCGCCGGGCGGCGAGGTGAGCGGGAATGTGGTCACCGTGCCCGAGGGCGTCACGCGCTTCACGTAGCTGCTGCCGTTGACGTCCCAGAAGTTGCCGTCCGAGCCGAGCACGAACTTCGCGCCGATCGCGACGTTGAGCTTCGTCGCCGTGCCGTCCGCGGCGACGCGGACCAGCTCGCCGCTGTGCCCGGTCGCACTGTCGTAAGCGGTCGTGAACCACACCGCGCCGTCGGCGCCGCGGACCATCACCTGCGGCTGCACCATCGGGTACTCGGTGATCGCGCCGTTCGCATCGATGCGGCCGACGCCGTTCTGCTCGCCGAACCACATCGCGCCGTCGCCGCCGAGGACGATCGTCCCGGTGCCGGCGTTCGAGGCGGCCAGCGTCCCCGACGGGATCGCGTACTCGTGCGCAGCCACCGCGGAGGCGAAGAGCGCGCTCGCGGCGCCGGTGAACGATGCGGAGATCCGCGCGTTCGATGCGCCGCCGTCGTAGTTCAGCGCGACCGCCGTGGACGACGAGACGACCGGGTTCGGCGAGATCGTCGTGTGTCCCGACTTGTCGTCGTTCGTCAGCGTGACCGGCGTCGCGTAGGTGCCGATGATCGTGTTGCCGTCGGCGTCCTTCGCGGTGAGCGTGATCGGGATCGCGGTCAGCGTCCCGGCCGGAGCGGTATTGCTCGCGAGCGTGACGATCGCGTTCGCCGGGACGCCGAGCAGCGTGACCGGAACGACGGTCGTCCCCGAGATCGCCTGCTGCACCGTTGCGGTCGCGAGCGGCTTGCCGGCGGCGTTCAGCGCCTGCACGACCAGCGTGTCGTTGCCGGTCGGAACCTGCACGTCGAACGTGCACGTCGTCGTCGACGTGTCGGTAACGCAGGTCGGCCCGTTCACGTGGTACGGGAACGAGCTCGCCGGCCCGCCGTTCACGCTGATCGTGATCGACACCGTCGAGAACGGCAGGTGCCGCGGGCGCCGTGCCGCGCCGAACGTGGACGGACCGACGGGATCGCTGATCGTCACGCGGGCGAGCGACGTCGCCGGCGTCGAGGTCGGTGCCGTCGTCGGTGTCGGTGTGGGCGTCGCCGGAACCGGGCCGGCGCCGGTCGAGCCGCCGCCTCCGCCGCCGCACGCGGCGAGCGAGACGAAGGCGAGCAAGACGAGTCCGTTGCGGATCGAAGTCCCCATCATCACGGCACCATCCGCCCGACGACCGTGCCGCGCGTATACCAGAGTGCTCCGTCCGGGCCGGTTACGATCGAATCGGGGATTGCGGGCGGCGAGGCTTGCAGTGCGCTCGAGCCTTGCAGCGGCACGACGCTCGCACCGAGGATCCGGCCCCACATCGGGTTTCCGGCGGACGTCGTCCCCGTCGAGAACCACAGGCCGCCGTCCGTTGCGAACGTCAGCGGAGCGAAGATGATCCCGTTGTTCGGCTGGTACACCGTCGCCGTCGAGCCCGACGTGTCGGACGACATGATCCCGAAAGTCTCGATGAAGTACAGGCGCGAATCCGGTCCGACGACGATCGTGCTCGGCGTGACGGGGAACGATCCGCCGCCCAGCATGCCTTGCGTCTGATAGATATTCACCACGCCGGTCCCGATATCGTAGCGCCCGAGCGCGCCCGAGGAGCCGAACCATAAGCCGCCGTCGGGTCCGACGACGAGCGACTGCAGGACGATCGGATTGCCGTTCGAGTCCTTGAGGTGATACTGCGTCCATACGCCCGACGTCGTCATCGAGTTCAGCAGGCCGTATGCGGCGAACCATAGCTTGCCGTCGGGACCGCTCACCAGCGCGTCGACGCTGCTCGCGGTTCCCGCGGCGTAGGTCGTATAGCTTCCGTCGTTGTTGCGGCGGAGCAGCGCGATGTTCGCGCTTGTCGTGCTCTGCGCGCCGATCCAGATTGCGCCGTCCGGTCCGGCGGCGATCACCATTGGGTTCCAGTTCGGAACCGCGAACTCACTGATGCTGCCGGTCGTGGTGATACGTCCGATCGAGCCGGGCTTGGAGAGGAACCAGAGCGCGCCGTCCGGGCCGTTGACGATCTTGGCGGCGGTGTGCCCGGACGGCAGTGCGGTCTCCGTCGACGTGATCGTCGGGAACCACGTCACGGTACCCGGAGGCCTCATCCCTTGCGCGCTCGCGCTGATCGTGCCGGTCGCGTAGCCGCCGTCGTACTGCAGCGCCACGGTGTCGCCCGGCCCGGTCAGCGTCGTCTTCGTCAGCGAGCTGTGGCCGGAGGTGTCGCTGTTCGTCAGCGTGATCGGATAGAGATATCCGCCGGGGCCGACGATCGTCGCGCCGCTCGCGTCCTTCGCGATCACCGTCAGCGCGTCCGTCGTCCTTTGGTGTAGTGTCGGCGGCGGGTTCGCCAGCGTCAGCGCGATGCTCTCCACGACTCCGTTCAGCACCGCCGAGACCGTCGACGTCCCGTTCGGCGAGATCGTCGCCTGCACCGTTGCGCGCGAGAGGAGATATCCGCCGCCGTTGAGCTGGTCGTACGCCGAGACGAGGAACGTGTCGTTCCCGGCCGGCGCCTGCAGCGAGATCGAGCATTTGCCGCTCGTATCGCAGTGCGACGTATCGTTCAGGTTCAGCACCGTCGCGGTGCCTGCGCCGTTGACCACGATCGCGATCGACTTCGTCTTCGGTGAGACGTAGCGCGGGCGCCGCATCGAGCCGGTAATCGACGACGTCGAGTCCGACGTCAGCGTGAAGGTCGCCGTACCGGGCGGAGTCGCCGTCGGAACCGGGCTCGGCGTCGGGCTCGGAGTCGGCACGGGGCTCGACGGGACGCTTCCGCCACCGCCGCCGCCGCACGAGGCGAGCGTGAAAAGCAGCGCGAGCGAGAGCCCGCGCGGAACGAACGAACGCACGAAAAAAGACACCCTCAGGGGAAAGATCAGCCCAGCGGTTTACGCGCCGGCGCGCCGCTTCCTGGTGAAAAAAGTATCGTCTACATCAAGACAGCGCGATACGGAACATTATCGCGGCTGCCCGCCGCACGACGCGAGCGCACGCTGTGCGGCCTCGCGATGAGCGGGATCGGTCTCCTCGCGGCACGCCTGCTCGAGCAGCGGAACGCACCACGAGGCGCGCAGCATACCGAGATCCTCGATCAAGCGGAGGCGCGCGGCGTCGTCGAGCGGGCCGGAGTGCGGATCGAACTGGCGCGTCCAGGTGATGCGGTCGGGCTCGGCGACGTGCGCGGTCCCGTTCACCGGGACGGGCTCGCTCACGATCCCCTCTTCTTCGTCTCCGAGTCCGTCGTTCCGTGCAGCGGGAACGGCTGCGGCGTCGCGGCGCGTCAGCATCACGAACGCGCCGGCGAGCGCGACGAGCACGACCAGGACGAGGATCGTCAGCGTCATCGCTAGGCCGGGACGTTGCGCTGCGCGACGAGCTCGCGCACGACGCGTTCGCGCTCGCGCTCCAGTTCTGCGCCGGCGCGCTGGTATAGGGCGCGCTCGAACTCCGCGGGCGAGAGCGTCGCGAAGCTCGCGAGTGTGAGAGCAAGCGCGTCGCGGTAGCGCGTGAAGTCAGCAACGGTCTCGCCGTCGCGCCGCAGCGAGGTGCCGATCAGCATCGCGGCGAGCGACCACGGCGCCGCGGTCGCCAGCGTCGCGCGCGGCAGCTCCGCGGCCGCCGCCTCGATCGCGCGCGGGTCGATCGATGCGGCGATGGACAATCCGGCGGCACCCGTCGCGCCGCGCGCATCGTCGTGTTCCGACGCGCGCGCGGTGCGGATCGCTTCGAGCAGCGCGGTGAGCGATGCGCGCGCTTTGTCGGTTTCGAGGTCGCCGTGCACGAGCTCGACGTTCGGCAGGCGCATCTTCACGAAGAGGCGGTCGACCAGCTCGTTCAGCACGCTCCCGTAGCGTTTGAGCGCGGCGTTCACCGAAGCGTCGGTCGCGGTGTCCGGGAAGAGCGCGCGGATCATCATCAGGTGCGCGATCAGGCGAGCTCCGCCGGCCTCGTCGAGGTAGCGCGCGATCCATTGCAGGCGGTCGTCCGGGAGTTGGAGGGACAGTTCCATCGGGCGCGAGTTCGGCTGCGGCTCACCCTTCGACAGGCTCAGGGTGACATCGGGGCTGGCGGAGCTCTGCGGGCCGGATGCGTCGATGTCGTCTCGTGTGGGGTCGGAGGGCGGTAACGCGTCGATCGTGGTCGGTGGGAACGCTGCGGTCGCGGCAGAGTCCGGGGGCGGGAGCTCGATGTACTCGACGTCCGGGTCGCCGGGGGCGAGCGCGCGCGGGCGGCCGTTTGCGCGTGACGGCGCGGCGGCCGCGTCGAGGACGGAGAACGGGAGCGCCGGGTCGACGATCGGGAGCGCGTGCGCCGAGCGGACGCGTAGCGGTTCGGCGCGCAGCACCATCTCGGGCGCGTCGTCCCAGGTGACGTTCGCGCGCGTCTCGATCGTCGTGCCGGGCGGGAGCGGCGTGTTCACGATCACCGCGAGCCGCGCGATCATCTCGACGCCGGAGCCCACTTCGCCGAGCGTCAGACCGCTCGGCGCGAGCAGCGGCGAGGTGCCCGCGTTGTCGAGCAGCGGCACGCCGTTCACCGTCGTGCTGCCCGGCGCGTAGACCGCGTTCGTCGGCATGACGACGCGCGCGTTGATGCGGTGCGCGACGCCGTCGCCGGTGTTGCGCAGCGCGAGCGTGTAGAGAACCTCTTCTCCCGCATCGACCGCTTCGGCGGGCTGCGACGTGAGCGAAGCGCCTTCGTCGAACGCCGGCTCGGCGTGCGTCGCGAGCTGGATCGGCTCCAGCGAGAGCGGCACGACGTTGCTGCCGCTCAAGCGCGCGCCGACCTCGAGCACGTCGTCCGAGCCCGCGATGCCGAGCAGTCGCAGGTGGATCGTCGCCTCGCGCGTCTGCTGCGCCGGCACCTCGCCGAACACGACGCTCTCCGCGTCGCGCGCCGCGCCGTCGACGCTCTCCAGCCGCAGCTCTTCCGGCAGCTGCAGCCGCACGCGGACGTCCTTGCCGCGATCGGTCCCTTCGTTGTGCACGGTGAGGCGGCACGCCGCGGTGCGGTTCGGCCGCAGCACCTCGCTGCTCTCGGCGGCCAGCTTCGAGCTGCTCGCGGAGAAGCGCGGGCGCGAAGCGATCGTGTGCTGCGCCGAGCCCAGATCGATCTCGCCGAGCTTCGCGGTCTTCAGCGTCGCGCGCACGCGCAGCTGCGCTTGGTCGTCGACCGTCGGCGCGACGCGCGTCTCGACGTGCAGCGTGCGCGGCGCGTTCGGCTCGAGCGCGTCCAGGCGCACCACGCCGTCGTCGTCGACCGCGATCTCGCCGTCGGCGCCGGTCATCTTGAGCGGCTCGTATCCCGCATCGGCGTCGAGCTCGAGCCGCGCATCGGTCGCGACGTCGGTCCCCATGTTCTCGACGTGCACCGTGAACCGGGCGACCTCGCCGGGCGCGAGCCGCCGCGGTCCTTCGCGCTCGATGCGGTTGAACGCCGCGGGGAACGCCGCTGCAGAGCGGACCGTCAGCGTCCGCGTGAACGCGCGGTTCCCCTTCGACCATTCGACGCGCGCTTCGAGCGGTAGCTCCGTGTCGTGCGCGATCGGCGAAGCGACCACGGCGACCAGCGCCACCTCGACCGAGCGCCCCGGCTCGACGTCGCCGAGCTGGAACAGCCCCGGCTCGCGCCCGCGGTCCGCGGCCGGCGCGCCGTCGATCGCGCGCGAGCCCGCGCTGTACGCGAGCCCTTCCGGTAATTTCACGCGCGCGCGCACGTCGCGCGCGCGCGCCGTCCCGGCGTTGCGCAGGTGCACGACGACGCGCACGCGCTGTCCGGGGACCACCTCGTCGTCCGCCTCGACGCGCAGCGACGTCTCCTCGCCGTCGAACGACGGTTTCGATGGAACTTTCAGCGTCACCGGGCTGAGCGCGAACTCCGGCAATTCTTGCGTGCAGACGCCGCCGCTCGCGGTGATCTGCGCGTTGTCGTCGAGCGTCGGATCGATCCGCACGCGATAGCCGACGTCGAGCGTCGCGCCGGGGCCGAGCGTCGGCGTCACAACGACAGGCGTCGTGAGTCCGAACGGTTCGATCTCCGAGAGGCCGAGCCGCTCGCGCCCGCCGACCGTCGCGCTGCGCTCGATGTACGTCGTGTTCGGCGGGACCGGCAGCAGTGCGATCACGTCGTGCGCGCTGCTCTGCCCGGAGTTGTGGATCTGCGCGCGCAGCTGCAGCTCCGCACCCGGGACCGCTTCGCGCACCGGCGTCAGCGTCAGACGCGTCGCGGTGCTCTGCAGCATCGGACGGCTGCGCACGACGAGCCGCACGACGTTCGAGCCGATCACCGGAACCTCGAACGAGGCGATCGCCGCTTGCAGCGCGATCTGCGTCCCGTTCTCGATCGTCGAGGCGACGCTGTACGCGAGCGAGATGCGCCGCTCGCCGCCCGCCGGCACGTCGCCGAGCTTCGCGCCGCTGCTCTGCAGCAGCGAGGTGAGCCCGCCCTGTTCGTCGATCTCCTCGTCGTCGATGCGCGCCGTGCCGACGAGATACGTCAGCCCTTCCGGCAGCCGGAAGCGCACGCGGAAACCGCTCGCCGTCCCGCCGCCGAGATTCTTGAACGTGAAGCTCGCGTGGATCGTCTGGCCCGGCTCGATGACGCGGCCGGGCGAGACATGCAGCGTGCGCAGCCCCTCGGGGAGCGGCGCGGAGCCCGGGGCGAAGACGGCCGTCAGCGTGCGCATCAGGCGAACAACGTGCGGAGCGCGCTCCCGCGAAACCTGCCTCTTAATCGCGCCTTAGAGTACGGTGCGCTCCGCCACACGGCGTGCGCCTCAGTACGTCAGCGGAATCGTCTTGCGCTCGCCGGGTGTGAAGAACGTGGTCGTCGGCGCGATCACCGTCCAGCGGATCTGCACGCTTCGCGCCGACATGCGGTGATCGGCCGGCGGTGAGGGGACGAACGGCGCGGTCGCACGCTCGGCGGCCACCAGCGCCGGGCGCAGCCGCAGCCAGACCGCGCTCTGCGCGGGGACGCTGATCGCGTAGCGGCAGGTGCCGTCCTCGGCGAGGTCCGGGCGCGTCCGCGCGATCAGGTGGTTGTCGAGCGCGTCGCGCGCCTCGACGAACAGCTCGCCGCACGCGACGCTGCGCGCCCCGGCGCCGGCGTCGCGGATCGCGATCGGCCCCTCCGCCACGGCCAGCTCCTGCGCGAACGCATGCTGCGGCGTGAGCACGACGACGGCGACCGCAAAAGCGGCGAGGAGCAGACGGGCTGGGACCCGGGGGGCGAGCGGCATTCGGGACACCTCCGTCCCGAGACGCTACCCGGCCCGGAACGCGCGCTCTCTCGCGCGGGCCCTTTTTCTGGTGCCCTGGGGGCGTTCGGCCTACCGTTTGGAATCGGCAAAGACGCCTGCCAGGTGTTCAGCCCGGGCGGCCGGAGGCCGATACGGCATGCGTGACCCCTCGGGTGGACGCCGAGTACTCGCGGTGGCTTCAGCGCAACGCGACCTCGTCCGTCCTCATCTACAGCGGCCTCATCGCCGTCTTACTGCCGGCGTTCCATTTCGTGTTGGCCGCGCTCCCCGGGGTCCCGCCAGGGTCCGACTCGCTCGTGCTGCGTTGCATACCGGCCGCGCTGTCGATCGTGCTGGCCGGCTCGGTGCTCGCCTTCCCGGCCGTTCGCCGTCACATCATCGTGCTGCAGTTCGGCAACGTCGCGGTCTGCCTGATCGCCATCGTGATCCTCGTCGTGAACAGCGGCAACCACTACGCGTACATCGCGGCGGGTCTCCTGGTGATCGTCGGCGCGCAGCAGGCGTTCTACCGCACCGCGCACCTGGCGGCGATGTTCGCGATCGGCTTCGCGGTCCACGTCGTGTACTCGGCGCTCCACGGGGTGTTCTGGACGCCGATGAACCTCGCCGCGCTCGGCACGTTCGGCGCCGGGTATCTGATCGGTTTCATCCCCGGCGCGCTGCGCATCAAGATCCAGTCCAGCGAGATTCGCACCCGGATCGAAGCGCAGCACATGAAGGAAGAGCTGCTGCGCGCGCAAGCCGATCTCGTGAAGCTCGCGCGCTACGACGCGCTGACCGGGCTGCCGAACCGCACGACGGTCCTCGAGCTGTTCGCCGAAGAGATCGCGCGCGCGGAGGCGAGCGGGCGCCAGTGCGCCGTCGCGTTCGTCGATCTCGACCGCTTCAAGGACATCAACGACACGCTCGGGCACAACGTCGGCGACCGCGTGCTGGCCGAGCTTGGCGGCCGGGTCCGCACGATGCTGCGCCATGCCGGCGTGCTCGGCCGCTGGGGCGGCGACGAGTTCGTGGTGATCGTGCCGGGAGCCCGGAACCGCGTGGCGCTCGAGCAGCTCGCGCAGTCGATCATCCAGACGATCTCGCGCCCGTTCGTCGTCGACGGAGCCGAGCTCGCGGTCACGGCGAGCATCGGCATCGCGATCTACCCGCGCGACGGCACGAAAGCCGGCGTGCTGATCCGCAACGCCGACACGGCGATGTACAAGGCGAAGCACGATCTCGGTTCGGGCGTTGCGTTCTACAGCGACGAGCTCCACGAGATCGCCGCGAACCGGCACTACGTACAGAACGAGCTCCGGCGCGCGATCACCGACGGCGGCTTGGAGCTGCACTACCAGCCGATCGTCGACGCGCGCAGCGGCCGCATCGTCGCGGTCGAGGCGCTGGTGCGCTGGATCGATCAGAGCGGCCGGCTCCATTCGCCCGGCGAGTTCATGGCGATCGCGGAGGACAGCCGGATCATCGTCCCGCTGGGCGCCTGGGTGCTGAACGCAGCATGCCGCCGCGCGGCGGAGTGGCGGCGCGAAGGCCGCGCGCTGCGCGTCGCGGTGAACGTCTCGCCGCGCCAGTTCGGACACCCGGATTTTCTAGAGACGCTCGCGATGGCGCTGCGAACCAGCGGCGCTTCGCCGGAAGACATCGAGATCGAGATCACCGAGGCCGCGATCATGTCGAACGTCGACCCGGTACTGGCGACGCTGCAGACCGTGCACCGTATGGGGATCCGCGTCGCGATCGACGACTTCGGCACGGGCTACAGCAGCTTCGCGTACCTCAAGCGCTTCGAGGTCGACTCGCTGAAGATCGACCGCACCTTCGTCGAAGGGATCGAGCGCGACGACAACCTCGCGATCGCCCGCGCGATCGTCAGCGTCGCCCACGCGCTCGGCCTCCCGGTGACCGCCGAGGGCGTCGAGACGCCGCTGCAGGCGCGCATCCTCGCCGACCTCGGCTGCGACAGCCTCCAGGGCTATCACTTCGGCTGGCCGCTCCCGTCGGCGGAGCTCGAAGCGCTGCTGCTCCACCCGCCCGCACGCACGCCGGCCCCCGCGTAGCGACCGCGCAGGGTTGTCGGCCGCGGCGGTGTACGCTGCGCGCATGAGCGTGAAACTGACCGTCGTCTACGACAACCCGACCGATCCCGCGGCGTTCGAGGAGCACTACAACTCGGTGCACGTCCCGCTCGCGCAGAAGATTCCGCACGTGCGCCGTGCCGAGCTGGCGAAAGTGTTCCCGAAAGAAGACGGCAGCCCCACGCCGGCCTACCGCACCGCCGACCTCTATTTCGACAGCTACGAGGACGCGTGCGCCGCGATCGCCACCCCCGAAGGCCAAGCCGCCATCAGAGACGCCCTCACCATCGGCACGGGCGGCGTACGCTTCCTCCTCAGCGACATCGAGTACTCGTCCTAAGACCGAACACGATTCGACCTTCCGAACCGCGCTGTCGTCTGTATGGACGGCTCTATGCCTGGCTCGATGTTTGGTCAAGCGCGCCGATCGCCCGTCGTGTGGAGTCCGCATAGATCGCGGTGAGCCGCGGCTCGAACGCCGCCTTCAACTGCTTGGAGATTCCAATCGCCCACGTGCGGCTCGCGTCGAGTTGCGCTTCATCCTGCCTGTCGACAGATGTGCTCGTCCACACCTGCTGTCTCACTCGACCATCGGAGAGATCCCAATTCAACGGAGCGCCGATCTCCGCTTCGATCGCTTCCCTGTCGTGCATCAGTGACTCAAGGATTCGTCGATTCTCGCTGGCATCGTTGCGAGCGATGTAGACGCCGGCATTGAGCTGGTTGCGCGAAAATGCAATCGCTATATATGCGCCTGCCGAAAGGCGATCCAGGACGAGATCCGCTTGACCGGACGAGCGCTGAGCTTTCAGTAGGCCGGCCTCCCTCGCACGCGCGCCTAGTTCGCCGAAGTAGCGGAGGAAGAAGTGTTGACGCGCCGTCTCATCGGCGTGCTGTGCCGCAGCACTGGTATTCTTCTGCCATCCGTTCGGGAAAGAGAGGAGCCGAAAGTTCGGCGCCGGCCGCGACTCGTCGATCTGGAGCGCCTCGATCTGAATTGCGAAGAACTCCTTGGTAGAGTCGGTATTCTCATTCAACCAATCGATCGCGGCTCGATGCTCTTCACGGAACTCAGGCGAGATCCAGATGATCACGTTCGCCTTCAATCCGGCTGTATAGGTGAGGAGCTTCCCGAGATGATCGTGGTCCGTTCGCGTCAGCTGGTTCTCGATGATCACCATGCGATCACGGTTGATGTCTCGGGCGACAATATCAACCGAGAAGGCGCCGACATCGGCTTCGGTGCGCTCTAGCTCCAGCGTCATTCCGATTGCGTCGCCCAGTATGCCGATATTGTCCGCAACCCACCGCGAAAAATGCTGAGGCTCCAAGGGCCAAACGTCCCGGATATTGACCACACGGAGCGTTCCCAACTCACGCATCATGGACCCACTCACTATTCGGCGAAAATATCGCGTAGCGTACGTAACGTCTGCGCCACGACCCGAGGAGGAGCCTTTCCAAGTCGCTTGACTAGGCGTTTCTTGTCGAGCGTGCGGATCTGGTCCAGGACGATGAGACCGCGCTTCCCGGCGAACGTAATCGGAACCCGGTACGGCGCGGGCTGACTTCCGGTCGTCATGGGGACGACGATCACCGTGCGGAGATAGCCGTGCAGCTCGGACGGCGAGATGACGAGACACGGCCGGGTCTTCTGCATCTCGCTTCCGACCGTCGGGTCCAGCGTTGTCAGCCAGATGTCGCCTCGCGTCACCACGTCAGCAAAGCGTCATCGTCGTTCGCAAACTCGGGCCAGACGAGACCGTCGTCACCTGCACCGGCCAGAGCGCGGCTTGCCTCTGCCCAGCCTTCGCGCGCGTGGCGCTTCGGCTTGCGGATTACGATGGCGTCGTCCTCGACTTCGATGTCAACATCGCGCGTCAGCCCGACTTGGAGGAGAATCGGCTTTGGGATGATGACGCCTTGCGAGTTCCCGACCCGCTGCAAACTGGCTCGCATGTTAGAACAATGATAGAACGGCCGCGCGCGTTCCGTCAAGGACAGTCCGGACAAAAAAGGCCCGCTCTTTCGAGCGGGCCCCTTCGCGTTGGCTGATCCTTCGACAGGCTCAGGATGACGTTGCCTTACGGCTAGAGGTCCTCGGGGTTGATGCCCTTGGGCTTGTATTGCGTTCGTACGCCGGGGGCTCCGACGGTCGCTTCGGGTTCGTAGTCGCCTTCGTATTGGACGGTGTTCTCCGCCATGCGCTGGCGCTCGTACGGGCCGAGAACCTTCGGGTTCAGCTCCTGGCCGTTCGGCGCGATCACGTCGCCGTACGAGCTCAGGCCGTCGTCCGGGTTGGGGTTGAAGTCGAGGAAGACGTTCTTCGGACGGCCCTCCTCGTCGAGATCCTGACCTTCCGGTTCGATCTGGAGATTGCGGTAGCGCGACATCCCCGTCCCGGCCGGGATCAGCTTCCCGATGATCACGTTCTCCTTGAGACCGAGCAGCGGGTCGTGCTTGCCCTTGATCGCCGCGTCGGTGAGAACACGCGTGGTCTCCTGGAACGACGCCGCCGAGAGGAACGACTCGGTCGCGAGCGACGCCTTCGTCACGCCGAGCAGCACCGGGCTGCCCTCCGCGGACTTGCCGCCGCCGTCGGCCTTGAGCTTCTCGTTCTCCTCCGCGAACACCGACGCTTCGACCAGCTGACCGGGGAGCATCCGCGTATCGCCGCCGTCGACGATCTTCACCTTGCGAAGCATCGAGCGAACGATGACTTCGATGTGCTTGTCGTTGATGTCGACGCCCTGCGAGCGGTAGACCTTCTGCACTTCCTGGACCAGGTAGTTCTGCAGCGCGGTCTCACCCTTGATGCGCAGGATGTCGTGCGGGTTGAGCGAGCCTTCCGCGACCGGCTGACCGGCCTCGACGCGCTGCCCTTCGACGACGCTGAGGTGCGTGTTCGCCGGAACGTCGACCTCGTGCTCGACGCCTTCGTCGTCGACGACGAAGACGACGCGCTTGCCCTTCTCCTCGCCGAAGCGAATCTGGCCGGAGAACTCCACCACCGGCGCCTCGCCCTTCGGCTTGCGCGCCTCGAAGATCTCCTCGACGCGCGGGAGACCGGTGATGATGTCTTCCTGCGCGACGCCACCGGTGTGGAACGTGCGCAGCGTGAGCTGCGTACCGGGCTCGCCGATCGACTGCGCCGCGATGATCCC
>DATAQE010000142.1:0-70083 GCA_036264835.1 Candidatus Elarobacter sp.
AAGGCGTTCGTGATCATGCTCCTCGGCGGAACCGCCTCGCTCTTCGGGCCGCTCGTCGCCGCCGTTTTCGTCGAAGGCGCGATCGTGCTGAGCCAGCACTACTTCCTGAACTACGACGTCGGCGTGCTGGGGCTGATCGTGATCGCGGCGGTCGTGTTCTTTCCGCGCGGCGCGTCGGCGTCCGTGCGCGACCGGTTCTTCGCGCGCCGCGCCGGGAGCGCGCGATGAGCGCGCTGCTGGAGGCGGCGGGCGTGCGCGCCGGATACGGCGAGCTCGAGATCGTCCACGGCGTCGACCTCTCGGTCGGCGAGGGCGAATGGGTCGCGCTCGCCGGCGTCGCGGGCGCCGGGAAATCGACGCTGATGAACGCGATCGCGGGCACGCTCGCGCTGCGCGGCGGATCGCTGCGCTTCGGCGGGACCGAGCTCGCCGGCCGTGCCGCGCACGAGCGCGTCCGGCTCGGGATCGCGCTCGTCCCGCAGGGCCGCCGGCTGTTCGCCGGGATGAGCGTCGAAGAGAACCTCGTCGCGGGCGGACACGTTCGTCCGTCCCGCGCCGCGCTCGCCGAGGCGGCGGAGCGCGCGTACGCGCTCTTCCCGCGGCTGCGCGAACGCCGGCGGCAAGCCGCCGGGACGCTGAGCGGCGGCGAGCAGCAGATGTGCGCGATCGCGCGCGCGCTGATGTCGGCGCCGCGGCTGCTGCTCATCGACGAGCTCTCGCTCGGGCTCGCGCCGATCGTGCTCGACGACCTGCTCGAGGCGCTCGAACGGATCCGGCGCGACGGAACGGCGCTGCTCGTCGTCGAGCAGGACGTCGAGGCGGCGCTGCGCTATGCGGCGCGCGCGTACGTGATGCAGCTCGGGACGATCGTGCTCGCGGGCGCGTCGAGCGAGGTGCGCGCCGATCCGCGCTTTCACGCCTCGTACATGGGGATCGCCGGATGAGCGCTGCGCAGCTCGCCGCGCCGATCCTCGAGGTTCGCTCGGTGACGGTCGCGTACGCGAAGCTGCACGCGCTCGCGGGCGTCTCGCTGCAGGTCGGACACGGCGAGATCGTCGGCGTCATCGGCCCAAACGGCGCCGGGAAGTCGACGCTCGTCGACGTGATCGCCGGCCGCACTGCGCCGGCGCGCGGCGAGGTGCTCCTCGACGGCGTCTCGACGCGCGGGCTCGCCGCGTTCCGCGTCGCGCGCCGCGGGATCGCGCGGACGTTTCAGGTCGCGCACGCGTTTCGCGAGGCGAGCGTCCTCGACAGCGTCGTCGTTCCGGTGCTCGCCGAGACCGCGAGCTTGCGCGCCGCACGCGAGCACGCGCTCGAGATGCTGCGCCTCGTCGACCTCGCCGAGCAGGCGGATGCGCGCGCCGAGCATCTCGACGTCGCGCAGCGCAAGCGGCTGCAGCTCGCGCAGGCGCTCGCGCTGCGCCCGCGGCTGCTGCTGCTCGACGAGATCATGGCCGGGCTTCCGCCGGCCGAGATCGACGCGTTCGTCGCGCTGGTCCGCCGGATCAATGCTGACGGGACGACGATCCTCGTCGTCGAGCACGTGATGCGCGCGATCCAGGCGCTCGCCGGCCGCATCGTCGTGCTCCATCACGGCGAGAAGATCGCCGACGACCCGCCGGCGCTCGTCTTCCGCGATCCGGCGGTGATGAAGGCGTACCTCGGCCCGCGCTTCGAGGCCTCGTGAGCGAGACGCCGATCGTCCCGCCGCCGCCCGGCGCCGCGGCCTGGTATCCGATCGCGGACGCCGAGGCGTGGCGCAGTGCGGCGCGCCGCGACCCGCTCGCGTTCTGGGCGTCGTTCGTCGACGGCTTCGTGTGGCGGCGGCGCCCGCAGCGCGTCTTCGAGGGTTCGCTCGGCGATGCGCACTGGTTCGCCGACGGCGAGCTGAACGTCACCGAGTCGTGCCTCGACCGCCACGCCGCGGCGGCGCCGGATGCGATCGCGTACGAGTACGTCTGCGAGAACGGCGACCGGCGCACGATCTCGTACGGAGAGCTGCTGCGCGAGGTCTGCCGGCTCGCGAACGCGCTCCGGCGCGACGGGATCGGCCGCGGCGACCGCGTCGCGATCTACCTGCCGAACGTCCCGGAAGCGATCGTCGCGATGCTGGCCTGCGCGCGGATCGGCGCAATCCACTGCGTGATCTTCGCCGGTCTCGGGAGCGCCGCGCTCGCGGCGCGCCTGCACGACGTGGGCGCCGTCGCGCTGCTCGCGGCCGACCTGACGTTCCGCCGCGGCCGCACGATCGATCTGCTCGCGCCGGTGCGCGCGGCGCTCGCGGACCTTCCCGCGGTTCGCCGCGTGGTGCTGTGGCGACGCGGTGCGCGCCAAGCCCCCGTCCATCCCGGCGAGGTCGACTGGGATGCGTATCTGGACGGAGCGCAGACGCACGCGCCGCCGGAGATCGTCGGTTCGGAGACGCCGCTCTTCGTACTGCACACCAGCGGGACGACCGGCGCGCCGAAGGGGATCGTCCACGTCCACGGCGGCTTCCTGGTCGGCGGCGCGTCGATCTTCGCCGCGATGACCGGGCTGACGCCGGACGACGTGTTCTACTGCACGAGCGACGTCGGCTGGATGACCGGGCATCTGCAGCTGATCTACGGCGCGCTCGCCAACCGCTTTCATTCCGTGATGCGCGAGGGCGCGCCCGACCATCCCGGCGTGGAGGCGACGTACGAGCTGATCGAACGCCATCGCGTCACGCAGATCTACACGACGCCGACGTACGCGCGCATGCTGCTGCGCGGCGGCGCCGAGGCGCCGCGCCGCTACGATCTCTCCTCGCTGCGCGCGATCTACTCGGGCGGCGAGCCGCTCAACCCGCCGGTCTGGCGCTTTCTGTTCGAGGACGTCGGCCGCGGCCGCGTCGCGGTCTGCCAGCACTGGGGGCAGACGGAGACCGGCGCGCCGAGCCTCGGCTTCTTGCCCACGGAAGCGATCCGGCCCGACCGGACCGGACGGCCGATGGGGCCGCTCGCGTTCGACGTCGTCGACGAGCGCGGCGAGAGCCTCCCGGCCGGCGCCGACGGCGCCTTCGTGATGCGCGAGCCGTGGCCGCACATGTTCGTCGGGATCTGGAACGATCCGGGGCGCTACGCCGCGTGCTTCGAGCGGATCCCGGGCTGCTACGAGACCGGCGATGCCGGACGCCGCGACGCGGAGGGTTTCTTCACCGTCGCCGGGCGCGCCGACGACGTCCTCAACGTGGCGGGCCACCTGCTCGCCCCCGCCGCGATCGAGAGCGCGCTGCTCGCCCATCCGGCGGTCGCCGAGGCCGCCGCGATCGGCGTCCCGGACGAGCTCCGCGGCGAGAGCGTCACGGCGTTCGTGGTCCTGCGCGACGGGCACGCGCCGAGCGAGGAGCTGCGTGGCGCGCTGATCGCGACGGTGCGCGAGCGCGCCGGCCCGATCGCCGCGCCGCATCGGATCGCGTTCGTCGAGGCCGTCCCGAAGACGCGCAGCGGGAAGATCATGCGGCGTTTGCTCCGCGCGCGGGAGCTAAATCTTGATCCAGGCGATGTGACGACGCTCGAAGACTAGCCCGGCGCTGCCGATACATAATCAAAGTGGGACCGGTCCTCGTACTGCGCCGCGTCTGTTCGCGTGGGACACAGCTGATCCGACGAACGGGTGCGGTCCTCGTCGCGTTCTCGCTCGCGGCGACCCTCGTGGTCGCCGTGCGCGAGCCTGCGCGCGCGGCCGCGCTGTGCGGGACGCCGGGCCGCGACGGGAGCGGGACGATCACCGGGGTGGTCAACACGTACTTCCCCGCCACGGCGAGCGCGGCGGCGACCGCGACCTCGATCACGCTCGGCGCGCACGCGACCGGCGACGCCAACGTCGCGATCGCGACCGGCGACCTGCTGCTGGTGATCCAGATGCAAGGCGCGACGATCAACAGTTCCAACTCCTCCGCGTACGGCGACGGCAGCACGGGCGCCGGCTACACCTCCGCGACCGCGGGGACGTACGAGTACGTCGTGGCGAACGGCAACCTCGCGACGACCGGCGGCACGCTGGCGATCAAAGGGACGAACTCCGGCGGTCTGAACCACGCCTACACCGCGTCCGGGAGCTCGCGCTTTCAGGTGATCCGCGTCCCGCAGTACAATGCGCCGACGATCGGCGCGGCGCTGACCGCGCTGTCGTGGAACGGGACCGCCGGCGGCGTGCTCGCGATCGACGCCGCGAACCTCGTCGCCGCGAGCGGTACGGTCAGCGTCGACGGCCGCGGCTTCCGCGGCGGCGGCGCGCGCCAGCTCGCCGGCGACGCGACCGCCGCCAACGGCGACTACATGAACTCCAACGCGAAGAACGCGCACGGCCAGAAGGGCGAAGGGATCGCCGGGACGCCGACCTACGTGTACAGCTCGGTGAGCTCCGCGGAGTCCGGGAGCGGGACCGCCGACGGTTACCCCGGCGGCGACACGGGGCGCGGCGCGCCCGGCAACGCCGGCGGCGGCGGCGCCGACGCGGACGTCCCCGCGAACGACCAGAACACCGGCGGCGGCGGCGGCGGGAACGGCGGCGCGGGCGGTGTCGGCGGGAAGTCGTACTCCTCGGACCTCGCCTACGGCGGGCTCGGCGGGACGTTCACGCCGGCGCAAACGCAGCTCGTCATGGGCGGCGGCGGCGGCGCGGGCTCCCGCAACAACAGCAGCGGCGCGATGTCCTCGGGCGGGAGCGGCGGCGGAATCGTCATGATGCGCGTCGCCGCCTTCACCGGCACGATGACGGTCTCGGCGAACGGCATGATGGGCGTGGATCCCGACAACGACGGCGGCGGCGGCGGCGGTGCGGGCGGCTCGGTGATCGTCACGGCGCCCGCGACGATCCAAGGCATCACGGTCAACGCGAACGGTGCGAACGGCACCGACGCGGACGTGCTCAACGCGGGAAAGAACGCGCACGGCCCGGGCGGCGGCGGCGGCGGCGGCGTCGAGGTGGACAGCGGCGGCATCTACACGCACAACGTGAACGGCGGCGCCGCGGGCGTCACCGACGGCAGCCCCACGCCGGACGCGCACTACGGCGCGGCGGCCGGGGCGACCGGACAGCTTTTCGGGATGAACTACCTGAACGTGCCGGGTGCGTCGTCCGGTGCGGAGTGCGTGTCGTCGACGGGGACGCTCTACATCGGTCCGGTCGGCGTCCCGCAGGCGACGGGAAGCTACGACGGCAACGCCGCGACGACGAACAACAACGACTTCGTCGAGAAGTCGTTCACCCCGGCGGGCTTCAACGCGATCAACAGCTCGACGACGCCCGGCTCGCCGAACGGCAACACGTACACCGCCGCGGTGACCGGCATCGCCCTGCGGCACGAAGTGAAGAACACGGCCGGGGGCAACGTGCAGGTCATCTACTACGCGCAAGCGCCGTCCGGCTGGACCGTCGCCGTCTACAACGACAGCGGCGGCGCGCTGGGCACCCAGATCGCGGGAACGGCCAGCTCGAACACCTATCAGACGACCGCGACCGTGGCGATCGCCGGGGGCGCCAGCGCGTTCGTGTGGACGGTGTACGCAGCGCCGACCGGGCTGCAGGCCTTCAACCGCTTCGACGCCATCCTCGCCGCGATCGACGGCGGCAACGTCGCGAACAACAACCAGGTCCACGACGAGCTCTACACCGGCTACGTCGTGCAGACGAAGTCGTACACGATCACCTCGACCGGCTGCTCCGGCAGCGTCCCCGCCGGCACGTGGTGCCCGGGCGGGATCTTGAGCTACACGATCGACGTGCGCAACATCGCGGTCGCGGCGAACGGGACGACCCCCGCGAGCGCGACGCTGACCGCGAACACGCTCACCCTGACGGACGACGGCTCGAACACGAACTCGTGGGCGAAGGACGGCGGCTACATGAACACGCCGGGCTACTCCTCGAGCGGGACCGCGCCGACGACCGTGACGTATTACTACAACGCGTCGAGCTCGACGGCGTTCCCGGCGAGCTACAACACGACGAACAAAGTCTTCAAGATCACGGCGAGCTGGACGGCGCTCGGCGCGGGCTCGAGCTCGCAGCTGATGTTCAGCGCCGTCCAGTTCTGACCGCGGGTCAGTGCGGCGCGGTGGTGGTCGAGGGGCACTCGCCCATCACACCGGTCTTCTCGCGGAGATCGAGCGCGCTACCCGCGGCGATGATGCCGTGGATGATCGCGGTCTCGACCTTCACCTGCGAGCTCTGCGGCGCGAGCAGCGATCCCTCGAACTGAACGAGCGGATCGCCGGCCTGGTCGTCCTCGCTCTTGAGCGTGACCGAGCCCGCGGTCTTCGCGCCGCTCGCCGGGACGACGTTGATCAGCACTTGGCGCTCGTCCATCCCGCCGCTCACCGTGAGGTTCGCGTTCTCGAGGGCGACCGTGCCCGTCACGTTGATGACGAAGCTCGCGCCGGCCGGCGCGTTCAGCACGACGTCCTGATCGGTCACGCGCAGGCTCGGCAGGTTCAGCACGTTCAGGCCGGCCTTGCCCTGGATCGCGATCGTGCCGAGGTGGTACGGGAGCGCGCTCTTCGCGACGTTCGGCTTCGTGCCGGCGGTGAGCGCGTTGTTCGAGTCGCTCATCGTCGCCGGGAGCGAGGCGTAGTACCGGCTGCGCGCAATCGCGTCTTGCGCGCTGACGCCGAGGTCGATCGGGTCGTTCACGACGCCCTTCGTGACGCTCGAGCCGCCGGAGATCGAGACCTTGGTCCCGCTGTTCAGTACGGTGATCGAGCCGGAGACCGTGCTGCCGTTCTCGATCGACGCGCCGCCGAGCTCCGGCGAACTCCGCCCGATCGGGAACGCCGTCAGCGCGACGCTCCCGGTCACGAAGCCCGGGTCTTCGGCGCCCAGCGTGAGGCTCGGCGCGAGCACGCTGTACGCGCAGACGGTCTTCAGATCGATCGCGCCGGCGGGGGCCGGGGTCGCGGGCGGCGCCGGCGTCGGCGTGCCGGACGGGTTCCCGATCACTCCGGTCTGCGCGGCGCGGCCCTCGGAGGCCGGTGCGAGGGAGGCCGCGTGCGGTATCCCGCCGCCGCATCCCGCCGCCGTGACGAGCAAAAGCGCTCCGAGCCCCGAAAGGGCCGAGCGCTGATCTGAGAAGCGGTTCCGTTTCATCCGTGCTGTCTTCCTTGACGCCCACGCTGGCTGCAGGCCCGCGTCCGTGCGAGTCCTAGGACCTTCGTCCCCACATCGGCGCCCGGTCTAACGGGGTCGGCCTCACGGGACTCCGACCGCGTACGTTACACTGCCGGAGTTCGTCGCCGGCGTGTACCCGAGCGTTCCGGCGAACGTCCACTTCACGTGCGTGACCGTCGCGTCGTATCCCGACGCGGCACCGCCGGCTCCGCTCACCGGCGTGTAGCCGAACGTCGTCCCGCCGTCGTTCGAGTAGGTGACCGTGCAGCCCGTCAGGCCGGACGAGGGCAGCGTGTACGCCGCCGATCCGATCTTCCACCAGGTCGCGGCCGGGATCGGCTGGTTCACGACCAGCTGCTGTGCCGGCTGGGTGCCGTTGTTCGTGTAGGCGACGGAGTAGCTGAGGTCCTCACCCGAGTACGCATCGGAGCACGTCGCCGAGGTGCACGCGAGCGAGAGCTGCACGAGCGGCACGACGCTCGGGGCCAGCGAGGCCGCGACGATCGACCACGGCTTGCTCGCGCCGAGCGTCCAGCTCATCGTCACCGATGCCGCGCCGGGCTGCGTGCTGCTCGCAGCGCGCGCGTTCGACGCGTCGCCCGATCCGCTGTGGGTGCTCCACTGCTCCGTCTGCGACGCCCCCGCGGTGAGCGAGATGGCGTCGCCGTTCGCCGTCACCGTGTCGACGACGAGCGCGCCGGTCACGCTCGCGATCGCGACCGTCGCCGCGGTCGAGTTGCCGCTCGCGGAGGCGCTCGTCGGAGCCGATTGGACGACCCCCGAGAACGAGACCGACCCCGCGGCGATCGCCTTCGACTGGCTCAGCGTGACCGTGATCGTCGCGCTCCCGCTCGCGGGTGCGAGCAGGTACCAGATCTCGGTTCGGTTCTGGTTCCCGGGCCCGTTCTGCGCGGCGAGGAACGTCAGCGCGGTGCCGCCGTACGTCACGCCGCTCACGGTCGTGTTCCCGTCGCGTATCGAGATGCCGACGACGAGGATGCGGCTTGGATTCGTGCCGACGGTATGTGACCACGACAGCGACGACGCTTGCGCGGGCGAGGCCGCCGAGGCGGCGGGTGAGTCGGCGACGACGGCGGCGTTCGCCGGGGACGCCAGCAGCGAAACGAGGACCACCGTGCAGAGCATGGTCCACAAGAAGACCGCCGGCTTCCATCGGAAGGTCACACGTGCAATCCTTTGCGACGCCGCGCCGGTCCGTCGACCGTTGCAAGCGAAAGGCTGACCCTTGCTGCTTGTCGTTCACCGTGTGACGCCGGCCCTAACGGGCGAATTCCGGAATTTTACCGATTCATCACGCTGCGGACGATCGGACTCGCTCGTTCAGCGGTTGTCCGAGCTGGCCCGGTCAGTCACGGCCGTTGCGCCGGCCCGGCTGCGGATCGCGTTAACCGTGAGAGGCGCCCGGGACGTGGGAAAGTGATCGAACCCGAGTAGGAAAGCGAAGGATCGCCGCCCAGTGAGACTTGTAAATCAGGACGAGATTGCCGAGCGCCTCGAGGCCTATGCCGAGCGCATCGGGCCATTCGGGTTCTCCGGCGCCTTTCTGGTGGGCCGCGGGGCCGATATCGTCTACGAGCGCGGCGTGGGCTATGCCGATCGCCGGACGGAGTCGCCGATCACCCCGGACACGATCTTCGATACCGGCTCGATCACCAAGCAGTTCACCGCGGCGACGATCCTTGCACTCCAAGAGGCCGGACGACTGCGCGTCACCGACACGCTGGCGACGTTCTTTCCGGAGGCTCCGGAGGACAAGCGCGCGATCACCGTTCACGAGCTGCTCTCGCACTCGGCCGGCTTGCGCTTCACCTTTGGCCACGACTACGATCCGCTGACCCGCGATGGGCTCATCGCAGCGATCATGGCATCCAAGCTGGGAAGCGTTCCGGGCACGGCGTTCAATTACTCGAACGTCGGATACACGCTGCTCGCGGCGATCATCGAGCTCGTCGAAGGGCGCAGTTACGAGCAGGTGCTGCGCGAACGAATACTCCGGCCGGCCGGCTTGAACGAAACCGGATACGTGCTCCCCGATTGGGATCGCACGCGGATCGCACACGGATACGACGGAAGCGCCGATTGGGGAACCTCGCTCGACCACTTGTGGGCGAGCGACGGCCCCTATTGGAACCTGCGCGGCAGCGGTGGGCTGCTCTCGTCGTTGCGCGATCTGCAGCGGTGGCACCGTGCACTGCGCGACGGATCGGTCCTCTCCGACGAGAGCCGCGTCGCCTTGTTCCGCCCGAACATCGCGATGACGAACGAGGTCTCGTACGCGTACGGGTGGTCGATCTCGAAAACGCCGCGCGACACGACCGTGGCTTCGCACCATGGCACCAACGGCGTCTTCCTTGCCGACTTTCGGCGCTACCTCGACGAAGACGTCGTGGTGCTGATGTTCACGAATCAAGCGACGCCGGGGTCGGCCATCGTTCACCCGCTGCAACAATTCGTTTTCGGTCCGGTCCCCGAACTGCCGCCACCGGTCGATGACCACTCCGATCACCTCGAGCGCTTCGCCGGTGACTACGGAAGCAGCATCATCATTCGGGTCGCTGCCGACCGCACCGGGCTGCTCGTTCAGCCACGCGATCAGCCGGCGTTTTCGGTGATCAGCGCCATACCGCCGAAGTACGCCGCAACCGCGGCGCAGCGGAATGCGAAGCAGCATCAGGCGCTCGCGGATGCAGTCGTGGGTGACTACCGCCGGTGGATCGCGCTGCAACTCGAGGACACGCCCGACGTCCGAGCTCACGCGCACGCCTTTTGGGACGGGGTTCGCGACACCGTCGGAACCATCACGGCAGTCAACGCGCTCGGAGAGGTCGCCAGCGGAAACGGTGTCGATTCGTATGCCTGCATCATCGGCAGCGAAGGCGCGTTGCTCGTGCGTATTGCCTGGTCGCATGACGAGTGCATCCAAGAAGTCGATGCGGCGCCGCAGCTCCCGGAGTTTCGCTTCGCCCGGGCCCTCGACGGAACGTTCATAAACTACGACCTGCGCAACCAAACCGTGGTGCGTCTCCGCTTCGGCGGCGACCTCACGATCGAAGGCCCGGCCGGAACGTTCCGCGTTGTGCACGCAATGCAGCGGCGCCCGATGTGACCGCGTAAGAACCCTGACGTACGCGCGGCTAGCGGCGCAGCGCGATCGCCTCGATCTCCACCCGTGCGCCGCGCGGGAGCGCGGCGACGGCGACCGTTGAGCGCGCGGGTTTCGGCGCGTCCTCGAACGACTCGCCGTAGACGGCGTTCACCGCGGCGAAATCGTTCATGTCGACCAGGAAGATCGTCGTCTTCACGACGTCGGCGAACGTCAGGCCCGCGGCCGCGAGCACCGCGGCGAGGTTCGCCATCACCTGGCGCGTCTGCGGCTCGACGCCGCCCGTCACGAGCTCGCCGCTCGACGGATCGAGGCCGATCTGGCCCGAGGTGAAGACGTAGCTGCCCGCGGCGACGGCCTGCGAGTACGGGCCGATCGCGCCGGGGGCCGCGACGGTGTGGATCGTCTCGCGGCCGCTCAGCGTCTCGCGCGGGTTCATGCGTGCGTTCCGGCGAGCGTCTCCGCCGGCGGATCCATCGTCCCTTTGTAGCGCATCGTTTCCGGGCCGACGCCGAAGTTGGTTTTACGCAGCTCTGCGATCCGTGCCAGCTCGTCGGCGGTCAGGCGCGGCGTGTCGGGGGCGGCGGCGAACTCGCGCAGCTGCTCGCGGTCGTAGATGTTCGGCAGCACGGTCATCACGCGCGGCTCGGCGAGCAGCCACTGGATCGCGGCTTGTCCGAGCGTGCGTTCGGGCTGCTCGAGAAAGCGCAGCGTCTGGACTTTCTTGATCCCGTTGATCAGCCAAGAGCGCGGGCGGTGGCTGCGGTGATCGGTCGGCGGGAAGACGGTGTCCTGGGTGTACTTCCCTTCGAGCATCCCCGAGCTGTGCGGGACGCGGATGAAGTACGTCGTGTCGGTGCCGAACGTGTTCGCCGCGTCGACCATCTCGTCGCCGGGGAACTGCTCGAGCATGTTCCAGATCATCTGGACCATCGGCGCGTTGATGCGCGCGGCTTCGATCCCTTCCCACAGCCAGCCGATCGCGGGCCCGAGCGCGATCCCCCAGGTGCGGATCTTCCCTTCGTCGCGGAAGCCGTTCAGCAGCTCGGTCAGCGTGCCGTCCTTGACCTGCTCCATTCGCGCGTTGTGCATCTGCCACACGTCGATGTAGTCCGTCTGCAGGCGCTTCAGCGACTGCTCGAGCGCGTAGCGTACGAACTCGGGCGAGAAGTCCTGTTCGATCTCGTTCTGGCCTTTGCGCTCGCCCGCGTGATGATACCAGTCGTAGCCGAACTTCGTCGCGTACACGACTTGGTCGCGCTTCCCGGCGAACGCTTTGGCGAGCTGCTCCTCGCTGCGTCCGTTGCCGTAGGTGTCGGCCGCGTCGAACGTCGTGATGCCGAGGTCGAGCGCTTCGTGCAGCAGCGTGACGGCGTCGTCGTCGCTCTTCTCGCCCCACCATCCGGTGGCGGTCGTCCAGAGACCGAAGCCGACCTCGCTCACGGTCACGTCGGTGTTGGGCAGCGTGCGGTACTTCATCGGGAGGCGAGGGTTCGGGACCGGGGAAGGTCGGCCCCGCCGACCAAATCGCGGGGATCGTGACCGACCCTGACTTCCGCGCCGCGTTCGACCGCGTCGCCGCGTGGATCGACGACTACTACAGCGACACCCGCCGCTACCCGGTGCTCTCGCGCGCCCGGCCCGGCGAGCTGGTCGCCGCGCTGCCGGCCGAGGCGCCGGCCGAAGGCGAACCGTTCGAGCGGATCTTCGCGGACTTCGAGCGGCTCATCGTCCCGGGGATCACGCATTGGAATCATCCGCGCTTCTTCGCGTACTTCGCGATCAGCGCCGCGCGCGTCACGGTGCTCGCCGAAGCGCTCGCCGCCGCGCTCGACGTGAACGCGATGCTGTGGCGCACCTCGCCCGCCGCGACCGAGCTCGAGGACGTCACGCTGGGCTGGCTGCGCCGGATGCTGGGTCTTCCCGACGCGTTTCACGGGATCGTGTACGACACCGCGTCGATCGGCGGGTTCACCGCGCTCGCCGCCGCGCGCGAGTCGCTCGGGCTCGACGTGCGCGCGCGCGGGATGGCGGGGCGCGACGACCTTCCGGTGCTGCGCGTGTACGTCACCGAGCACACGCACTCGCACATCGAGAAGGGCGCGATCGCGCTCGGGGTCGGCCGCGACAACGTCGTGAAGGTCCCGGTCGACGACGCGTTCGCGATGCGTGCGGACGCGCTCGCGCTCGCGATCGACGACGACGTGGCGGCGGGGCGGCGGCCGATGTGCGCGGTCGCCACGGTCGGGACGACGTCGACGACCTCAACTGATCCGGTCGCGGCGATGCGCGCGGTGACGCGCGAGCGCAGCGTGTGGCTGCACGTCGACGCGGCGTACGGCGGCCCGGCGGCGATCCTGCCCGAGTTCCGCTGGCTGCTCGATCCGGCGCACGAGGCCGACTCGATCGTCGTCAACCCGCACAAGTGGCTCTTCGTCCCGGTCGATCTCTCCGTGCTCTACGTGCGCGATCCGGAGCTGCTGCGGCGGACGTTCAGCCTCGTGGCCGACTATCTCGTGACGCCGGAGACCGACGTCCACAACTACATGGACTACGGCCTGCAGCTGGGCCGCCGCTTCCGCGCGCTGAAACTGTGGTTCGCGCTGCGCACGTTCGGCGTGAGCGGGATGCAGGAGCGGCTGCGCAACCACATCGCGCTCGCGCAGGAGCTCGCGAGCTTGATCGAGTCCGAACCGGGCTGGGAGATCGCCGCCCCGCACCCGCTCTCGGTCGTGTGCTTCCGCTACGATCCGGACGGTGCGAACGGCGATTCGGCTTCTACCGACGCGCTCAACCTCGCGATCATGGACATCGTCAACGCGACCGGCGAAGCGTTCCTGTCCTCGACGCGCTTGCACGGCCGCGTCGTCCTGCGCATCGCGATCGGCAACGAGCGCACGACCCGCGACGACGTCCGCCTCGTCTGGGATCTGCTCCGCCGCGAAGCCGTTCGTCTTACGAACGGGTCGCGCGCCGCGTTACGGTAGGCGGTCGGCGCAACCCGGCAGAAGGGCGCGACGATGACCTATGAAGAGCTCGACAAGCTCAGCTCCAAGGAGCTCCACGACCGCGCCTTCCGCCACGCCGAGCGCCACCTGAACGTGAAGTTCTTCTGGGATCTGCTGGAGATGATCCCCGCCGCCCGCGCTGCCGAAGGCGAGCTGAAAGAGTCGGAAGCCGAGACGCTCCACCCCAGCATGCAAGTCGAGTCTGCGGTCAACGAAGACCCCGGCCTAATGGACGCGCTCCGCCCCGTCTACATCGACTACCTCGTCCAGCACCCGGACGCCTAGTCCCGGCCGACGGCGACTTCGACCCGCGGCCGACTCTCATGCAGGCGCCCTGAAAGGAGCAGCCGACCGGGACGGGCTCCGGCTCGTCCCGCGACGTCGGCAAACGGCGAAAACCGGGCAGCCGAGTTTACCGCCCTCCCTAGCGGTCAACAACAGGGTTATATGAGCCGATAGACAAGATAAGCACGCGCGCTCGGTTGGCGGCCTTGCCTCCTTCGTAGTGTGCTTTCGAGGGTGGGAGATTGAGCAGCAACGAGGAGCCGATTTCGGAATCGGCGGTAACGAAGCATGAATTCGACCTCGAGTCGGCGTGGACCAACGTCATTCGCAAGGCTGATCGGGTCGAACTGGCGCTCGAAAAGCTCGAAAAGGCGCGGGAAATCACCGACAAACAACTGCGCGTGCAGATGCGGGTTTGACTGCTTGTCGAAAGGTTATCGGGTTTACCCGTTCACGTTCGACGATTTCTGCCGCGCGCTGGCCCGCGAGCCAAATGCGTCCCCCCAGTGGAATAGGCCCCTCGCCGAGGACGTCGCGCGTCATCACCATGCACAAAAGCTCTTCGGGTATCTCGACAAGCAAATCCCTAAACCCAGAACGATCGTCGTCGAGACGATGTATGTCGACCGAGACTACCTTGGCGACTATACGACGTTCTATGCGACGGTCTATGCGCGGTTCGATCGATTCTGCAAGCGAGTTCACTTTTTTACGGAGGAGTTCGAGGAGCGTACGTTCGAGGCGCAGATCATAGGTGAAGGACGGTCCGCGGAAGACTTCGCTCGATCGTATGTCGGGTTCACCGTCGTCAGACCGCTTCCGGAGGCCATCATCGGCCGCACCGTTCTGCGCGCGTACCCGGAGAACGTACGAGACGGCGCGAGGCGCTACAACGCGGTTGTCGATACCCGCGTGAACTTGTACGGGATCGACCTGTCGATATGCGACAGCCTGCCGTTTCAGCAGCAAGACAGCGTGATCGCCGCGTGCGCCACGGTTTCACTGTGGTCTGCATTCGCGGCGACATCGAAGTTGTTCGGGACTGACGTTCCGCGCGCCGCGGAAATAACGCGCTCGGCCACCTCTGGAAAGTTCCAAGAGCGCGTTTTCCCGACAGCGGGGTTGACGCTCGAACAAATATGCACGGCTGTTCGTGCCAATCAGCTCGAACCCGAAGTATTCACTCTCGACGATCCTGCCGTCCCGATCTTGTCGTGGATCCGCGCCTACCTTGAGATGGGATTGCCGGCATTGATGCTCGTGAAACTGCCCGACGGGCGCGATCATTCAGTTACGATAGCGGGCTACCGGTGTTCAAATTCAGTGATACACGAGCGTGAGGGTGTTGGCGAACAGCATGAAGCGCCTTCTGCCGGGCGCCGAATCGTGACGCTCTATTGCCACGACGATAATATTTGCCCGTTCGCTCGCTATCAAATCGCGAAGCGCGACGACGGAACGATTGTCTTCAACGTTGACGAATACGCGGCACTGGGTAATGGGGAAACCTCCACAGTGGAGATCGGGAATATCGTCGTTCCGATCTATCACAAGATACGATTAGGTTTTGCTTCGATTCAAGGGTGGGTGACGGTGCTGGACTCCTTGCTCCCCGAGATACTCAACCCTTCGGTAAGCGGCCGGCGAGAGTGGGACGTGCGCCTGCTGCGCAACGAGCAACTCAAGAACGAGGTGAGGAGCCTTCCCTTGGCGCGGAGCATCAAGCATGACCTCCTCGCTGAAGCACAGCCGCGCTTCATCTGGTGTGTGGTTCTACGTGCAGCTCCAGGCGTCGAACTGTTGCGGTTGCATCTCGACGCGACGGGCTTCGCACGGTCTATGCCGCTTCGACGAGCCGTGATCTATGACGAAAAGCTGCTCGACGGACTCTTGAAACTACTCCCCGCACTGTTCGGTCGTCCCGGTTTGGGAGAGACGGCACGTCGTCTGCACGACGTGATTTCCGAGCAAGCGCTAAGAAATACGCCGGATTCACAGCTCCCCGACGCCGGCTGACGAGCCGCGACGATTGACGTGTCCATAAAAAGACCGGTCCCCACTCCGCTCACCGAAAAGGCCCAGGACTTGCGGCGGTATACCAGACGTGATAAGCTAGGAACGTTATACCGTTTCCATGAAGTCGAGGTCCCAGAATTCGCCCATTTGATCTCCTTCCGGCACGCTACGGTTTGCCGTCCCGGCAAAGACGCCACGGAATAGGATCATGGATCAACAGCGAGGCGCAGTCGATGCGAACCCGACGGGAGCGCAACGCCGGCAGCGGCGGTCGATGATGCGAAAGAAGATGACATACGGGTCACTTCTCCAGGCGACGGTTGGTAGACTGAATCGCGAAGAGAAAAAGGATCCCCCGAAGACCGGTTCACCTGCCGGACTCGGCGCGCGAATCACCACGCTTCACGAGCTAGCGAACGGCAAGGACTGAGCTAATCCGGCACGGCGTCCTCCGTGCTTCCGTCAGGTCCATCGTTCGGTGTGTCGTCATCGTCGCAGCCGTCGCCGCGCCCTTCGTCGTACGTTGCGTCGCTGATTTCTGCACTCGTCTCAGGACCGTCGCTCGGAGTCGCGCGGCTGGAGTCCGAGAGTGATGGTTCAGCAGTCACGTTCTCGATGAAGTGAGAAGACGGGACGATGTCGGCGCTTTCGGCCTTTGCGAGTGCGTTGCGCGTAATTGGAGAGCCCAATACGTGCGCGGCGACGAGTGCCAACGCGTTCGCGATCGCGACTTTCAACGGTTCGAACTGGCGTTTCGCCTCACGATCGATGGACAGCACGCCGAGTTTCTCGTTGCCCCATACGAATGGAGCGAGAAGCACGCCGTTGAATTTTCGCGTTGCGCCTTCGATCTCCACCCAGCCTGGCTCTTTTTGGCCGTTTGCGACGTTTACCAGTTCCTGATCGCGAAATGCACGGCCCATCAATCCCTCTCCGAGGTGAAAGACATGCCGCTTGGTCGGCTCGTCCCCAATCTCGTTCGATTGTAACAGCAATAAGCCGCCCTTGGCCTCGTCATAGTTCCAGATCGAAAGTCGGACGGCTTCATCCTTCGCGGCGATCGCATCGTGCGCTTCGGCGCTCCGCCGGCCGAGAAAGTCTTTTACGTAAAGGGCGGGATTCTGTTGCTGCGGTAACTGCTGGTAGAAAAGATTCAGGTGTGTGAGCCAGCGCTGCAGTAACTCCGCGATCTGGGTCGACGTCTCTTCGGCGAGTCCGGCCTCCATCTCCACCGTCGCTCCACCAAAACCGAATTTGCGAAGTCTCGGAAGCAACGATCCCACGATGGCAAGCCCGAACCATGCCAGCGCCGCCGGATCGAATGAAGGCGTATATATACCGTTTTTCGGCTCGACCCAGAAGATGTGAAGGAGCCCGCCGACAACCCCGACTGCGATGAAAGCCCACTGAGGTATGAGCGCCGTTTTCTCGGTTCCTTGTTCGTATGCGGGCTTCCACATGATCGCGGCGATTAGTGCCGCAAAGAGCAGGATGCATTCGATCGCGGCAAAACGCAACCAGGCGAGCCGGTGGCGAGCCGCCATTGGGAGTACGCTGAACGATTCACGCTCAAACGGCGCATTGACGATGGGGGCCGCGGGAGACTTCTTCACTGCCGAAGAGCACGGAACACAGGGCGCCGACGACGATGTCGTGGGCGGCATGTCGATGACGGTAGACGCCTGAAACTCGATCACTAGATTCATGGCCGTGAGGAGCACGACCCCGGCAGTGATCCATAACCAGCGGAGCATCGTAACTAATGCGGGTCGCGAGTACTTGTCACCTCCTCATCGAAAGTGGTCCATAGCCACTAGGGGAACGCTCCACAGCGACATTCTAGGTCGCTGGCCGCGACACGCGGACCTCAAGTTCCGGGTCCAAAAGAACCATCGCGATCCTGAGCATGATGATTCTTGCGCGCGAGTGACACGCTGTCGAAGATACTCTATGTTTTATCGGTGGCGGTGGCTACGCCGACGGGTTGCGATGGCGCGCGAATATCTGGACAGCACGAGCATCGAATGGTTCGAGTACGACGAGGACGAGAGGTGCATCGACCTCTCCTACGTCGACGGTGACGTCTACCGCTACCACGACGTCCCGCCCCACGTCTGCGGCGGTCTCCGCGCCGCGCCGTCGAAAGGCCACTACGTCAATACCGTGATCAAGCCGCAGTATCGCTACACGCGGTTGACCCGGCGGCGTTAAGTCTTCACGGCCGTTCCGAGCGAACGCCGCCCTCAGAACGTGCGCAGGTACTCGTTGCGCTCCCAGGGGTGGACGGCGCGGCGGTAGCGTTCGTATTCGGCGAGCTTCGCGTCGCGGAAGGCGTGGTAGATGTGGTCGCCGAGCGCGCCGCGGATCACGACGTCCTCGTCGAGCGCCGCGATCGCCTGGCGCAGCGATTTGGGCAGCTGCCGGATGCCATGCTCGGTGCGGAAGCGGTCGCCGAGCTCGTAGGTCGAGCCGGTGAACGGATCGCCGGGAAGGCTCCGTGTGCGAATCCCGTCGGCGAGCGCTTCGACGAGGACGGCCATCGCGAGATACGGGTTGCACGACGCGTCGGGGCTGCGCACCTCGAGCAGCGGCGGCTCGTCGCCGAACGCCGGCGGGACGCGGACGAGCGCGTTCGCGCTGCGGTGCGACCACACCGTGTAGACCGGCGCGTCCCACGCGGCCACCAACCTCTTGTACGAGTTCACCGTCGGGTTGCAGACCGCGGTGAAACCCTGCGCGTGCTCGAGCAAGCCCGCGATCGCGTGCAGCCGTACCGCCTCGTCGATCTCGCCGAGCGCAAAGTAGATGTGCAGCCCGCTCCCGGCCGACTCTTCGAGCGGCTTCGGCATGAACGTCGCGTGCAAGCCGTGGCGCTGCGCGACGCGCCGCACGACACCGCGCGTCGTCAGCAGACGGTCCGCCATCGAGAGCACGCCGGACGCGGTGAGGTCGAGCTCGTGCTGGCCCGCGCCGTGTTCGTGGTGCGCGCTGGAGATCGGGATCCCCATCGCTTCGAGCGCCGCGCTGGCCGCGAGCCGCGCCTCCTGGCCGCGGTCGCTCGCGGAGAAGTCGAAGTACGAGCCGGCGTCGGTCGTGCGCGTCGTCGGCGACCCGTCCCCCCCGAGCTCGAACAGGTAGAACTCCACCTCGAGCGCGGCCTGCACCGCCTGCAGCACGTCGCCCGCGTCCTCGAGCACGCGTTTCAAAGTCGTGCGCGAGCAGCCCTCGAACGGCGTCCCGTCCGGCATCGTGATGTCGCACAGGATGCGCGCTTCGATCGCATCGCCCTCGAGCCACGGCAGCACGACGAACGTCGCGGGATCGGGCCGCAGCACCATGTCGATCTCTTCGCCGCGCACGAACCCGTCGATCGAGCCGCCGTCGAAGGTGACCTTGCCGTTGAACGCGTCCTCGAGCTCGCCGGCCGGGATCGAGACGCTCTTCTGGATCCCGAGCACGTCGACGAACGCGAGCCGCACCCAACGCACGCCGCGCTCCTTGATCGTCGCCAGCACGTGCCGCCGCGCCGCCGCCGCGTCCTTCACCGTCGTCAACACCATCGCGATAGCTTATGCGTCGAGCGCGTCGACCGCAAGCGCCGCGCGCACGGTGAGCTGGTCGTGCGGCGAGTCGAGGTCGAGCCGCCCGATCTCGCCGATCTGCCGCAAGCGGTAGAAGACGGTGTGGCGGTGCACGTTGAGCCGTCCGGCGGCTTCCTTGATGTTCTGTCCCACGTCGAAGAAGAGCTTCAATGTCCTCACGAGCTCGGTCTGGTGCTTCTCGTCGTACGCGCGCAGCGGCGCGAGGACGCGCGTCGCGAACGCGCGCCAGTCCTCGCGCGTCGCGCCGGTGCGGTGCAGCAGCGGGTAGACGCCCAGGTCGTCGTACGGGATCACGCGGCCGCCGCCGAACATCCGCCGCGCGATGATCATCGCCTCGCGCGACTCGTCGACGCTCTGCGCGACGTCGATCATCTCGGCGTGCCGCCCGACGCCGCCGACGATCTTCACGTCGAGCCCCGCGCGCTGCACGCCGCGCGGGATCAGCGTCGCCGCCGTGCGCGCGTTCGCCGCGTCCACCTCGAGCGGCGCCGGAACAAGGAAGAAGAAGCCGCCCCCGCGCTCGACCACGACCACGTCGCCGGTCCGCGTGCCGAGCGTATCCAGGCACACCCGCCGGATCTCGGCGTTCTTCTGCGCGGCGACCGTCTCGTCGAGCCCGTCGCCCTCGACCGCCACCGAGACGTAGCCCGGCGCGAGCGCGATCCCGCGCGCCTGGGCGTCTTCCTTCGCCTCGAGCGGGTCCTCGTACGCGCGCGCCAGCAGCCGGTCCCAGAAGCCGCGGCGCCGCCCGCGCCCGCCGCCCGCATCGCGCGAGAGCTCGACCGCGACCTGCGCCGCGGTCAGCCGGATCACCCCGCTGCGCTCCTCGTGCATCCGGGTCCCGGTCGGGAAGACCGCCAGCCAGCCCAAGCGCGCCTCGCCCGCCCGCACCGGGTACGCCCGCGCCCGCGCGTCGGCCGGCGGCGCGAGCGCGACCGGCTCTTCCCCGTCGGCGTCTTTCGGGAGCAGGTCCCGGACCGACGGCGGGATCGCGCGCTCACCGGTCCCCGCCACGGCGAGGTGCCGCCACTGCCCGTCCTCGATCAATACGGCGGCGTCGATCGCCGCGGCGAGGTGCGCGGCCAGCGCCTGCGCGCCCCCGCCGCTCGCCGCGACGCGCGCCAGCGACTCCGCGTACGCGAGGAGCGCTTCGGAACGATCCCGGCGCAGCGGCCGGGCGGGGATCACGCTGTCGTCCTGCACCGGTAGGCCAAAACTTACGGTGCGGAGGTGGCCTTCCTGCGGCCCGCCGCATGCCCGCCGGGGCACCGCGCAGCGCCGGGTTCGCCAAATGGACAACCGGCCGGGGCCGGACCGTCCCGAAGGTGCAGCGAAGCGGCCGAGCGTGAATGTCCTGATCATCCACCTCTACGTCGCCTTCGCCGTGGCCGCGCTCACCGTCTTGGCGGTGTGGCGCCGGCCGGAGCGCCGGATCACGCTCTACGTCGTCACGCTGCAGATCCTGATCGGCGTCGTGCTGATGGTCCAGGGCCTCCGCGTCCCCTGGTACCACCCGGCGCTCGCGGTGATCGCCTGGGCCGGCTACATGGCCGCGAACGCGCTCGCCCGGCGGCAGCCCGGCTCCCGGAACGCGCTGATCGTCGCCGGCGTCTCATCGCTCTTGATCCTGATCGCCTACTACGTCGGGATGGAGGCCGTGAAGCACCCGGTTTGACAATCCTTCGTAAACCGGGCACCAGCGTACCGCGCGGACGGTACCTCGTCTGCTAGGATACCGAGGGAGCAAGGACAGGAGAACCCGGCTAATGGAGCGGCGCGTCGCGTGCAGGATGCAATGACCGCCTCGCGCTTTCAGACGCGAGCCGATGCCGCACATCCGCAAGCGCGCGGGCTCGACCGGCTGGCCGAAGCGGCGCGCAAGCCGCTCGCCGTGATCGCGGCCCCGGCCGGGAGCGGCAAGAGCGCGCTGCTGCGCGCGTTCGCCGCGCGTGAGGGCGCGGTCCTTATCGACCTCGCCGCCGGCGACGGCACCTTCCGCGGCGCGGTCCGGATGCTGTGCGACGCGCTGCGCGAGATCGCCCCGGGCGCGCGGCTCGCCTTCGCGAGCGCCTACGCGCGCGCCGCCGAACGCGGCGACCGCGCCACCTCGCTCGCGCGCTGGTTCGCGCGGTACGTCGACGATGCCGGCGTGACGATCGCGATCGACGCGCTCGACCGTCTCGGTGCGGAGACGCGCGCGTTCGCCGAGTTCGTGGAAGCGCTCGTGCGCGCCGCGCGCGACGCGCACGTCGTCATCGCCGCGCGCGACGACGCCGACCTTCCGGTGCCGCGCTGGTTCGCCGGCGAGCTGATCGCGATGCCGCTCGCCGCCGACGACGCGCGCGACGCCGCCGGCGTCGCGACGAACGCGAAAACGAGTCCGACCGGCACCGCACCGGACCTCACCGTCGATGCCCTGCTCGAGCTCGGACGGGTTCGCGACGCTCTCGAGCTCGCGTCCCGCGCAGGTCCGATCGAGCGCGTGCGCGAGGTGCTGCGCGCGCACGGCTTGCAGCTCGAAGACCGCGGCGACGTGGACGTGGTCGAGGCGGCGCTCGACCTGCTCCCGCCCGACGACGATCCGGTGATCATGCTGCTCCGCGCCGTGCGCGAGGTCCGGCTCGGGCGCAGCGACACCTCGGAGGCCTGGTTTCGGCAGGCGCTGGCGCGCGCCGAGACACAGGCATTGAAGGCGGAAGCGGCATACCGCCTGGGCCGCGAGATCGTGCGGCGCGAGCGAAGCGACGCGGTCGAGCTGCTCGAACCGTTCGCGAACGACGACGCGCTCGACGTCGCGCTGCGCTGCGCCATCTCGGCGGTGTTCGCCGAGGCGCTGCTCGTCGCCGGCCGCGAGGCCGAGTCGGTCGCCGCGATCGGCGCCGCGCTGCGCTACGCGGACCGGCTCGACGTTCCGGCCCGCGCGCATCTGCTCACCCGCGCGTCGTACGTCGAGCTGTACGCGGGCGATCGCACGCGTGCGCGCGAATGCGCGCTCGCCGGCGCCGCGCTGGCCGAACAAGCGCAGCTCTACACCGTCGGTGCCGGCTCGTACAGCGTGCTCTACAACCTCGCCTACGAGGACGCCGGTCCTTCCGAGTCGCTGGTCTACCTCGAGCGCCTCGCGGAGTGCGCGGTCCGGACGGGGAACGTCGACTTCCATCTCTACGCGATCGTCGCCGCGTACGAGCTGCACGTCGAGCGCGGCGACGTCGCGGCGATCGAGCGGCTCGAGCACGACCTGCGCGAGTTCGATCTTCACTACGGCGCCGCGTCCGCGCTGCAAGGGCTGCTCCCCTCGCGCGCGCTGGTCGCCGCGTGGAGCGGCGCCTTCGCCTCCGCCTACGACCTGCTCGCGCCGAGCGGGCCGCAACAGCAGAACTACGCCGACCGCGAAGCGTTGCGCTGGGCGGAGATCGCGCTCTACGCGGCCGCGGCGAACATGCGCGACGTCGCCGCGGCCGGCCTGCGGAGCTTCGCGGAGTCGTTCGCGCGCGACGAGCGCGCGACGCCGCACGCCGTGCGCGGTGCGATCCTGGCCTCGCTCGCCGCGCATCTCGCCGGCGTGACGCCGGAATGGCGCTGCGAGCATCCGGCCTCCGGCCGCCTCGGCGCGTTGAGCCGCGCCGTCGAGGCCGTCATCGCGCGGCTGCGCGGCGAGGCCGGCGCACAGCGGCTGCTCGACGCGTTCGACGATTTGCGGCGCCATGAGTTCGGCGGGCTCGCGAAGCTGTTCGCCGCGCTCCCGGAGGCCGTGTGAGCGCGCACCTGCTCGACGAGGGTTTCACCCTGCACGGCGACGGGATCGCGGCGAGCATCGTCGCGCGCCTGCAGCACGGCGGCGATCCGGTCCCTTCGATGGTGACGCGCGCCGTCGCCGAGAGCTTCGTCGCGCGCGCCGCCGCGCTCCGTTCGGACGCCGACCGCGAGGCGTTGCTCGAGTGGATCGCCGAGATCTGCGCGACCTACGGCGACGTCGCCGGACTGCGCGCTCTGCTGGAGACGCTCCCCGCGGAGCTCGCGCGCAGCGCCCGTGAGCTCATCGGGCGCCCGGTGCGCGGTGCCGCCGTCGACGAGCTCGAACGCGACGTTCTCGAAACCGTAGCGCGCGCGTGGCGCCCGCTCGCGCGTCCCCGCGACGAGCGGCTGGACGAGGTCGACGCGCGGATCGACGCCCTAGTCGTCCGCCTCGAGCACCGCGATCCCCTCAGCTCCGAGCATTCGCGCGCGGTCGCCGGGTGGTGCTCGCGGCTCGCGCGGCGGCTGGGGCTCGATGCGGCCGAGGTCACCTTCGCGACGCGCTGCGGGCTGCTGCACGACGTCGGGAAGGCGCTGACCCCGCTCGAGATTTTGAACGCCCCGCGCGGGCTCACCGACACCGAGTGGAAGATCATGCGCGCCCACGCGGCGGCCGGCGACAAGCTCGTTCGCGGGGTCCCGGAGCTGCGGCCGTTCGCGCCGGCGGTGCGGAGCCATCACGAGCGGCTCGACGGCCGCGGGTACCCCGACGGTCTCCCGGCGGCGGCGATCCCGCTGACCGCGCGGATCGTCGCGGTCGCCGACTGCTTCAACGCGATGATCGGGCGGCGGCCGTACCGCGTCCCGATGGCGCCGTCCCGCGCGCTCGAGGAGCTGACGCGCAACCGCGGCACCCAGTTCGATCCCGAGATCGTCGACGCGATGGTCGAGGTCGTCCAGGGCTGAACCTTTACGGTTCGAACGCGGGACCTTTGACCTAGGGCCGGGTACAGAGGGTTGGGGCGGCCAGGAAGGCACGAGGGTCCATCGCGGACCCACGACACGGAGGTTCGGAAATGCGGAGATCAGCGTTATCGCTCTTGCTCGTTGCGGCGTTCGCGCTCGCAGCTTGCGCCCAAAGCGGAGGCGTCTCCGCGATACCGGGCGGCGGTGGGGCTCGCCTGGGCCAGACCCTGCGCGCGATCCCGATCGATCCCTCGCCGACGCCGACCCCGTCGTCGGGCGGCCTCCTCGGCGGTCTGATCGGCGGCTTGCTGGGCGGCGTCGTCGGGATCTTGGGCGACCTGACCTGTGGCCTCACCGGCGGGCTCACCTGCCACGTGCTCGCCGGGAGCGGGACCCAGGGCCAGCCGGCCGGGACGCCCGCGTACCAGCTTTCCGGGCTGCATCCCGCCGATCTGCAGAGCGCCTACGAGCTCCCGTCGTCCACGGCGGGCGCCGGTCAGACGGTCGCGGTCGTGATCGCGTACGACAACCCGAACCTCGAGGCCGACCTCGGCGTCTTCCGCAAGACGTTCGGGCTGCCGGCGTGCACCACGAGCAACGGCTGCTTCAAGAAGATCGCGCAGTCCGGCACGACCGCGAACCAAGGCTGGGGCCAGGAGGCGGCGATCGACGTGCAGATGGTCTCGGCGGTCTGCCCCAACTGCAAGATCCTCGTCTCCGAAGCATCCGCGGCGACCGACGTCGCGCTGCTCGCCGCCGCGAAGAGCGCGGTCGCCGACGGCGCGACGGTCGTGAGCAACAGCTACAGCATGCCCGAGGACACGAGTGAGAACGATGCGGCGTACGACATCGGCGTCCCGTTCGTCTTCGGAGCCGGCGACACCGGAGCGGGTGCGCAATGGCCCTCGGCCTCCTCGCACGTGATCGCGGTCGGCGGCACCACCCTCACGCGCAGCTCGAACGCCCGCGGCTGGTCGGAGACCGTCTGGTCAGGCTCCGGCGGCGGCTGCAGCAAGTACGTCGCGAAGCCGGCGTGGCAACTCGACGCCGGCTGCGCGAACCGCACCGCGAACGACATCGCCGCCTATGCCGATCCGAATCCCGGCGTCGCGGTCTACGACAGCTACCTCAGCAGCAAGCCCGGCTGGCGCACCTACGGCGGCACCAGCGTCGCGGCGCCGATCGTCGCCGGCTCGATCGCGCTCGCCGGCAACGGCACGAGCGTGCTGACCGACGCGTCGTACATCTACGCGCACTCCGGCTCGCTGAACGCGATCACCTCGGGTCACAACGGCTCGTGCACGACGTATCTCTGCAACGCCGTGAACGGCTACAGCGCACCGGCCGGCAACGGCTCGCCGCACGGAGTCGGGGCGCTTTAGCGGTCAGCCGCCGGCGGCGAACTGCTGCCAGACGTAGACGAGGGCGAGGCCGCCGATCACGACGGCCGTCGCCCAGCCTACGACGTTGCCGAAGCGCGTGTTGACGTAGCGCCCCATCACGCGACCGTTGTTCACGATGCGCAGCATCAGCACCAGCTCGAACGGCAGCAGCACCCCCTGCACGACCTGCGCGTAGAAGATCAGCTTCAGCAGCGACTCCTTCGGCACCAGCAGCACCAGGCCGGCGCCGAGCACGATCGCGCCGGCGAAGAGCGCGTAGAAGACCGGCGCTTCGCGGAAACGCCGGTCGAGCGAGGCTTCGAGCCCGAACGCCTCGCAGACGATGTACGCGGTCGAGAGCGGGAGCACCGTCGCGGTGAAGATCCCCGCGTTCAGGATTCCGATCGCGAAGAGCGTCGAGGCGAAGTTCCCCGCCAGCGGCTTGAGCGCGAGCGCGAAGTCCTGCGCCTGCGCGGTGTCGATGTTCAGCGGCGGCTTCCCGGTGTGCAGCGCGGCCTGGTAGATCGTCGCGCCGTTCGCGATGATCATGAATCCTGCCAGCACGATCGCGAGCACCGAGCCGACGACGACGTCGGCGCGGATCGCGGGGAGATCGCGCGCGCGCGAGCCCTTGTCGACGACCGCCGACTGCAGGAAGAACTGCATGTACGGTGAGATCGTCGTCCCGATCAGCCCGACGACCGTCACCAGGAACGCCGGGTTCTTCTCGAAGACCGGGACGAACGTGCCGCGCGCGACCGCGCCCCAGTCGGGATGTGCGGAGACCGCCGACCACACGTACGCGAGATAGACCAGCGAGAGCACGACGAAGACGCGCTCGACGATCTTGTTCGGCAGCCGCAGGACGAACAGGAACACGAGCGCCGTCGAGAGCGGCACCGCGATGTAGCGCGACAAGCCGAAGATCTCCGACGCCGCGCCGATCCCCGCGAACTCCGTCGCGGTGATCCCGGTGTTGACGAAGAAGAGCGCGAGCATCGCCAGGAACGTCGTGCGCAGACCGAAGTTCTCGCGGATCAGTCCCGCCAGCCCCTGGCCGGTGACCGCGCCCATCCGGCCCGCCATCTCCTGCACGACGATCAGCGAGACGGTCAGCGCGACGAGCGTCCAGAGCGTCGCGTAGCCGAAGCGCGCGCCGGCCGCGGAGTACGTCGCGATCCCGCCGACGTCGTTCCCGGCGGACGCCGTGACGAAGCCCGGCCCGAGCACGGCGAAGAAGGCGATCAGCACTCGCCAGTTGCGTCGCACGCGAAGCGCTCCTACGTCGCCGCTTCGGCGCGCCGCCGCTGCGCGCGTTTGGTGAAGCGCGGCAGCTGCTTCTTGAGCCGTTCCGGGATGATCGCGTCGATCGCGTCGTCGACCGTCACGATGCCGAGCATCTTCCCGGACTCGTCGGTGACCGGGACCGCCAGCATGTCGTAGCGCGCGATCGTCGCCGCGACGTCTTCCGCGGGCATGTCGGGCCGCACCGAGATCAGATCGGTGTCCATGATGCTGTGGATCGTCGCGTCGGCCGCCGAGAGCAGCAGCGTGCGCAGCGAGAGGATCCCGAGGAGCTTCTCCGACTGGTCGGTGACGTACAAGTAGTAGATGAACTCCGTCTCGGGTGCGATCTGGCGGATCTTCGCGATCGTCGCCGCGACCGTGCGGTGCGGGTAGATCCAGAAGTAGTCGGTCGTCATCAGACCGCCGGCGGTGTCCTCGTCGTACGCGACCAGCTCGCGCAAGTCTTCGGCGGTCTCCGCGTCCATCTCGCGGAGCAGCTCCTCTTGCCGCTCCTCCGGCAGATCGCCGAGCAAGTCCGCGGCGTCGTCGGAGTCCATCTCCTCGATGATGTCGGCGGCGCGCTCGGTGCCGAGATCGTCGATGATCGAGCGCTGCACGTCGGCGTCGAGGTGCTCGAGCGCGTCGGCCGCGCGCTCGTCGTCGAGCGAGCCGACGACGCGCGCGGCGTCCTGCGCCGAGAGCTCGGCGATCACGTCGGCGAGCTCGGAGGGGTGCAACCGCGAGAGCCGGTTCTCGCTGACCGAGAGCCGGATCTGCGTCGGGTTCAGGTCGTGCAGCGGCGCGACGTTGTCCCAGGCGATCAGCGAGCGCGGGATCTTCTCGACCAGCCCGGGGACGATGCGGCCCGCGCCGAGCCGGCGCAGCAGCCCGCCCGCGCCGACGTCGGCGGCCACGACGCGCAGCGCGCCGCCGGTCCGCGCGACCTCGATGTCGTTGATGCGCACGACCTTGCGGCCGTCGACGTCGACGATCTGCTTGTCGAAGAGGTCCTCGACCAGGTAGAGCGCCTCGTCGTCGGGCGGGCGGACGATCTTCGGCGGCGCGCTCAGCACGACGCCCTCCGGGTCGAGCGAGACGACCTCCGCGATCGGCGCCGCGAGCTCGCCGTGCCGCGTCTTCACGATCACCGCGTCGATCCGCGGGAACGTGTCCTCGGGGTGCTCGACGACGAAGTCGGCGATCTTCCCGACCGTCTCGCGCGCGCCGCCGCGCTCGACGAACGCGGGGCGGCCGATCAGCTCGGAGACGAAACCTTCGTGGAACGCCGCCGGCGCGGCCATGGTCACCCCCCTTCGGCGTGGCATTCCAAGTGTACGAGGGGCGTCAAGGGAACGCTCCCGGGCGAACGGGAACCGTTCCGGCCATGCCGATCCGCCTCGCCGCGTGCCTCGCCGCCGCGGCGTTGCTGTGCGCGTGCTCGGGCGGGAGGAGCGCGTCGGAGAGCACCGCCGCATCGCCGCCGCCCGCCGTGGGATCCCCGCCTGCCGCCGCATCGTCACCGGCCGCGGCCGGCCCGGCGAACGACCTCGTCTCGCGCATCGGCAAGCCCGGCGCCGTCCCGCTCGATCCGGCGCAGCGCGCGCAGGTCGCCGCGGTCGCCGCGAAGACGCCGCCCGCGGTCCGCGCGCGGCTGCGCTACGCGCTCGCGAGCGGCGACGACGGGAAGATCCACCTCGTCGTCTACGACGGCGAAGCGCTCCCCGCCGGCGGCCGCGACCCGCGCAAGCCGCACGAGTACATCGTCTTCCGCGTCCTCAACTCGGCGCGGGACGAGCACTACGACCCGCAGCAGAACGCGCTGGTCGCCCCGCTCCCGCCGCCGCAGGCCCGCGAGACGACCGCGCCGATCGTGCCTTAGGGGACGACGGTCGTGACGGTCCGCGCGCCGCGGTCGTCGCGGAGCACGATCGACCCGGTCGGGTTTGCGAAGCCGTAGACGGGGACGTTCAGCTCCGGCCCCGTCGAGGCGACCGTTGGGGAGCCCTCGCTCGGCCCGAACCCGATTCCGCCGCCGGTGCGGTGCGCGGCGATCGTCCGGCCCAGGCAGTCGAACGCGCCGAGCTGCGCCGAGCCGCGCGGCGGGACCGTCAGCGGCGCCGAGGTCGAGGCGAGTTGGATCTCGTTGATCCCGTATGGCACCGCGACGACGTCGGCCGGCCAGCTCCACGTGAAGAAGAGCAGCCAGCCGCGCGAGGCGGCGGTCGTGAGGACGGGCGTCAGCGTCGCGTTTCCGGTCTTGCCGCCGCTCTGGAACCCGCCGTCGAAGCTCACGTTCCACCAGCGCGTCGCGAAGGCGACGATCGGCGTCGGCTTCGTCCCGAGATACGTCAGCGTGAAGCTGTACGGCGCGAGACCGTAGAGCGGGATCGCGGGCGCGGCGAGGTCGGTCGGGTAGAGCGAGGAGTCACGGCAGAAGTTGAGCGCGGGCGCCATGCCGTTCGACCCGGGCGTGAACGCGAGCCCGCCGCGCGCGACGCTGCGCGTCCCGTTGGGGCTCCCCCAGCGCCAGACGGAGCAGTCGGTCGCGTACGTCCCGTCGCCGCACGACACCATTGACGGCAGGACCAGCGTCCCCCAGTCACCGTCGTCGGTGTCGTTGTCGCCGTCGCCGCTCCAGCCTTGCGGCGCGCGGGCCCCGGCCGGTGCGACGTTCGCGAGGATCGCCCGCGCGGCCGTCGAGTCCTGCGGGTAGAGCCCGCCGGACTGCGGCTGCTTCGGCGGCGGAAAGGGCGGCGCGCTCGTCCCGGGCGACCCGCCGGAACACCCGGCGACGAGGAGCAGCGCGAAAGCCAGCGCGGTCGAACGGGCGAGCGTCATGCGTGAGGAACCCTCCGGCGGACGAGTCACACCCCACGGAGGTTCTTCGGCGAGCGCCGGCCCGCGCCGCTGCGGCGGGCGGTCAAGTTTCCGTTAACGCGTTAACGGACGATCGAGTCGGCGACCAGCGTCGCGTAGATCTTCGAGAGCTTCTCGGCGTCGGAGACGAGCATCGTCTGGAAGTGGTTCTGGATCTGGTCGCGGGTGAACGTCGTCACCGCCGCGCCGACGTTGAGGTCGCGGATCGCGCTCTCGGCGGCCTGCGTGTTGACGCTCGCGACGTTCCCGTCGTTCGCGGCCTCTTGGAGCGAGACGGTCTGCGCGCCGACCGACGCGCGCACGGCGCCCAGGGAAGAGATCGCGTAGTCGAGCCGGTACTCGGCGGCCTCGTTCTGCAGGTCGTTGCCGAGGATCACCTCGTTCACCCCGAGGTTCGTCGAGCTGAGCCCCGGGATGTCGACCGAGAGGATGTCGCCTTCGGCATCGCCGGTGTTCACCTGCAGCGCGCCGCCGTTCGCCTTCGTCTGTGCCGGGAGCGAGACGATCAGCGCGTTCTTCCCGACGTCGTTCGGCGAGAGGGCGCCCATGTTGAACGCGAGCACCTGCGGCCCCCAGCCGTTCTGCGAGTTCTGCAGGAACGTGGGCTGGCCGGGCGCCGGCGGCATCAGCCCGGTCGGCGTGTTCGAGCCGTTCGGGACGTCGAGCGAGACGGTCTGATCCGGGCCGAACGAGGTCTCCTGGCTCCCGATCGTCACCGTGATGCTCACGTTGTCGCTGACCGGATCGTACGAGTCGACGGTGAGCAGGTTCGCGAACTGCGGCCCGCTGGCGGGGGTGTACGGCGCGTTCGGGTCGATCGTCGTGTCGATCAGCGAGCCGCCCCCGGCGAGATCGGCGTTGAAGATCAGCAGCCGCGAGGACTCGGCCGGGATGCTCGAGGCGCTGCCGTCGAGCAGCGCGCGGCCGTTGAACGAGGTCGTCGCCGCGATGTGGTCGATCTCGAGCCGCAGCTGGTCGAGCTCGGACTGCAGGTTCGCGCGGTCGTCGGTGCTCAGCAGGTCGCTGCGGCCTTGGATGACGAGCGCGCGCATGCGCTGGAGCAGCGCGGCGATCGAGGTCATCGCGCCTTCGGCGACCGAGAGCGCGTTGCCGGCGTTCTGGATCTCGTGGACGCCCTGGTCCATCCCTTGGACGCGCGTGGCGAGCGACTGCGAGATCGCGAGCCCGCTCGGGTCGTCCGCCGCCGAGTTGACGCGCAAACCCGACGCGAGCCGAGCGGTGTCGGTCGCGAGATCACGCTGCGTCTTCAAGTTCGCGCTCAGCGCGAGCCCGCTCAGACTCAGAACGTCCATGCTGGTGGTGCCGTCTTCCCTCCATGGAAGGTGCCCGTCCGTGGGCGCGGGTCTACTGCGACCCCTGATGACGCTATCGGCACCGAGGCGTCGCCGGCTTAACGATTCGCCGCCTTTACGGGAACTGAACGGGCGCGCTACAGGGCCGCCCCGGCGCGACCGATGGTACGGGTGTGCGTCCCGTTGTGCGCCGCGTGATCGCGGCCGCGGGCGCCGCATCTCTGACCGCCTCGGCGTTCTGCCTCGCGTCGGATACGGCGCTCCGCGCGGCTCCGCTTCTCGCGGTCCGGCTTCACCTTCCGTTCACCGCGCCGCGGCTCGCGCTCGACTCGCCGCCGGCCTCGCCCTCGCCCGCGCCGGTCGCGGTCGCGGCGCCCGGCCCGTTGCCGGCCTCGCCGCGCCCCCGCCGCCGCTCGTGGCTCGGGCAGGGCCCGATCGTGCTCAAGGGCGACGGGACGTACCAGATCGCGCTGAACCGCGCGAACCGCAACGGGCTCAGCGACGCGTCCGACAACTACTCGACCGCGCTCTCGCTGGTCGCCGAGCGCCGCACCGAGCAGAGCGCGCTCTCGTTCTCGAGCGCGTTCGGCTACGGCGCGGGCAGCTTCAACGCCGGCTCGCTGATCGTCGGCTACCGCACCCCGCGCTACGGGCTGACCTACGGCCAGGTGACCGGGCCCAGTGAGAGCCAGCTCCAGATCGGCGGCTTCGCGCGCGGCGTCAACCTCTCGGTCCCGGTCCGCGCCGGCGATCTCTCGCTGGTCGCCGCCACGACGCAGCAGACGAACCAGGAGACCTACCGCGTCTACGGCGCGCGGCGCAGCTGGAACGGCCTGGGCGGCTTCCTCTCCCTGGCGCAGTACTACTCGGCCTCCGAGAGCGGGCCCGGCCACCAAGCGATCACGGATTTCGGCTACCGGCGCTACGGCGCGAAGCTCTCGACCGACACCGAGCTCGCGATCTCGTCGAACCACGCGGTCGCCGGCGTGAGCGACGGCGCGCAGCTGGCCGGCGCGTTCCACGCCGACCTGCAAGGGAAGACGACGTTCGCGACGCTCGGCTTACAATACGATCCGCGCGGCTTCCAGACGCTGAACGGGAACCTGCAGGGCGGGCTCAACGGCGACCTCACGCTGCGCCGGCACTCCGAACGCTTCGGCGAGGCGGACCTCGACCTCGGCCACGCCGACGCCCGGATGGACGACGGCTCGCTGCAGCACGACAACCGCCTCACGCTCTCCGGCGGGCGGAGCTGGAACGCGTTCGGGTTCCAGTACGTCGCCGGGCTCGACGGCCTGCACGGCGCGGGGACGACCTCGCTCCAGCGGACCGGCGCGTTGACGCTCACGCAGTCGCTCAAAGGGATCGCGCTCTTCGAGACCTATCAGACGACCTCGGTCTCGGGGAGCAGCGGCGACGCCGCGCAGCGGCAGCTCGCGGTCGGCGCGAGCCGGCAGCTGCTGGGCGGGATGGTCGCCTACCAGTTCGCGCACAGCAACTCCAGCGGCGGCCAGAGCAACGGCGACGGGCTCTCGCAGTCGCTCTCGTACCGCCGCACGATCGGGAAGAAGCTCGACGCGCAGCTGACCGAGACGGTGCAGCAGACCGCGAACAACGGGATCGCCTCGACGCTCGCCGACACCTCGCTCTCGCTGGTCCGGCGCCTCTCGCACGTCGTCGCGCTGCAGGTCACCGGCGACATGTTCCGCCAGTCGGGGCTCGGCGGCGGGACGGGGAGCGGCGTCCACGTCTCGCTGGTCGGGCCCTTCGGGTTCGGGCAGCCGGCGCAGACGACCGGGCGCGCGAACTAACGTCCCCGCGGTCATCCGCAGCGTCGTGACGTACTCGACCTCGGCGACGCCGTTCGCCTACAACGCGCCGACGCTGCGCGGCTACAACAACGCGCTGATCGTCCTCGACGGCCGGATCACGCAGCGCACCGACTCCTCCGGCGAGTTCGAGTTCCGCTTCGTCCCGCCGGGCGCGCACACGATCCGGATCGACGCCGCGACGATCCAGCCCGGGCTGATCAGCGACCGCGAGTACCAGACGGTGACCGTCCTGGGCGGGCAGACGACGACGATCCAGTTCAACGTGGGGAACTTCGCCGGGGTCGCCGGGACCGTCGTCGCGGCCGACGCGAACGGGAAGAAGCGCGGCCTGGGCGGGGTCGGGATCGCGATCGACGGGATCCAGGCGGTGACCACGACACCCGACGGCCACTACGCGATCGGCCGGCTGAGCCCCGGCGCGCACACCGTGGAGATCGTCGAGTCCACGCTCCCGACCAGCGTCGCGTTCGTCGCCGACAAGAAGAAGACGGTCACGGTCACGCCGGGGACCTCGACGCCGCTGAACTTCGTCGCGACCCCGCTCGGCTCGATCGCCGGGAACGTCGTCGCGCCGTCCGACGGCGGCTTCGGCCAGCTCACCGGGCTCAAGAACGTCTACGTCGTCGCCGAGCCCGGCGAGCACGCGGTGATCACCGACGACGACGGCTCCTTCTTGATGGACAACATGCCGCCGGGGACCTACACGCTCAGCGTCGACGCGGACACGATCCCCGACGGGCTCGGCGTCCTCTCCGGACCCGACGGCCCGGTCGCGCTCGAAGGTGGCGCGGCGCTCTCGGGGATCGTCTTCAAGCTCGGGGCGGCGGCGAAGAACGTCGTCTTCACCTTCAACGACGGGAAGCGCCAGGCGATCCAGGTGACCACCGACCCGTCGGTGGTCCCGCCGGGCGGGCTGCTGCGGATCCAGGCCCGCAGCTCGGCGAAGGACGTCAAGGAGATGGTCGTCGAGAGCGACGTCTTCGGCGGCTTCCCGCTCCGGCTCGACCCGCGGCTCGGCGTGTGGACCGGGACCGTCGTCGTCCCCTCGCTGGTGAAGGGCGACTACGCGCTGAGCGTGAGCGCCCACCGCAAGGACGTCACCGACGCCTCGGCGCTGATCGCCGTCGACCCGCGGATCCCGCTCTTCGCCTACCGCATCAGCCCGCGCGACGCCGAGCCCGGCCACACGATTCGCGTCACGCTCAAGAGCGTCGCGTCGGTCGAGGAAGGCGACGCGATCCTGTTCGAGGACGGCTATAAAGTGCTGCTCCCCAAGCCGACCGGACACGTCTTCGCGTTCGACATGCGGCTCTGGCACAAGGGGCTCCCGTACTCCGGTTCGATCCTTACCAAGCGAGGGCAGAGCTACCCGCTAAGTCTGCGTTAAGCGGGCAAGTTGGCCGCATCACACCCTAAGGACCAAAGTCCTAATTTCCGAAGAAGCAAGGGAGGGGCGTTCCGCCTCTTCTCTCAGCGTCCCTTACACATCGAAAGGATTCGAACGTGAAAAGAGCAGTCGCTGCTCTCGTCATGCTGGGGATCGCGACCGCCTCGGCAGCGCCCAGCATGGCTGCCTCGACGGTCTACGGTTCCGCACAGCTCAAGTACACCGTCAATGCGACGGCGTCGATCTCGATCGCCGTGAACTACGACGCGAACGGCGCGATCCAGCCGGCCGTCGCCTCGTCGATCCTCCCTTCGACCGCCGGCTCGTGCGCGAACGGCGTCGCGGAAGCGTCCAACGCGACGCTGACCTTCGGCGGCATCACGCCCCCGACAGCCGCCGGCAGCTACACGACCTGCTACTACAAGAACGCGCTCTCCGTCGGCGTCAACTCGAACGACTCGGCCGGCGTGAACGTCGTGGAGTACGTCGACCAGATCCAGACCGGTACGGCGATCTGCGCGTACCGCCTCGACCTCACGCCGAAGGTGAAGCCCACCCAGTCCAGCGCGACGGCGATCACGGGGCAGAACACCTGCGCCGCGCCGACCGGCGGTGCGGCCGGGACGGCGCTCAGCGCGCTCGGCGCGGTGACGGCCGGCGCAGGCTACGGTGCCCAGGGCAACCCCGGCGCGCCCGCGACGGTCGTCGTGGCCGGCACGCCGACGTCGACCGCGTACACCGCGGGCGGCTTCTCGATCTACAGCGTGGCGGGTTCGCCGCCGCCGGTCGGCTGGAACTTCATGGGTCAGGACGTGAGCCTGAGCGTGAGCCCGGCCGCGTCGTCCGGCGCGCAGACCAGCGTGATCACGGTCGCGCTGATCCCGAGCTGATCGCGTAGCACTGCCTCAACCCGCCGTACGGAAACGCCGAGAATACAAGGGATGCGTCCCTCCCGAATTCTCACCGTCGTCGCGGTCGCCGGAGCCCTCGGGCTCGCGCTGACCGTCCCGTCCTCGGCGGACATCTCGGTCGACGTCTCCCCCGCGAAGTACGAGCTGCAGACGCAGCCCGGCAAGCAGGAGACGTTCCCGATCACGGTTCGGAATACGAGCGGCGCCGCGGTGCACATCGTGGCGTCGCTCTCGGACTACGTGGTCGGGCCGAGCGGCAACTACGCCTTCGCAGCGCCCGGCAAGACGCCGTATTCGCTCGCGAAGGACGTCACGATCAACCCGCGCGAGTTCGACCTCGAGCCGGGAGCGTTCACCCAGGTGCGCTTCTCGGTCGACGTCCCGTCGAGCGCGAGCGGTGAGTACAGCAACCTCGTGTTCTTCACGACGCGTCCGACCCGCCACGGCGGCGGACTCTCGATCGTGGAGCGGATCGCGTCGAAGATCTACGTGATGATCCCGGAGACGACGCGCATCGGCGGCGAGATCAACGACGTGAAGACGCAGTCGCTCGGCGACGGTCAGCACTACTTGGTCGACTTCCGCAACACCGGGAACGCGCACGTCTACCTCAGCGGGCGCGTCGAGATCAAGCAGGGCGGAACGGTCGTCGACCGCGTCGCCTTCCCGCAAGGGATGCTGGTCGAGCGCTCGGGGAAACGGCTGATCGACGCCGTCGGTAAGAAGCTCGCACCCGGCTCGTACTCCGTCGTCGCGATGGTCGACTACGGCGGCCCGAACCTCGTGGCGGGTCAAGCGAACATCACCGTGCGCTGACCGCGCACGCCGCACGCAACGGAACGGATTCCGGAGACCGCATGTTTTCACTCTCGCGAACGCTGGCGTTTCTCGCCATCGTCGTCGTCGCCGTCCTCGGCGCCGGCGGGTTCGCCGCTCTCGCGCAGTCGACGTCGCAGTCGGCTGGGCGCACGACCGGCGGTCCTCGCACCACCACCACGGCCCCGACGCCGCCCCCGCTCCCGTACGGCGACCAGTCGCGCACGGCGCAGGGCGCGAAGCGCTCGCTGAGCACCGACGCCGGGAACGGCGATCTGCTCGCCGCGCTGGCGCGGCTCACCGCCGGGACGAGCTCGTCCTCGCCGATGCTGCGCTATCTCGGGCCGCGGCCTCCGATCCCGAAGCTCACCGATCTGCTGCACCACAGGGCGCGCTGGAAGATGTCGGCGAGCGGCGGGAGCATCGTGCTCACCGGCACGTCGAACCAGCCGTATCTCGACGACCAGACGGTCTCGTACGGCAGCATGGTCTTCTGGCTCTGCCAGAACCTCACGCCGAACACGTTGTACCGCTACGTGCTGTTCTCGCCCGACGGCTACGGTTACATCCCGCAGCCGAAGACGTACGTCACCAGCGCTCAGTACCCGACCGCGAACACGACGAACTTCACGACCGACGCGACGGGTCGCTGCGACCACACCGGCGGCGGCACGCTGTACCCGTTCTGGGCGCAGGTCTACCTGCAGACGCCGCTCCAGGGCTCGGTCAGCTCGGGCGGCACGACCAGCGATCCGACCGGGACGTTCAACGGCGTCGCGAACCCGCGCAGCGGGACCGACTCGCCGTACTCGGGCGTGTGGGCGATCGCGGCGCAGAACGCGACGACGAACGCGTTCGAGGCGGTCGCGTACACCGTCATGGTGGGTACGCTGAACTTCAACACGTACTCCGATGCGGGGTACTCGGCGAAGTCGGCCGACTTCACGTCGGGCTCGACCGTCTACGTCTCCGCATCCGGGTTGAACCCCTCGCACTTCTATGCGTTCGGGTTCGTCAACACGTCGGGCAACGGTCTGCCGTGCGTCTACTCGTTTCCGACCGGCGCGCAGAACAGCTCGAACGCGACCTGCTTCCTCGCCGGCGCGACCGGGATCTTGCCGACGAACGGCACGCTCACCGGGCAGTTTCCGACGCCGGCGAGCGGGCCCAACGCGGCCGGGACGTACAGCGTCCAGCTCTTCGACGCGACGACGAACGACTTGATCTCGACGCAGCAGATCTCGCTGAACCCCTCGAGCGTCGCCTGGAACGCGCTGCAGCCCTACAACGGCGCGTCGACCGGGACGAACCTGAACGACACCTTCGCGACGGACGGCTTGATCAACATCGCGTCGGGCGCGCCGTCCACCGACCAGTCGGTGCAGGGGCTGAGCTTCTCCGGCAGCGGGACGGTTAACGGTCACGTCTACAAGCTGACGATCAGCAACGGCAACGGCGTCGTCCTGAGCGGGACGACCTCCGACACGGGGACGAACACCTACGGCGCCGCGCCGCAGTTCTTCAACGCGCCGGCGAGCTTCACCGCGACGGGGACGACGTGGGCGCAGAACAACGTCCCGTTCCCGCTGAACGCGACGAACTTCACCGCGTTCGGCGCGACCCAGACGCCGTTCGCGCCGAACGTCTACACGGCACAGCTCTACGACGTGACCGCCGCCTCCGTCGTCGGCTCGAAGTCGTTCCGCATCGTCTCGTACGCGGGCCAGTTCCAGTGGACGAGCCCCGCCGGCGGCTACGTCAACGCGCTCGCCGCGAGCGCGGCGACGCCCGTCACCGCGACGCTGACCAACACCGCCGGGACGCTGTTCGGCTCGTGGAACGGCGACCCGGTCGTCGCGGTGAAGATCAGCGGCGACAGCGGCGGCGTCGTGACGATCAACCGCCAGGGCTGCCCGGGCGCGTGCGTCGCGACGACGACCGACTCCAGCGGTCAGACCTGGAACATCGGCGCGGTCACGGGGAACACGATCACGCTCACGCCCGCGGTCGCGGGCCAGTCGCTGGCGCTCGGCGCGACGCTCCCGATCCCGATCACCGTCTCCGCGGCGACGAACGCGTGCACGACGGCCTGCATCCTGCGCACGCAGATCACGCCGCTGCACGGGATCGCGATGAGCCAGATCAACAACACGATGACGAACCTGGCGACGAACGGGCTCAACGTCCTCGGCAGCACGACGAGCGGCACCAACACGCAGCCGACGTACTCGATCGCGGTCGGGCGCTACAACGGCACCCAGCTGGGGACGAACCCGCCGCGCTACACGGAGATGATGTACGTCTCGGGGACGAACGGCGCGCCGAGCACCGGGACGTACACGATGACGCTCACGGTGAACAACACCGGCGGGCCGGCCGCGATCACCGCGATCGAGTTCGTGATGCCGCCGACCGTCGACCCCAACCGCCAGACGCCCGCCGTGACCTCCGCGATCGTGAACGGGACGGCGCAGACCTGGACCGTCCGCAACCAGAACGGCTCGAACGGCGCGGCCGCCGACGCGGCGCTCGGCCCGAACGCGTTCGCGCTCGCGACGACGAGCGCCGGCATCCCGGTCGGGAAGAGCGCGACCTTCACGATCACCATCCCGATGCTGCTCGCCTCGTTCCCGTTCCAAGAGATCAACGCGATCGCGAACTACAAGGGGACGCCGTTCACCATCGGCGCGACGAACACGCTGACGAACGCGGTCGCCGGGACGAACAACATCGACTCGACCGAGCTCGCCGTCTTCTCGCTGAACCCTTCGTTCATGAACGCGTCGATCACGCCGTCGGTCGTCCCCGCGCTGGCGGGGACCACGGCGACCTTCAAGCTGGTCAACACGTCGACCGGTCTCGACGCGAACCCGGACTACATCAGCCAGCTGCTGATCACCGTGCCGACCGGCGCGATCCCGAACTCGGTCACCGTCAGCTCGCCGAACCAGAGCGGCGTCACCTGGAACGCGAACGCGACCGGGACCGCCGGCCAGTGGCTGATCGACCTGTGCGCGGTCGGCACCGCGCCTTCGCCGCCGCAGACCTCGACGCCGTGCGCGGGGACGACCGACAAGAATGCGCTCCCGCCGGGCGCGGAGCTCGACGTGACGTTCCACTACACGACCGCGCCGACCGTCGGGACGTACCCGATCAACTGGACCGTCGTCGGCGCGAACGGCGGCGCGGTGATCGCGGCGAGCGGTGTCCCGCCGGCCTCGAACGCGCAGATCCCCGACCTCGTCGTCGCGAACACGACCGCGCAGACGAGCTTCACCTACGCGGGCGGCTACATGGCGGTGCCGGCCTACCCGCCGACGATCACGGCGGTGACGCCCGGGAGCCAGCCGGTGGTCGGCTCCTGGGCCAACTACGCCGAAGGCAACGGGTTCGTCTTCGAGCTGCACAACAACGGCTCGACGACGATCACCGACGTCAGCATCGCGATCCCGTGGGCGAACACCTCGGGCCAGCTCTTCGACACCGCGTACCCCTGGTGGGTCGATCAGAACTACGTCTACGTCTACGGCGCGGGCTCGAGCGGGGCGAAGTGCAGCGGCACCGGCATCAACTCGCTCACCGAAGCCGTGAACGGCTCGCCGGGGACGTCCGGACTGCTTCGGCTCTCCGGCTGCAATGTCGGCGTCGGCCAGAACCTCGACGTGGCGTTCTACGCGCGCAACCCGTACGACGTCGGCTCGACGTTCCGCTTCGACGCCAGCGTCGCGACCGGGAACGCGACCCCGCCCGACCCGCGCACCGCGGGGAACGCGAACACGCTCCCGCTCTACACGCTCTCGAACACCGTCCGCATCATCGCCGACGCGCGGCTCGCGATCCAGATCCCGACCGGCGGGGCGTACTCGCCGGCGCTGACCACCGCGGTACCGGCGCTGAACTGCCCGGGCTGCACGTACAGCTCCGCCGGCGCGCTCCCGCTGATCAACCTGAACCAGCTCACCGGGACGGCGAACTACGTCGACGCGCTCGCGATCTCGGCGTACACCGACTCCGCGAACGGCTGGAATCTCTCGGTCTCGGCCGACGTGAACCCGTCGACCTCGAACGGCTCGCTCAGCACGTGGGTCACGCCGCAGTCGGCGGCCGCGGGCGGGACGTACACGAGGTCCGTCACGTCGGCGACGCTGGTGCCGACGAGCGGCGCGCTGACGCTCTCGAGCTGGACCGGGACGAGCCCGGTGCCGAAGAAGCCCGTCGACAACCTGATGGGCTACACCGTCACCGTCAACCCGTTGTCCGTGAACAACAACGCGACGACGACGGTCACCCTCACCTACACGCTGATCGCGAATTGACGGGCCGAGACGTGAAGCGTGCTCTCACGGCCGCCGCGGCGGCGCTCCTCCTGACGACGGCGGTCCCGCAGATCGCGCGGTCGGCGCCCGCGCAAGGCTCGGCGCAGCTCAATTACAAAGTGCTGCCGACCGTCAAGGCGCAGGTCACGCCGAACTATCTCAGCGGCTACGGCCCGCAGGGCGGTCTGGGCAGCGGCGTGACGCCCGCGGCGGGCCCGAACGCCTCGCTGCAAGGCGGGACGGTCGACTTCGGCAACGTCGTGGTCGGTTACACGTATCTGTACAAGTACGCGGCGCAGGTCGCGGTGCAGACGAACGACTCGGCCGGCTTCGTCGTGTACGGCGAGGGCGCGACCGATCTGAACGGGAGCAATCCGGTCCCGGCGCCGTCGACGTGGCCGATCTTCTCGACGCTCTACTGGCTGCCGTCGAGCTCGGCGAACTCGCCGTTCTCGGCCGCGACCTCGTTCAACAAGACCAACGGCAGCCCGATCGCCGGCGGCGCGAACGGGATCGACTACTCGGGGACCGGCGGCGTGCCGTCCGCGATGTCGGTCGTCTGGTCGAATCCGACCTCGGGGAACGTGACCCAAGGCTACGACTACCAGCTGCGCCTCTCGGGCGCGGTCCCGCCGAGCCAGTTCAACGTCTACATCGTCTACACGGTGATCGGAAATTGAGACGCCCGAACCTTCTCGCGCTGCTCGCGCTCGCGGTCCTCGCCACGCTGACGGTCGTCTCGCAAGCCGACGCGCTCACCGGGCTCAAGACGTACAAGCTCGTCACGATCGACGTCGTCGTCACGCCGAGCCCGATCGCGTACGCGCCGCCGAAGAAATCGCAGTATCCGAGCCTCGCCGCGCCGCGCGTGCAGATCGCGGCGTCGAGCACGGCGGCGTGGGACGTCGCGCCCGGGGGCGGCGACGCGGCACTCCCGCTGATGATCGCGCAGATCAGCGCGCAGGCGACGCCCGTCCCGGTGCAGTTCGTCGCGAAAGCCGATCCGAACGCGCAGTACCTGCACGTGATCCCGCACGAGCCGCCCGGCGGTTTCGCCGGCGCGTACGGGACGACGGTCTTCCCGTGCGCGTTCGAGATCTACACCTACTACACGAACAGCTACCGGCTTCAGGACTGGGGCTACGGGACGAACAAGACCGCCGGTGCGGCCTCCGGCACGTTCCCGATCGAGAACTATCCGACGACGAGCAATCTCTCGTGGGCGGTCCCCGACTTCGGCCCGACGGTCACGCCGTACTGGAACCAAGGGCCGGCCGGTGAGACGACGTGGCTCGGCGCGGTGAAGCAGGCGCAGCAGCACTGCATCGACCTGACGCTGACGGTGCCGAACGCGCAGGCGTCGGGCTCGTTCACCGCGGTCGTCGAGTATGCGCTGTACGTAACGCTGCCCTAGTGGGTCCGCCTTCGGCGGACCCGTCGCTTTAGTCGTCGCGCCGTACGGCGGCGAGGACGAGCGCGACGGCGATCAGCATGACGGCGCAGCCGTAGACGAGCGTCGACTGCTGGTGCAGCCCGTGATAGCGTGCGCTCGTGACGTCGGTCGTCGCGGCCATCGCGGGCACGATCGCGCGCTGCTGATAGATGCTGAGCCCGAGCGCGAGTGCGATCAGCGCCGCGCGCAGGAAGTCCCAGGTGCGCTCACCCGCGAAGGCCGAGCGGACGAGGACGACGACGATCGCGAGCCCGCCGAGGACGTAGCCCCACACGCTGAGGACGCCGATCGAGCGCGCGACGAGCTCGGCGAAGCGCGCGACGTCGAGCGGCGCGACGAGGCGGAACGCGAGCGGCGCGAAGACGAACGCGAAGCCGACGAGCGCGCCGAGCCAGGCGCCGAGCGCGGGGATCTCGATCGCCGCGAGGACGCGGTCGCGCCGCCCGGAAGGGATGTTTCTCATCGCCGAGCCCATTCCGAGGAGGACGAGGTTGGACCCGCTCGCTTTCATCACGGCGCTCGCGCGCGACGCGGGCGCGCTCCTGTGCGAGCGGATCGACCGGCCGCGCGACGTCGCGGAGAAACGGCCGCACGACCTGGTGACCGATGCGGACCGCGCGAGCGAGGCGCTGATCGTGCGCCGCGTGCGCGAGGCGTTCCCCAGCGCGGCGATCCTCGGCGAGGAGAGCGGCGCGCACGCGGGCTCCGGTGACGAGCGGTTCATCGTCGACCCGCTCGACGGGACGACGAACTACGCGCACCGCTACCCGCTGTTCTGCGTCTCGATCGCGTACGAGCGCGCGGGTGTCGTCGAGGCCGGCGCGATCTACGCGCCGGTGCTGGGCGAGCTGTTCACCGCGCGGCGCGGCGGCGGCGCGTTCCGCAACGGTGCGGCGATGCGCGTCTCACCGGTCGAGCGCGTGGCGGACGCGATGGTCTGCACGGGTTTCAACCCGGCGCGCTACGCGCGCAACGGCCCGTACTTCGCGCACCTCTCGAACCACGCGCAGGCGCTGCGCCGCGACGGCAGCGCGGCGATCGACCTGGCCTTCGTCGCGGCGGGGATCTACGACGGCTTCTGGGAGTGGGACTTGAGCGCGTGGGACGTCGCCGCGGGCGCGCTGATGATCCGCGAAGCCGGCGGGCTCACGACCGCGATCGACGGCGCCCCGCTCGACATCGCCGCCGGCTCGATCCTCGCGACGAACGCCGCGATCCACCCCGAGATGCAACGCCTCCTCGCCGAAGTTTAACGCTGCGGCTGCTCCTCCCGAGGCAGTTCGGGAACGTCGGATCGCAGCGAGCGCCCGGCGCTCTTCTCCGCTGCGGCGATCACCTCGGGACTGAAACGGATCTCTCGCGGCGGGATGTCCTTTCCCGGCGGATCCTTCTTCGGGTGCTTCGGATTCATCGAATCTCCTCGGCTTGAAATATACCACGGGCGACGAGTTGCTCCAACGACTCGCGGTCTCGGAGGTCGAGGACCATTTCGAGCGCGCCGTTCGGATGCCACAACGCGGCCTGCTCGGCCGCGCGAGCACCCAACGGTTCACCCGACCGCGAGCGAACGACGATGAGTTCCCATTCCCGCTGCGGGACGAACGGAATCGGACACCCGGTTCGGGCTCGGTGAAGTCTGTCCAGGCGCTCGGCAACGTCCTTGCGGTCGTCGGCACGAACGTAGCGGAACCCGAACTGCGGCCAGACGAAAACACCGTAGTCTTGCGCGAACAGCTCGACGCGATAGCAGCCTAATCGCCGGTACCCGCGCAGAACCTTGCGATAATGGCTGTATGCGATTCCGCGCCGGCGGAACGCCGGCTCGACTGCGAATGCGTCGTGTACCGCGGTCCAGGCGAATCGATGGCGGACCAAGTGCCGCGTGAATGCGCCCGCTTTCCGGCGGTCGCGCGTCTCGATCGAGCCGTTGATCCAGTAATGATCTCGGTCCATCTTGACGACGACCGGGTCGCAGACGAAGCCGGGGTGATCGAGGGTGAAGATGCGTCGGAGCGTCGGCACGTCCCAGCCTTGCTTGGCCATGCCTCGATCAAATCAGACTCGCGTTGCCTCCTCGTTGCCGCGATGTGGCCGAAAGGGAATCGGGCGGGGTGTGCGCGAGATGGGTGGATGGAGTCGGACGAGGAGATGGTCGTCGTGTCGCGGGCGGCGCTCGAGCAGCTGCAGCGGCAGATCGACGGGCTCCCCGAGATCTTCGCGAAGAGCACGCAGGAGATCGGGCGCGCGCTCGCCGGGCGTCTGTCGAGCGCGCTCGACTCGCTCGCGGCGCAGCTGACGGAGACGACCGAGGACGCGCTGCGCGCGATCCGCGATGCGATTCCCGTCGTCGTCGCGCGGCACGCGCCGGAGATCGCGCCCGAAGCGCTCGAGGCGATCACCGAAGAGATCTACCAGCGCGCGGCGGAGCGTTTCGCGACGCTGCACGCGGCCCAGCGCATCCTGAGCGAACGCCTGCAAGAGCCGCCGGCGACCTGAGCCGTCCCGCTCGATCCGGGAACAACCGAAGCGTGCAGCTCGGGATGTTCGCGGACCGGCGGCAGCCGAAGAAGAAGCGGGACGACGTCCCCGGGATCCGCGTCGGGACGTGCGGGTTCAGCTATCGCGACTGGATCGGGCCGTTCTACCCGCCGGGGACGAAACCGCGCGAGATGCTCGAGCACTACGCGCGCGAGTTCTCCGCGGTCGAGATCGACAGCACGTACTACCGCGTGCCCTCGCGCGCGTCGTTCGAGTCGATGGCGGAGCGGACGCCGCCCGGGTTCCTGTTCTCGGTGAAGCTGCCCGGCGCGGCGACGCATCTGCCCGCCGACGTGACCGCGATCCCGCCCGAGATCGGCGATTTCCGGCGCGCGCTCGAGCCGCTCGCGGAGAGCGGGAAGCTCGCCTGCGGGCTCATGCAGTTCCCGAACAGCTTCAAGCCCTCGCCGAACGCGGAGAAGCGGCTGCGCGCGCTGCGCCGCGCCCTTTCCGAGATGGATCTCGTCGCGGAGTTCCGCCACCGCGACTGGCAGGCGAACGCGACGCTGGAGCTGCTCGCGGAGCTCGGGATCGGCTGGAGCAACGTCGACATGCCGCACTTCTCGAAGCTGCTGCGCGAGTCGGCCGACGCGACGAGCGAAGTCGCGTACGTGCGCTTCCACGGCCGCAACGTGAAGCAGTGGTGGCGCCCGGAGACGCCGGACCTGCGCTACGACTATCTGTACTCGGCCGAGGAGCTGGAGCCGTGGGTCGACCGCGTCGGCGACCTGCGCGCCTCGCCCGGCGTGCGCGAGACGCTGGCGTTCTTCAACAACCACCGCAGCGGCCAGGCGGTGCGGAACGCGGAGATGTTCCGGGCGATGCTGGAAGCGCGGCTCGCGGGTCGCCGCGGCCGCGCTTCCATACCGCCGAAGGACGGTTCGAGCCCGAAGGCTACTTCGTGATCGCGGTGACGTTGCCGCCGCCGCCGATGTAGAGGCCGATCACCTGGCCGATCGAGATGTTGTTGTTGTTCAGGACGTTCGAGAGCGAGACCGTCACGTTGTTGAGCGCGTCGCTCACGTTGACGTTGGCGAGCACGTTGTGCAGGTACTGGATCTGGCTGTTGTTCAGCGAGACGCCGCCCGCGCCGGTCAGGACGCTGCCGCCCGACGGGCTGTTCGACGAGCCGCTCTGGGTCGTGCCCGCGGAGCTGCCGCTCATCTGACCGCTGCCGGACTGCGTGTTCGAGCCGCTCGTCCCGGACTGCGTCGTGCGCGGAGCGGAGACCGTCCCCTGCGAGAGCGAGACGATCGTCAGCTTGCTGAGCGGGATCGTCTTCATCGCCTTGAGCTTGTCGGCCGCTTCCCGCTGGTGGCCCAGCGCGTAGCGCAGCTGCGTCGTCGGGAGCGTGATGTGCTTGAGCTGGCCGAGATGCAGCCCGCGGTTGCCCTGGCCGTGCATCCCGTTGTTGCCATTCGGCGTCTTCTGGCCGGGATTGCCGGTGTGGTTGTTGTTGCCGTTCCCGGTCTTGTTGTTGTTGCCGTTGCCGTTGCCGTTGCCGTTGCCGTTGTTGCCGTTGCCCGAGCTCGACGGTGACGACGAGGCGCTCGGCGTGGCCGGCGCCGAGGTGGTCGACGTCGTCGGCATCGCGCTCGGCATCGCGCTCGGCTGCGCGCTGCTCGACGGCGCGGTACTCGTCGACGGCATCGGAGAGGATGATTGCGCGAACGCCACTCCGGTCGACGCGAGCGCCAGCGCCGTCGCGGCGAGTATCAGTCGGCTTGGATGGTGCATGTCGTTCGTGGCTCCTGTCTGGCTGAGTGACTGACAAGTGCCGTCTTTCCCAGGATGATGCCAGGTACGCGTGCTCGCTCAGCGCAGCTTCGACAACCTCAGACCAGGCCGTCCATCGCAGCCAGAAAGCGCTCGATCTCTTCGTCGGTGGTGTAGAAGTGCGCGCTGACGCGCAAGCCGCAGCCCGGCCGGTAGTCGACGTAGATGCGGCGGGCGATCAGCTCGTGCAGCACGCGCTCGGCGTTCGGAACGTCGATCCCGACCCAGCCCGTGCGCCGCGCGGCCTCGTGCGGCGTGTTCACGCGCCAACCGCGTTCGAGCGCCTCCTCGGTGAGGCGCGTCGTCAGCCGCACATTGTGTTCCCGAATTGCCGGGACGCCGATCTCGCGGATCAGATCGTGCCCCGCCTTCGCTACCAGATAGCCTGGGATCGTCGGCGTCCCGGTCGCCCAGCGCAGCATCCCGTGCGCGAGATCGATCGGCGGCGGCTCGAACGCGAACGGCTCCCGGTGCGCGAACCAGCCGGTCACCATCGGCCGGAACCGCTCCGCGAGCGCGGGCCGCACGTACATCCAGCCGCAGCCCGGCCCGCCGCACAGCCACTTGTGCGAGCCGCCGACGACGACGTCGAGATCGAGCGCGACGACGTCGTACGGATACGTCCCGGTCGTCTGGTACGCGTCGAGGACGACGAGCGCGCCGACCTCGCGCGCACGCGCGACGATCGCCGGCACGTCGATCACGACGGCGCTCTGGTAGTACGCGTGCGAGAGGAGGACGACGGCGGTGCGCTCGGTGATCGCAGAGCAGATGCGGTCGGTCGGGATCGTGCGGCCGTCGTCGGTCGGGACGCGCACGGTCTTCGCGCCGGCGCGCTCCCACTCGGTCCAGACGTATGCGAGCGAGGGGAACTGCAGCGCTTCGTACACGACCTCGTTCCGGTCCGTGCCTTGAAAGCTCAGTGATGACGCGAGCGCGGATTGCAGCACGCTGACGTTCGGCGCGAGCGTGACGGAGCCGGGGGGCGCGCCGACGATCGCGCCGATGCCGTCCGCGATCGCGCGCGCTTCGTCGAGCCACGCGGGCCACGCGCCTTCGGGACCGCCGTCGGCCCACTGCTCGTGATAGCGCACGAGCGCGTCGCGCGCGGCGAGCGGCGGCGGGCCCATCGAGTGCGAGACGAGCCACGTGTTCTGGGCGAGTCCCGCGAACCGGTCGCGCGCTCGCGCCTGCGTCGTAGCGATCACGCGGGCGAGCTTCCGCCGAGCACCGTGCGGACCTCCCACAGCTCGGGGAAGAAGCGCTTTTGCAGCGTGCTCTGCAAGTACGGGACGCCGAGCGAACCGCCGGTCCCCGGCTTCATCCCGATCATCCGCTCGACCATGATGACGTGCCGCCCGCGCCACAGCCGCACGCGCTCGTCGAACTCGATCAGATCCTCGAGCAGGAGGTAGAGCGCGTAGTGCGACGCCTCGTTCTCGTAGATCGCGCGGAAGGTCTCGACCAGCGCGTCGTGCGAGGTGACGTCGAAGCCCTGCCGCGCGAGATAGGCTTTGAGCGCGTCGTAGAGCGTCGGCTCGCGCAAACGCCGGTCCAGGTTCGCGCGCTCCGGCGGCGTGAGGTCGAGATGCTGCAGGGCGGCTTCCGGCATCTTGGCGCCGCAGCGGAACTCGATCTCGCGGAACTGCGCGGACTGGAATCCGCTGGCGGGGTTGAGCCCTTCGCGGAACGCGTTGAAATCCTGCGGCGTCATCGTTTCGAGCACGTCGACCTGCATCTCGAGGATGCGCTGAATCGCGTGGATGCGTCGGAACGCCTTGGCGACCTTGAGCAGATCGTCCGTGTCGAGGAAGCGCACCGCGGCGTCGAGCTCGTGCAGCGTCTGCTTGAACCAGAGCTCGTACACCTGATGGATCAGGATGAAGAGCAGCTCGTCGTGATGCGCGGGATCGCTGAGCGGCCGCTGGAGCGAGAGCAGCTCGGGGACTCGCAGGTACGAGCCGTAGGTCAGAGGCGTCGTCGTCACCCGGACCCCTTCCGCGCCGCGGCGCGCCGCTACTTCGCGCGGAACCTCCACGCCCAGACGTTCCAGAGATGCTGGCCGGTGACCGACGGAACGACGCCCTCCAGATCGTCGCGATAGGCGACCGCCTCCCGGTTGAAGCCGAGGAAGATCACCTCGCTCTGCTCGACCACCCGGCGCGTGATCGCGCGGTCGCCGGCGGCCTCGCGCGCCGGGTCGGTCGTGTCGAGCTCCTCGCGCGCGGCGCGCTCGATCACCGGGTCGCAGATGTTCCCGAAGTTGTCGCCGCCCGGCGGGCGCGTGTCGCAGCGGAAGAGGTACGAGTGGTCGGCGACCGTGTTCGGCTGCCAGCCGAAATACGTGAGGTCGAAACGGCCGCTGGGATAGATCCCGCCCTGCGCCTTCGGCTGGTAGAGCAGATTGTAGCCGTACTCTTTGAGGTCGGTGCGGACGCCGATCTTCGCGAGCTGCTGCTGCGCGAGCAGGCTGAACCGCCCGGTGGTCCGCGACTCGGTCGTCGCGATGAACTGAAGCGCGAGCGGCCGGCCATTCTTCCGGCGCACGCCGTCGGGCCCGAGACGCCAGCCGGCAGCGTCGAGCAGACGCGCGGCGGCGGCGGGATCGTAGCGCGGCTGCACGATCGTCGGGTCGTACGCGAACTGTCCCGGCAGCCGGTCGGTCTCGCCGGGTACCCAAAGTTCGCCGTCGAGATCCTGCATGATGCGGTGGCGGTCGATCCCCATCGTGAGCGCGCGCCGCACGCGGACGTCGTCGAGCGGCGGGTGCGCGAGGTTGAGCAGCACGTAGTCGAACTCGTAGTGCAGCTGCATCACGATGCGCGCATCGCCGCGCTTGCGGATCGTGTCGAGGAACGTGCGCCCGGCCTGGACGCGCGCCGGGACGAAGTCGATGCCGCCGGAGTTCCACACCGTCGCAATGGTGTTCGAGTCGGGGATGATCGCGATCTCGATTCGCGGGATCTTCGGCGCGCCGCGGTAATAGTGCGGATCCGCGGCGAGGACGATCCGCGAGCCGCGCTGCCAGGAGACGAGCTTGTAGGGGCCGAGCCCGATCGGCGCGGCGTTGTACGGATCGCGGTTGATGTCGTGCTTGCCGGCGAGGAGATGCGCGGGGAGGATCGGGTACGGGTCGTTCGCCGCCATCGTGAAGCACGACGGAACGAACGGCGAGAACGGCCGCGTCAGCCGCACCTGCACGGTGTACGGGTCGAGCGCGCGCACCGCGGCGACGTGGTCGAACCCGGTGTGGTCGGGGACCGAGTTGTTCGGGTTCATCGCGGCGTCGAACGAGAAGACGACGTCGCGCGCGTCGAACGGCGCGCCGTCGTGCCAGCGCAGCCCGCGCCGCAGATGATACGTGACGGTGCGCCCGTCGCGCGAGATCCCGCCGTTCGCGGCGGTCGGCACGACGGTCGCGAGATCGGGGACCATCTTCCCTTCGCCGTCGGCCCGGAAGAGAAACCCGTGGATCAGCGGTGCGAAATAGACGATCTGCGCGTTGTCGAAGACGAGCGGGTCGAATCCCGGCGGATCGGTCGCGCTGTCCAGATGGAGCACGTCGGTGGCGCGGCCGGCCCCGGTGCCCACTCCGGAGACGTGCGTGCACGCCGTGAGGACCACGAGCAGCACCGCGGCGAGCGCGCGAATGGAGTTCATCGAGCGCGGGGTTCGGTCCCCGCGCCGCGGTCCCTTACCGGGCGGCTCAGATCTCGACGCGCGCGTCCGACCGGCTGACGTCGAGCCGCTGCCAGGCGGTGTAGCGCCCGTCGTTCGAGCCCGGCGCGACTTCGCGGCGCCACCACGCCGGAGCGCCGGTGGTGTCGACCTCCCATGTCTCGCCCTTGGCGATCTTCTGGGTGCCGTAGAGGACCGCGCCGTCGAGCGTCTGGCCGACGCGCACTTCGACGGTGACGCCGCCCGCGTACGAGACGTTGCGGAAACGGACCAGTCCTTCGGCCTGCGCGCGCCGCGGCGCGAGCGACGCGGCCGTCGCGGCGATGAGTCCGGAAAGAGCTTGCCTGCGAGTCATCGGCACCCTCCCCCGGCATGAGCCGGTACCCACTAAGGATGCGCGGCGTGCTGAGAAAACTCTGAGACCGGCGGAAGAGTGAACCGGGCCGGCCTGGAACAAGAGGTCCGCGCACGGAGAGATGGCGGAGCGGTTGAACGCGGCGGTCTTGCAATCTGTGTGAGTTCTCTCTACCGCGCCGTATCGTTACGTCATGTGTCGGCTGGACTAAGAGGCCGTAGCGGGTCGCGGCGTGCCGCCCGGTACCGCCGAAAACCACCCTGTACGGCTACCGCAGGGCAACTAGCCGACGTCTGAGCGATCTCACGCGTCCGCCGAAACTAGCGCTTCGCACCCGCACATGTGGGGCGGGTCGTCCCGCGTCCCCATGATCCAGTACGCGCACCGCGGCGTGTGAAGGCGCCGCGCGTGACCGCAGCAGGCCTGACGCGAGCACTCGAAGCACCGCAAGCCGTCGCGGAGCTTCGGCCGCTTGCGGCATTCCACGCACAGCAGGTCGTCTCGGCTCATGTCGGAGTGTTGCTTCGATCGCCGCGCCCGAACCTGGCACGCCGAAGCTCCTACGAGACGTGTCGACCGCTCATACTGCGCCGCGGTGCGCACCATCCCGGGTCCTGGGCCGCGCCGAACTGTGCAGCTCTCGTTCAGCGCGGTACAGCGGGGTTTAGCGCGGCGCGGCGCTATCGTACGTCAGCGGAATGGCGCAGGTCGGCGGCCCGCACCGCAGCCGGAACCGTGCGAAGCGGAACGTCACGCGGATCGTGGACGGCGCTTGATGCGCGTAACGGATCACCACCGCCCGGTCGAGCTCGTAGCGCTCGCCGTCTGGAGCATCGTCGATGATCACTCTCGGAAAGCGGCCCAGCTTTCCCACGGAGCGCGAGAAGGCGGACGCGGCCCGCGGCTCGTCCAGCATCACCGTGAGCTCGCGAAGCTCGGGCGACCACGGAACAGATGCGTTTCCTAAGATGCCGGCGACATGCAGGCTGCCCGTCGCCGAGGACCACAGCTCGGCGGGCCGGACGGCCGGCGCGCTTGACGCCGACCCAGCCGCGCTCGCGGCGGCCCACCCCGGCGCGCTCATTGCGGCAAGGACAAGGGCGACGCGCACGACACGCAGCCGGTTTCGGCGCATGGACCAACTCTCGCCATCGCCGGCACATATCTCCTCCGGCGCCCGCGCCCCCGCGGGGGCGTGATCGCGGCCTGAACACGAAACGGGAAGAGATCACGGCCGCGCCCTCGTAGCTGCAGCGCGCCCCCTTGTCGAACGCCGTGAGCGGAGAGCTTTTTTCACCATCGCCGCAGCGATCGACGCGTGACGCGACCGCCGCCTTTCAAGGCCTACCGGTTCAAGCACAGCGGACTCACACCTCGGCGCCGCTAGCGTCGCCCGGCGCCATCTGAGGCAGAGCCGCAGCTCGTCGCGAGACACGCGCCAGGGTCACGGCTTGCGACCCGCCAACGACTCCCGGCGCGACGTGTTTTCGCGGCCCACGGCTACCGAATGGCAACCGCGGGCTCCCAACGCGCGCGGCACGGTAGCCGCGCGAGCGTCGAAAACGGCGCCACGACGCGGTTTTCCGGTACATGGAGAGATGGCGGAGCGGTTGAACGCGGCGGTCTTGAAAACCGCAGGCCCTTCGCGGGGCTCGTGGGTTCGAATCCCACTCTCTCCTCCACATCGCCCGTCCGAAGAGAGGCCCGGTGCTCGACCATATCTCCGTCGCAGTCTCGGATTTGCAGCGTTCCATCGCGTTTTATGACGCGGTGTTCCGGCCGCTGCGCATCAGCCGGTTATGGACTGCCACAGACGCGGCGGGCTATGGATCGGAAGGCTCGGACGAGCCGTTCGCGATCAAGCGGAGCGACGGCGGTGAGCCGGTCGCGCACAACTCGCGGACGCACGTCGCGTTTCGCGCGTCGAGCCGCGACGCTGCCGCGTCGTTTCATGCACACGCTCTCGAGTTCGGTGGAACTTCGGATGGTGCACCAGGTCTTCATCCCGAATACGGTCCCGGCTACTTCGCGGCGTTCGTTCGCGACCCGGACGGCCACAAGCTCGAAGCAGTCGTCCACGAGACGGCCCCCCGCCCGGTGTACGCGTTCGACCACGTACAGTTGGCGATGCCCGCCGGCCAAGAGTCCCTCGCCCGCCGATTCTACGCCGAGGTGCTCGGATTCGAAGAGATCCCGAAGCCGGAGGAGCTTGCCGCACGAGGCGGAGCGTGGTTCCGCAGCGGTCCGGTGAACATTCACGTGGGAGTCGACCGGGGCTTCATGCCGGCGAAGAAGGCGCACCCGGCGTTGCGTGCGGCGAACTATGAGCGCCTTCTCGAGCGTCTGCGCGAGTGCGGCGTTACGGTCACGCCCGATCCGTTGCCGTTCGCGGGAGCGGCGCACTGCTACATCGAGGATCCGTTCGGCAACCGGGTCGAACTGATCGCCGTTCAGTGAGAGCACGGGACGATGCGGGTGATCCACGTCATGGGAGCGGCGGGTTGCGGCAAGACCACCCTGGGAAAGGCGTTGGCGCAGTGTACCGGGTACCGGCACGTCGACACGGACGACATCTACTGGCTTCCCTCGACGCCACCGTTTGAGAAGAAGCGAGACGTCGATGATCGTATTCGGCGGTTGGCGGAGGTGCTCCAAGAGCCGCACGGGATGATTCTAACCGGATCGATCACCGGCTGGGGTGACGACCTGCTGCAGTACCTCGATGGGGTCGTTTTCATGACGGCGCCGACCGCCGTTCGAGTCGAGCGTCTTGCCGCCCGCGAGCTCGAGCGATATGGTTACGAGATGTATGCCGATCCTGCGCTACGCGAAGGCAGTGAAGCGTTCCTCAGGTGGGCCGCTGCTTACGACGAGGGAACCGAACGGGGACGCAGCCGGTCACGTGACGAGGCGTGGCTCGATCGCATCACGATACCCGTCTTGCGGCTTGACGGACGCTTGAGCGTCGAACGACAGGTCCGGACCGTGCTCGACTGGTGCAAGCCGTAGTCCGGTGAAGATTGTCGTTGCGGGCGGAACCGGGCAGCTCGGGACGCTCGTCGCTCGCGCGCATCAGGCGGCGGGTGATGAGGTCGTCGTGCTGAGCCGTGCGGTGCGCGAGGCGCCGTGGCGCGTCGTTGCGTGGGATGCGAAGAGACTCGGGTCGTGGGCCGCCGAGGTCGACGGCGCGGACGTCGTGATCAATCTGGCCGGGCGAAGCGTGAACTGCAGGTACACACCGGAGAACCGGCGCGCGATCATCGACTCACGCGTCGATTCCACACGGGTCGTCGGTGCGGCGATCGCCGCGGCGGTGAGGCCGCCGAAGGTCTGGATTCAGATGAGCACCGCGACGATCTACGCGCATCGGTATGATGCGGCGAACGACGAGCTCACCGGGATCATCGGCGGCGGCGAGCCCGGCGTGCCGGAGACGTGGCGGTTCAGCATCGACGTCGTGAAGGCGTGGGAGCGCGCGGTCGATGAGGCGGAGACGCCGGGGACACGCAAGGTGAAGCTGCGTTCGGCGATCGTCATGGCGCCGGGCGCGGGCGGGCCGTTCGATATTCTGCTTCGGCTCGTGCGGTTCGGGCTCGGCGGGCACGTGGGCGACGGGCGGCAGTACGTCTCGTGGGTGCACGGCGACGATTTCGTGCGGGCGGTCGATCAGGTGATTCGTGACGAGTCGCTCGAGGACGCGGTGAACGTCGCGGCGCCGAATCCGCTGCCCAACGCGGAGTTCATGCGCGAGCTTCGCGCGGCGTGGGGGATGCCGGTCGGGCTTCCCGCACCCGGTCCGCTGCTGGAGGTCGGCGCGCGCGTGATGGGCACGGAGACGGAGCTCGCGCTCAAGAGCCGGCGCGTCGTCTGCGCGAAGCTCGCCGGGACGGGGTTCGCGTTCGCGTTTCCGAGCTGGGACGCCGCCGCGCGCGATCTGTGCGCGCGTGTCCGGCGCGGCGAGGAGTGAGCGCTACTTCGCCGCGGCGGCCGGGATCAGCGGCATGACTTCGAGCGTCGGCGCGACGGGGAGCTGCACGTTGAGCAGCAGCGGCGCGACGTCGCCCGGCGGGATGATCGCGAGCGTCGGCGCGGTCATGTACGTCGTCGTGCCGTCACCGGTGGCGACGCGCAGGCGGAACACCGCGGCTTGGCCCGGGCCGATCGTGAACTCGCGCGGCTTCTCGGTGGAGAACGTCTCCGCGACGATGCGCGGATGTTTCAGCTCATCGAGCAGCCGTACCGCCGGATAGCCGTCGATCGCGCACCCGGTCGTGCCGGTGTTCGTTAGTCCGATGCGCAGCTCGCGGTGCAGCATCGCCCCTTCGTCGGAGATGACGGCCGCGCGCAACTGCGACGCCGCGCAAGGCCGCAGGATGGCCAAGGCGTGCGGGCCGCCCGCGATCGGCGGCGCGCTCGCCGGTGCCGGCGAAGCCGCCGCGGCCGGGAGTGCGGCGAACCCGGCGCCGAGAGCGGCGAGTGCCGCGGCGAGAGCGGCGAGCGGACGATATCCCATGTTCGCGGAACGCGGCGGAACCGGCGAACGTCGCGCGAACTTCGCGGGATGCCTGCCGCCTCTCGTCTCGCGCTGCTCGACGAATTGCGCGCTTACGCGCCCGCCGACGAGTGCGAGCGCGCGATGCGCGACCGGCTCGCCGCGTTCGTCGAGGAGCACGCGGATGCGTTCGAGCGGGTGCTGTCCGTCGGGCACGTGACGGCGTCGGCCTGGATCGTCGACTCGTCGCGCACGCGGGCGCTGCTGACGCACCACCGCAAGCTCGGCAGATGGCTGCAGCTCGGCGGGCACGCCGACGGCGATGCGGACGTGCGCGCCGTCGCCCTGCGGGAAAGCGCATGAAGAGTCGGGCCTCACTTCGCTGCGATTCGCGGAAGACGCTATCTACGACGTGGACGTTCACCGAATCCCCGCGCGGCGCGGCGAGCCCGAGCACGATCACTACGACGTCCGCTTCGCGCTCGAAGCCGATCCGGAAGAACCGCTCGTCCTCAGCGAGGAGTCGCACGAGCTCGCCTGGATTCCGATCGCTCGGCTCGCAGCATACGGCGCCGACGAATCGGTCATGCGCCTCGCACGGAAGACCAGCCGTCTGCCTCAGCGCCTTTAGTGTGCGGCGAATAGCGCCAGCGCCGCGTCGAGCTGCGCATCGCGGCCCGGCTCGCCCGGATGCGCGTCCGGGCGCTGCTGCACGACGACGTCCGGTGTGATCCCGACCTTGTCGATGTCGCGCCCGGCCGGGGTGAGATAGCGCGCCGTGGTCATCTTGATCGCGCCGCCGTCCGGGAGCGCGAACGTTTCCTGCACCAGGCCTTTCCCGAACGTGCGCGTGCCGACGAGCGTTCCGGCCTTGTCGTCCTGGATCGCGCCGGCGACGATCTCGGCTGCCGACGCGGTGTCGCCGTCGACAAGCACCGCGAGCGGCGCGCCGAGCGGCGCGATCCCGGGTTTCGCGGTGAACGCGGCCGGCGGACCGGTGCGCTCCTGCGTCGTCACGATCGTCCCGCGGACGAAGTGCGAGCCGATCGCGATCGCGGCGTCGCGGTAGCCGCCGCCGTCCGCGCGCAGGTCGACGACGTACGCGCGCGCGTTCGCGGCGCGTAGCTTTGCGAGCACCGCGTCGAGCTGCTGCGGCGACTGCGCGCCGAACGCGCGGATGCGCACGTATCCGATCCCGTCCGCGAGCACGCGTCCCGTGACGTCCGGCGCGACCGCGACCTTCCGCACGATCGCCACCGGCGTCTGCGCGACGTCGCCGCGCGTGAACGCGAGCCGCACCGTGCTCCCCGGCGCGCCGCGCAGCGCGCTCGCGACGTCGGCCGGCGAAGTCGCCGGCGGCGGGCGGCCGTCGATCGCCGTGATCGTGTCGCCCGGCTGCAAGCCGGCCGCCTCCGCCGGGCTGTCGGGGAAGACGTCGACGACGCGCACCGCGTGCGTCTGCGGATCGACGTCGAGCTCCGCGCCGATCCCCGCCGCGGCGCGCCCGTCGAGGAACCCGACGAACTTCTTGAACTGCGCCGGCGGAAACAGCACGGTGTACGGGTCGTGCAGCGTCGCCAGCTCGCCGGCGATCGTCTTCGAGACGAGATCGGCGGTGCGCAGGCGCGCGCCGTAGCGCGCGACGACCAGCGCGACGTCGCGGTCGATCTCGCTCTCCGCGCGGTAGCGGTCCGCGCCCGCAGGCAGCGGCGGAAACCGCGGCGCCGCGATCCCGCGCGAGGCGAGATACGACGCGATCCCGCTGCGCGCGCCGTTCAGCAGCAGCGCCGGGTCGACCGGCTTGTAGTAGCGCGCGAGCACCGTGGTGTAGCAGATCTCCAGCGCGATCACGTCGAGCGCGCCGAGCGAGGCCGGAGCGCGCGCCGGCGCGACCGTGCGCGGCGCGGGAGCCGCGGCGGCCGGAGAAGCGAGAGCGGCGAGCGCGAGGACGAGCGCGAGCAGCCGGCGGGACACGCCTCCTTCGTTCCCGGCGGGTATCATCTCGGCATGCCGACCACGAAACGCTGGTCCCATCACGTCACCGAGACGAGCGACGCGCTCGACATCGAGCGGGGCACGTTCGCGCAGGACGACCCGAAGAAGATCGCTCGCGACCTCAAGCGAGACGCCGAGCGCTCACACCGCCGCAAGTCCTCACCCTACCGCTCCGCGATGTCGATGCTGACGTTCTTCATCAACCGCGCCGGAAAGAATCTGCCGAAGAAGCGAAAGAAGACGCTGGAGCAGGCGAAGGTGGAGCTTCGCCGAGCCTTCGGCGTCGAGGATCTGTGAGACGAATCGCCGCGCCGATCGTCGCCGCCAGCCCCAGCCACGTCGGCAGCTTGATCACGTACGTGCGCGGTGAATCGCGGTTGATCTGCGGGGCCACTTCGATCCACACGGTGCTGGCGAGCGCGCCGGGCGCCGCTCTGGGCAGCACCGGTCTGGCGAGCGCGGGCGGGAGCGAGTTCTGAAGCGGCCACAGCACGATCCAGCACGCCGCGACCGCGGCGGCGATATGCGCGTACGATGCGCCGGCGTACCGCAGGAGAACGGCGATGACGAGCAACGCCGCGGCCGTCACCGGCTTCTCCGCGGCGACGTGCGGCCACGGAACCGCTAACAGCACGAGGCCGGCAACGGCGAGCCGCGTCGCGACGGCGTCGGTGCGCGAATACCGAGCGAGCAAGAACGCGGCGGGAACCGCGAGCCCGATCTGCGTGATGTGGATGTAGCTTCCGGCCACGACGGCGCACGCCGGCGGGAGGACGGCGAGTGCCGCCGGCGTCGATACACGCGCGACCGCGCGTGAGAGCACGAGCGAGAGCACGAACGCCAGCAGCGTCGAGACCGAGCCTGCGAGCAGCGCGTACTGCACCGGCACGCCGAGCCACGCGAGCGCGGCGGTGAGACTGTACTGCGCATCGTCGTGGGCTTCAGCGAGCGCCTGAAGCCGGAGCTCCGCGGGGAACGTCGTCAACCATCGCGTTCCGCCCTCGGCGAAAGCCGCCAGCGCGAGCGCCGCGGCCGAGACGAGCACCGCGACCCGCGTTCGCGGCGCGAACAGCGCTACCGACGCGACGACGAAGACGCCGATGTGCGGTTCGAGCATCGTCAGCGCCGCGAAGACTCCCGCGGCGACGTGTTTCCCGCGCACGAGCGCGAACGCCGTGGCGGCGATGAACGCCAGCTCGAACGGAACGAGTTGGCCGAGCGCGAGCGACGGAAGCCCGACCGAAACGACGATCGCGGCCGCGACGGCCGGCGGCGGCAGGTCGAGCGCGCGTGAAAGCAGCACGGCGGCGGCGACGAGCGCGACGACCGCCGCGATCTCGTAGCTCCATGCCGCGGTCGTGAACGGAAGGAGCGCGAGCGCTGCGAACGGCGCGACGACGTACGGGGGCAGGGCGAACGGATAGACGATATTCGGTGATCCGGCGATCGAAGGATCGGCGTACGCGTGTTCGCACGAACGGAGGGGCTCGACCAGATACGGATCCCCGCCCGCGAGGACCACGCGACCGACGCAGTACAGCACGCGGAAGTCCACCATCCCGGTCGCGAAGCGCAGATACGACGAGCGCGCGAGCTCGGCGAGCGCGAAGACCACTGCGGCGCCGAGCAAACAGAGCCGCACCACGCGTGCGCGGTCCAGCCTCGAGAAGCGAGAGATCATCGTACTCTCGTCACCGCGGCGCCGCGGCCCGGCTGAGGCGATCGCGCACCGCCGCGTTCGCTTCCGTGTCGGGCGGAAGCGTCGCGACGATCGTCTCGTAGCCGTTCGCGTCGAGCGCGCGCAGCGTCGCGTACAGCGTCCGCGCCGCCGTCGCCGGATCGTCGGGGAGGGTGAGCACCGCGACACGCTCTCCGCGGGCGGCCCGGCGCCGCGCTTCGTCCTCGCGCGCCGCCGCGTCGGCCAGGACCAGCCGCGCGCGCGGCGCGTAGTGCGAGCGCAGCGTCCCGGGCGCGCGCACGGCGCCGCCCACGCGCGTCACGACCGCGGTTCCGAGCGCTTCGCCGAGCTGCGCCGGCGTGATGGCGCCGGCGCGCAGCACCGCCGGCACCTCGCCGGTGAGATCGACGATCGTCGACTCGACGCCGACCCGCGCCGGCCCGCCGTCGACGATCAGATCGACCTCGGCGCCGAGATCGGCGCGCACATGCTCGGCGGTCGTCGGCGAGACGCGCCCGAAGCGGTTCGCCGACGGCGCCGCCAGCGCGCCGCCGAACGCCGCGAGGATCGCGCGCGCGACCGGATGCTCGGGCACGCGCACCGCGACCGTCTCCTGTCCGCCGGTCACCGAAAGCGGGGTGCGCGGCCCGCGCGCGACGATGGCGGTGAGCGGTCCCGGCCAGAACGCGTCCGCGAGCGCGCGCAGCCGCGGCGTGATCTCGGCGACGTACCCTTCGAGCCCGCCGGCGTCGTGCGCGTGCACGATCAGCGGATGATCCGCCGGCCGGCCTTTGATCGCGTACACGCGCGCGATCGCCTCCGCGTTCCCGACGTCCGCCGCGAGCCCGTACACGGTCTCCGTCGGAATCGCCACCACGCCGCCCTCGCGCAGCACCCGCGCCGCATGAGAGACTACATCATCCACGCGTCGAGCCGTCGGGCTCGATCGACGCGAACCCCGCGAACGGGCGCAGCGCTTCGGGGATCGTCAACCCGCCGTCGGCGCGCTGGTAGTTCTCGACGATCGCCACCAGTGTCCGGCCGATCGCGCCGCCCGAGCCGTTCAGCGTGTGCACCAGCTCGGGTTTCGCGCCGGGCTCGCGGCGGAAGCGGATCTGCGTGCGGCGCGCCTGGAAGTCGGTGCAGTTCGAGCACGAGCTGATCTCGCGGTACGCGTTCGCGCCCGGCAGCCACACCTCGACGTCGTACGTCTTCGCCGCGTTGAACCCGGTGTCGCCGGCGCACAGCAGCATCACGCGGTGCGGGATGCCGAGCTCTTCGTACAACCCCGTCGCGTTGCGCGTGAGCGTCTCGAGGTCGTCGAACGAGCTCTCGGGGAGCGTCAGCCACACCAGCTCGACCTTCTCGAACTGGTGCATCCGGATCAATCCGCGCGTGTCCTTCCCCGCCGCGCCCGCCTCTTTCCGAAAGCACGGCGTGTGCGCGGTGTAGCGCAGCGGAAGCAGATCACCGGCGAGCATCTCGTCGCGGTGCAGCGCGGTGAGCGGCACCTCCGCGGTCGGAATCAGGTACAGCTCGTCGCCCGGGCCGTCGCCCTCGAACGCGTACATCTGGTCCGCAAACTTCGAGAGCTGCCCGGTCGACCACATCGTCGCGCGGTTCACCAGCACCGGGGGATTGATCTCGACGTAGCCGTGGCGCGCCGCGCGGTCGAGGAAGAACTGCGCGAGCGCGCGCGAGAGCCGCGCGCCCGGTCCGCGCAGCACCGCGAACCGCGAGCCCGCCAGCTTCGTCCCGCGCTCGAAGTCGAAGATCCCCAGCGCTTCGCCGATCTCCCAGTGCGGTTTCGGCGCGAAGTCGAACCGCGGGATCTCGCCCCACGCGCGCACCTGCACGTTCGCGTGCTCGTCGTCGCCGTCGGGGACCGAGCCGTCGAGGAGGTTCGGGATCTCGGAGAGCTCGGCGTCGATCCGCTGCTCGTACGTGGGCACCGCCTCGCCTTCGGAGGCGATCCGCGCGTCGAGCTCGGCGATCTTCGGGCGCAGCTCGGCGGCCGCGGCCTTCTTGTCGGCGGCCTTCGCGATCTGCGCGGTCAGCGCGTTCTTCTCGGCCTTCAGCGACTCGGCGCTCGTGATCGCGGTTCGGCGCTCGCGGTCGAGCTCCAGGATGCGGTCGACGAACTCCGCGCCGCCTCCACGGCGCCGGGCCGCGACGCGGACATGATCGGGCTCGCGCCGCAGCAGATCCAGGTTCAGCACGGCCCGCCTCGTTCGCGATGGCACAGGGGGCCTCCGTGTCGAACCGGGCGGAGATGCGTGCGTTGCGCCCCGGTGCGACCTTCGAGACCGAACGGCTCCTCGCGCCCGGCGAGGCGGTCGCGGCGTTCCTGGACGCCGTCCCGCTCGGCCCGCTCGGGACCGAGCGCGTCGCGCTCGAGGCCGCCTTCGGCCGTATCCTGGCGCGCGACGCGGTCGCGGACACCGCCTATCCCGCCGACCACCGCTCGACGATGGACGGCTTCGCGGTCCGCTCGGCCGACGGCGCCGTGCCGCGCCGGATCACCGCGACGATCCGCATGGGCCATGCTCCGCCGGGCCCGCTCGCCGCGGGCGAGGCGATGCGGATTCCGACCGGCGGCGTCCTCCCCGCCGGCGCCGACGCGGTGATCCCGGTCGAGGACGCCGAGGAGCGCGAGGGCGAGCTGATCCCCGACGCCGCCCCGGCGGCGGGCGACTCGTTCACCCCGCGCGGCGACGACATGGCGCCGGGCGATCTCGTCCTCCCCGCCGGCCGGCGCATCGGCGCGGCGGAGCTCTCGGTCCTCGCTACGCTGGGCCAGGCCGAAATCGAGGTCTTCCGGCGGCCGCGGGTCGCGGTCGTCTCGACCGGCGACGAGCTGGTCGACGCGGCGCAGCGCCCCGGGACGGGACAGGTCCGCGACTCGAACCGCTGGGCGATCGCGGGCGGCCTGACGGCGCTCGGCTGCGAGGTCGTCCACCTGCCCCGCGCGGTCGACGAGGTCGACGCGATCCGGGGGCAGATCGCCGAGGGCCTGCGGCGGGCCGACGCGGTCGTCCTCACCGGCGGCTCGTCGGTCGGCGCCCGCGACCACGTCCCGGCCGCGATCGACGGCCTCGGCGCGCCGGGCGTCGTCGTCCACGGCCTGCGGGTGAAGCCCGGGAAGCCGACCGTCTTCGCCGCGGTCGGCTCGCAGCTCGTCGTCGGGCTCCCCGGGAATCCGACCAGCGCGCTGACGATCCTGGACGCGATCGCCTCCGAGCTCTTCCGCGCCCTGACCGGCGAGCGCGGCGCCCGCCGCCCGGCGCAGCCCGCGGTCGCGCGCGAGCGCTTCGCCGGCCGGCCCGGCTGGACGTGGTACGTGCCGGCGGCCCTCGACGAAACCGGGGGCGCGCGCCCGCTGACGCTCCGCTCCTCGCACACCAGCCTGCTCGCGCGCGCCGACGGCTACGTCGTCGTCGGCCCGGACCGCGTCCCGATCGAAGCCGGCGAGCCCGTCACCGTCCTCCGCTACGGAGGCACGGCATGAGTTTCCACGGCGTGCTCCGGCCGGTCGCGCTCGTGCTCGCACTCAGCGCGCCGCTCGGTGGCTGCACGAGCTCGGATCGGCAGAAGGCCGCGGAGGCGTTGACCACGCCGGCCGCCGGCGAGGTGCTGCAAGACGCGCTCATCCTGGCCGGGGTCAAAGCCGGGCTCGTCGCGCACGACCCGGACGCGGCGACCTCGGTCGGCGTCTCGGTCAGCCGCGGGGTCGTGACGCTGCGCGGTGTCGTGCCGGACGCCAAGACGCGCCAGAGCCTGATCGAAGTCGCGCAGGGGACGTCTCACGTCCGCCGCGTCGACGCGGCCGGGCTGCGCGTCGGCTCGCGCCGTCGCAGGCTCCGCGAGACGAGCGCCGTCCGCAACGCCGCCGACCGCAGCAGGGTCGCAGGACCGTGACCTCGGAGCGCCCCGTCCCGCAGCCGACCGCGCTGGTCGCCGGGATCCCGCCGTCGACCCCGTTCGTCGCGCCGGAAGAGCTGGCGCGCCGGATCGGCTACGAGCGGCTCCTACGGCTCGGCGCGAACGAGAGCGCCTTCGGCCCCTCGCCGCGCGCGATCGGCGCGATGCGCGAGGCGGTCGCGCTGACCTCGTGGTACGGCGACCCCGAGTCGCTCGAGCTGCGCGCCGCGCTCGCCGCTCGCCACCGCTGCGCCGTCGAAGAGATCGTCGTCGCCAGCGGGATCGACGACCTGATGGGCCTGATTGTGCGCGCCTTCTGCGCCCCCGGCGACGCCTGCGTCGCGACGCGCGGCACCTACCCGACGCTGTTCTACCACCTGGCCGGCTTCGGCGCGCGCGCCGAGTTCGCCGAGCCGAACGAGACCGGCGGGATCGTCCCCGAGAGCATCGTCGCGGCGGTGAAGCGCTCCGGCGCGAAGCTGGTCTACGTCGCGAACCCCGACAACCCGTCCGGCTCGTTCGTCGACCGCGCGGTCCTCGCCGAGCTGCGCGCGGCGCTCCCCGACGACGTCCTGCTCTTCCTCGACGAGGCGTACGCCGACTTCGTTTCGCGCGAGGCGCTCCCGCCCGACGCGATCGACCCGCGTACGATCCGCACCCGGACCTTCTCGAAGGCCTACGGGATGGCCGGCGCGCGGATCGGCTACGCGCTCTGCTCGCCCGAGCTCGTCGCGACGTTCCAGAAGCTGCGCCTGCACTTCGGCGTGAACCGCACCGCGCAGATCGGCGCCCTCGCCGCGCTCGGCGACGACGCGTTCCTGCGCGGGGTGATCGCCGAGGTCGAGCGCGGCCGCGAGGACTACCGCGCGCTCGCGGCGCGCCACGGGCTCCGCTCGCTCCCGTCGTCGACGAACTTCGTCTGCATCGAGATCGGGACGAAGCCCCAGGCCGACGCGATGGTCGCCGCGCTGCTCGAGCTCGGCGTCTTCGTCCGCAAGCCGTGGGCGCCGCCGATCGACGGCTTTATCCGTGTGACGGTCGGCACGGCCGCCGAGCGAGCGGACTTCGCCGACCGGTTCGCCGAGGCGCTGGACCGCGTCCGGGAGAAAGCGGCCCCGTGAGATTTGCCGTCGTCTCCGACGTTCATTCGAACATCGAAGCGCTCGACGCGGTCTTCGCGCAGCTGCGCGAGGACGACAAGCTGCTGTGCCTGGGCGACATCGTCGGCTACGGCCCGAACCCGAACGAGTGCGTCGAGAAGATCCGCGCCCGCGCGACCGCGACGGTCCTCGGGAATCACGACGTCGCGGCGATCGACAACTTCGGCCTGGCGTACTTCAACCCGGCGGCGCGCGAGGCGATGAAGTGGACGCAAGGCGTGCTCACCGCGGAGAACCTCGCCTGGCTCGACAGCCTCGGCTACGAGTTCCGCATGCCGGAGTTTCTGCTCGTGCACGGCGCGCCGGTGAACTACTTCGAGTACGTGCTCGACAAGGCCGCGGCGGCGCGCGCATTCGCCGCCACCGACGCGCCGATCATCTTCATCGGCCACACCCACATCGCGGAGGTCTACATCCTCAAACCCGACGGCGCGATCGAGCACGCGCACCTGCAGCAGGGCGGCGAGGTGAAGCTGCTCCCCGGGCTGCGCTATCTGATCAACGTCGGGAGCGTCGGGCAGCCGCGCGATCTCAACCCGCGCGCGTCGTTCGGCTTCTACGACTCGGAGATGCAGACGGTGACGATCACGCGCGTCGAGTACCCGATCGCGCAGGTGCAGGAGAAGATCGTCTCGGCGCATCTCCCCGACGCGCTCGCGCGCCGGCTCCTGGTCGGCCGCTGATGCGCGCGGTCGCCGCGTTTCTCGCGGTCCTGCTGCTTGCCGCCTCGCCTGCGCCGCGCAGCGCGCCTGCCGCGCGCAACGACTACGCGAACACGGCCTTCACCGCGCCGCTCTCGCAAGGGCTGAAGGCGTTCTACTCGCGCGACTTCGCGACCGCGCGCAAGTCGTTCGAGGACGCGCTCGCGGTGATCCCCGACAACACGCTCGCGCTCTCGTTCCTGAACGCGACCGCGGCGCAGACGCCGGGGACGCTCGACGGCCTCGTCGACGCCGAGGAAGAGCAGCTCGCGAAGAACCCCAAGAGCCCGCTCGCGCACGTCAAGCTCGGGTTCTCGTACCTCTTCGCCTCGCTGACCGGGCGCGACCGCAACGTCGACGCGCGCGAGGAGCTGAACGCCGCGGTCCAGCTCGACCAGGACTCGCAGTCCGCGCACACGGGACTCGGGATCATGCGCGAGGGCGACCGCAGCGCGAACCGCGCGAAGGCCGAGTTCCTCGCCGCGCTCAGGACCGACCCGCAGAACGTGCTCGCGCGCGAGTACCTCGCGCGCATCTACCAGATCGACCTCAAAGACCCGCACCGCGCGCTCACGATGATCATCGACGTGCCGAACCTGGTCCCGGACTACGCCGACATCTACTTCCACCTCGCCTCGGTGATGCAGGATCTCGGCCAGTACACCGCGGCGGTCGACTACGCGACACGCGGGCTCCAGGCGGACGTCGGCCACGTCGGCGAGGCCGGCCAGCACGGCTACACGCTGCTCGCGCGCATCTACCTCGACGAGAAGAAACCCGAGGACGCGCGCCGGGTGCTCAAAGCCTCGATCACCGCGAACGCCGACACGATCTACGCGAGCTCGCTGCTGAAGCGGATCGACGACGGCGCGTACGGGAAGCTTCCGCCGGCCTCGCCTTCCCCAGGCCCTTCGAGCACGCCCGCGCCGAAGCGCAAGAAATGAGCGAGGCGCTCCCGGTCGACGACGGCCGCTGCTTCGCCTGCGGACCGTTCAACGCGGACGGCCTGCACCTGCACTTCGAGCCGACCGGCGAGGGCGCGGTGCAAGCGCGGATCACGCTCCCGCCGCGCTTCCAGGGCTGGCGCGGCGCCGCGCACGGCGGCGTCGTCGCGATGCTGCTCGACGAGGCGATGGCGTACGCGTGCGGCGCGGCGGGCGAGCGCGGGATGACGGCCTCGATGCAGCTGCGCTTTCGCGCCGCGGTCCCGCTCGGCGAGCCGCTCACGATCACCGGCGAGGTGAAGTGGCGGCGGCGCAACGTGCTCGCGCTCGAAGCGGCGGTCCGCGACGCGCACGGCGCGCTGCTCGCGAGCGCGGAAGGCTCGTTCGTCTCGAAAGGTCCGCTCGGGAAAGCACGCCTCGGCGTCCCCGACGCGCCGCGGAGCTGAGCCGTGCCGAAGATGAAGCAGGCGCGCACCGCCGCGAAGGCGGAGCGCGCCGCGAAGTCCGCGGCGGAACCGTCGCTCGACAACCGCCGCGCGCGGCACGAGTACGAGAAGCTCGACTCGCTCGAGGCCGGGCTCGCGCTGACCGGGACCGAGATCAAGTCGATCCGGCGCGGGAACGTCTCGATCAACGAGGCCTTCGCGCGGCTCCGCGACCACGAGCTGTGGCTGGTGAACCTCACCATCCCGCCGTACAAGGAGGGCTCGTACTTCAACCACGAGCCGAACCGGCCGCGCAAGCTGCTCCTCCACCGCGAGCAGATCGACCGGCTCGCGGGGCGCGCCGCCGAGAAAGGCCTCACCCTCGTCCCCTGGCGCCTGTACTTCAAGCATGGGCGGGTGAAGATCGAGCTCGCGCTGGTCCGCGGCAAGAAGCTGTGGGACCGCCGCCGCGACATCCAGGCCCGCGACGTGCAGCGCGAGATCGCGCGCTCGACCGCGCGCTGAGCAGAAGGGGCAGCCGTACCTCGCGTTGTACGGAGGGAGCGGGCTCAGCCGCTGCCGCCCCCGCGCCGAAGGAAGAGGCATGGTTTCCGAACGTTTGTTGCTGCGAGCGGCTTTTGGCGCGCTCGCATCCGTATTGATCGCAGGATGCGGGGGCGGCGCCAACACGCCGCCGTTTCCGACCGGGACCCCCGCGCCGCCCGGCACGCTGACGGCGACCCCGAGCTCGATCACGTTCTCCGGTACGGGCGCCGCATACGCCCAAACCGTCACGGTCACTTCGACGGCCGCCGCGTCCTCGGTCGCGGTCGACATCGGCTCCTGCGGCAGCGGGAGCAGCGCGATCGTCACGTTCAGCACCCCGAGCGGGTCGGGCCTGACCTTCAGCGACGTGGTGACCCCGCAGAACCCGGGCAGCTGCTCGGCGACGGTCAGCACCAGCTCGGGCGCGTCGGTGACCGTGAGGTTCACGGTCAACAGCGGTTCGGTCACGGTCTCGGGCCGGCACAGGTAGACGTAAGTACGCGGTAAGCACCGCAAGGTAAGGATTGTGGTAAGTCCGCCGCGAGCGCGAGGCGGCGGGCGCCCGTTCAGGGAACTTCGCGCAACCTAGCCCCGGCCGGTCCGTAGAGCCGCCGGGTTCAGTCTCGTTCTTCCGGAGGCGTTCTCAGCTCATGAAGTCACGTGCGCTCGCCATCGCGGCGCTGGTCTTGCTCGCAGGGTGCGGCGGCGGCGGCGGTTCGTCCCCGGCGACCAATCCCGCGCCCACCACGCCGCAGCAGCCCTCGGGCAACCTGCAGACCGTCAACATGACGATCAGCTTCCCGATCGGGGCGAAGCCCTCGTCGTCGAAGCGTGCACCGCAGTACGTCTCGCCGAACACCAAGCAGATCCGCGTCCAGATCAACAGCGTCACCAACAACGGGACGACGACGAATTCCGGCTCGCTGCCGAGCTGGATCCCGACCGACGTGACGACCGCGCTGGTCTTCGCGCCGACCGCCGGCTCGAACTGCACGGTCAGCGGCGGGACCGCGACCTGCACGATCCCGGTCGCCGCGCCGCCCGGAACCGTGAACTACACGATCACGGCCGAGTGGGACACCGGACACGCGTCCGCTCCGCTCGCGCGCAAGACGCTCGACGTCCCGATCACCCAGGGCGCGAACAACACGCCGACGGTCACGCTGCTCGGCATCGTGGCGACGGTCAATGCGAGCCTGCCCGCGCTTACCGCGGACACCGCGCAGAGCGCCGCGTCGGTGACGTGGAGCGCGCTCGACGCCTCCGGCGCGCAGATCGTCGGCCCCGACAACTTCGAGAACGCGATCACGCTCACCGACACGGACGCGACGCTGCAGACGAAGCTCCACGTGAACGGCGGCGCGGCCGCCGCCAGCGTGACGCTGACCAAACCCGGCGACGCGGTGACGCTCGACTACACCGGCCAGGCGGACAATCCGTTCTCGCTCACCGCGAGCGGCACCGGGATCACCGGCGGCGGCTCGGTCACGCCGACGGTCTTCGACGTGACCTTCACCGGCTTGACGCTCGATGACGCGAACCACGGCGGCCTGAGCGGCGATCCCAACTGGAGCCAGCCGACGATGTTCTTCTCCGGGGCCAGCGGCTCGCAGAACGTGACCGGTACGGAAAAGGGTTGGACGAACCCGGGGTCCACGCTGACCTTCAACCAGCAGTTCACCCTCGACACGGTCGGTGACGGGTCTGCGAACTGGTGCGCCAGCGGGTCGAACCCGAACATCGCCTCGTTCAGCGCCAGCCCGGCGACGACGTTCACGATCACCGCGACCGGGAACGGCATCTGCAAAGTACGCCTGCTGGAGGCTGGGACGGGCTACCCGATCACGACGCACGCGGCGCGTAGCGGCTCGACCGACACGACGCACGACGGAACGTTCTGGATCTCCGTCACGACGGGCAACTTCACGATCAACGGCAAGCGCCACCAGCCCCAATAAGGGTCTCGGCGATCCATGAGCCGCGATCACAGTGATGACCCCCGCGCTACGGCGCGGGGTTCGTCACGTTTCATCGGGAGGCGATTCCGTCACATGAACACGCGCGCGCTAGCCGTCGTCGCGTCTCTCGCTCTGCTCGCCGGGTGTGGCGGCGGCGGAGGCTCGGCGGTCGCCCCGCAGCAACCTCAGACCCAGCCGACGAACACGCCGGCGATCCCGACCCAGAGCGCGACGGTCACGCTGCTCGTCCCGCGCACGTCGACGTCGTCGTCGGCGCGCGCGCCGCAGTTCGTCTCGCCGAACGCCGCGACGCTCACCGTCACGGTGCTCACCGTCAACGGCAGCGCGCCGACCGCGGCGCAGGTTCCGCCCAGCGTGAACCCGACCGTCGCGCAACTCTCGACCGGCGCCGGCGGCAACTGCACCGCCGTCACCGGCGGGCTTTCGTGCACGGTCACCGTCCCCGCGCCGACCGGTGCGGTGAAGTACAGCTTCCAGCTCAAGGACAGCTCGTCGAACCTGCTGGCGACCAGCACTCCCACGTTCAACGTGGCGACCGGGAACCAGACGTTCGCGACGCAGCTGAACGGCGTGGTTCGCACCGTCACCGTGACGGCACCGGCGCTGCACAGCGGCACCCCGTTCAGCGGCCCGATCACCGTTGCCGCGTTCGATGCGACCGGTGCGCAGATCGTCGGAAGCGCTGCGTACGCGAACCCGTTCACGCTGACCGACGGAGACGCGACCGGCCACACCTCGCTCACGAACGGCGCCACCACGGGAACCTCGGTCACCGTCGGCAGCCCGAACGACGTCGTGATCCTCAACTTCGACGGCTCGAACCAGGTGCAGTCGTTCCAGATCACCGCGAGCGGCGGGACGCAGGCCGGTACGCCGCCGGTCTCCGGCGGCGGCGCCGTCATCATGGCGACGTTCTCGGCCTCGGCGACGTCGACGCTGTCGTTCTCGAGCTCCTCGGCGCAGGACTCGACCAGCACGACCTCGCTGACGCTCCCGAGCGCCGGCGGGTACAGCGGGACCGAGTCGTTCACCAACCCGTTCAGCCCGGTCAGCGCGACGGTGAACGATACGCTCACGAACATCACGCCGAGCGGTGTCTCGCAGTCGTCATCGCGCTCGCCGCAAGGCGCGCGCATCGCGCAGACGATCCCGCCGGGCGCGTTCGTGCTGTTGTACTTCCAGGAGAAGTTCGACCACACGATCCAGTTCCCGGCGGCGCCGACGTTCTCGTTCAAGATCCCGTCCGGCGTCGTGCCGTCCGGCTCGACGTTCTACGTCGGCTACTACGACGCGGCGAGCGGCCAGTGGAACGACACGTTCGAGGGCCCGATCACGGTCAGCGGGACGACGGTCACCTTCGTCTCGAACGGCAAGCCGTTCACGTTCCTCGCGAACGTGACGTACACGTTCCGGCTGATCTACTTCCCGCCGGGCGTGCCGACGCCGGCGCCGAGCCCGTCGCCCGCGGCGATCGTGCTGACCGGCACCACGACCGACGACGCGGCGCACGGCGGACAGAGCAGCGATCCGAACTACAACCAACCGACGCTGTTCTTCGTCCTCGCGAACCAGACCGAGTCGTTCACGGCCTCGCAGACCGGGACCAGCTCGTTCGTCTTCGGGCTCGACCCGACGTCGTGCGGGACCGGCGCTAGCGCGATCGTCTCGTTCGCGACCTCGGACAACAAGACGTTCAGCGTGACGTCCAGCACGCACGACGGGTTCTGCAAAGGCTTCGTGACCGGAGCGGAGGGCTCGGGCGCGACGGTCTGGTTCAGCAACACGTCCGCCGCGGTGACCAACCACTAGCGGCGCGATGACCGCGCACTCGGGGGCGTAGCACCGTGCGCGGTGCTCGCCCCGAACGTGCACTCGACGCCGTGGTCCGGGACGCGATGTGCCTCGACCGCGGCGTTCGCATGTTGGTCGCGTGCTCGGGCGGTCCGGACTCGGTCGCGCTCGCCGCGCTGCTCGACCGGCTCGCGCGCGAGGACGGCGCCGAGCTCGCGCTCGCGCACGTCAACCACGGCACGCGCGCGAGCAGCGATCAGGACGAGTGCGTCGTGCTCTCGGTCGGCGCGCGGCTCGGCCGGCGCGTCGCGATCGCGCGCCCGGCGCTCGCGCGCGACGACGAAGCGGCGCTGCGCGACGCGCGCTACGCCGCGCTCGCGGAGCTCGCGCGCCGCGAAGGCGCGCGCATCGTCGTCACCGCGCACACCGCCGAGGACCAAACCGAGACCGTGCTGCTGGCGCTCTTCCGCGGGACGGGGCTCGCCGGGCTCGCCGGGATGCCGGTGCGGCGCGCGCTCGCGGACGGCGTCGACTTGGTGCGGCCGGTGCTGCGCGTCACCCACGCCGAGCTCGCCACCGAGCTGCGGCGCAGCGGTCTGCCGTACGCGATCGATCCGACGAACGCGCAGCTTCGCTACCGGCGCAACGCGCTGCGCCCGCCGC
>DATAQE010000145.1:0-14861 GCA_036264835.1 Candidatus Elarobacter sp.
ACTTGCGTTCGCGTCATGCCTTCGGCGCGTTCACCGTCATTCGGCGCCAGTTCGCTGCGGCGCGAGCGTATCATGCGCGGGCTTCGGGACGATGAACGCGTTCGGCACGCTGGAATCCGCGGGTTTCCACGCGGGCAGCAGCTGCGCGAGCGCTTGGGCGAACGTCGCGCCGGGATTGATCGCATCGGCCCGCGCAGAGAAGCGGGCCGCGGTGTCGCGGTCGCCGCGCAGCACTGCGGCGAAACCGAGTCCGGCGACGGCGTCCGCGTCCGCGGGATCGATTCGAGTGATCGCCGTGAAGTCGGCCCCCGCCGCGGTTGCGTCGCCGCGGTGCAAGGCGGAGAGGCCGGCGTCGAAGAGATATTTCGTGTTCAGCGGCGCCGAGCGGCTGGCGTTCGCATAGTCGGCGCCGGCCTCCGCGTCGTCGCCGAGCCGCTCCGCCAGGACTCCCAGCCGCCACCAGCTATCGGCCACGTCGTCCGGGCGCAGGCCGATGGAGATCAAGCGATCGCGGATGCGGCGCTCGAGCTCGTGCGCTTCGCGTGGCCGGCCGTGTGTCGTCTTCGCGTAGACGATGCGCTGCAGTGCCTCGTCGTCGCCCGCGTCGAGATAGTCGCGGATCGCGTCGGCTTCGTGTCCTCGGGCTTCGGCGATGCGGGCTTGGAGATCGCTTCGGACCGCGCCGGGCGGCACGCGAGTCGCGTGCGCCGCGGCGCGCGCCACGGCGCCGCCGTCAAGCGCGTACTGCGCGAGCGCAGCTTCGACGAATGGCAGCGGTGCGATCCGTTCGATCGCTTCGTACGGGCGCGGGCCGAGCGCTCCCAGCCGCGCGGGTAGCGATCCCGGCACGGCCGCCGGCGAATAGAGCGCGCTTGACGCGACTTGCATGAACGCGCAGGCGGCGGCGATGAGAACCACCGCGGCCGCGAATGCGATGCGGCGACCGGGTGCGAGGTGTCGGCGCGTTGAGGGACGTGCCGGCTCCGCATCATCCTTCGACAGGCTCAGGATGACATTTGGGCTGGGAATCATGTTGGGCCCGTCGCCCGCGCACACGAGTGCGAGCGCCATGAACGGCAGCCAGAGGGCGAACACCACGATGCTGCTCGTGTCGATCAGGCCTTGGACCCAGGTGCCGATGAGTCCGGCGGCGATCGCTGCCGCGACGGTGGTGAACGGGCCGTCGCCGCGCAGCCGTGCGCGCAGTTCGCGCGCGAAGCGCCACCAGCCGAAGAGTACCGCGGCGAGCCCGATCAACCCGGTCTCCGCGGCGATGGTCAGGACGACGTTGTGCGCGTGGAAGCCGAGCGGTTCGCCGCCCGGGTCGCGCAGGGTCTGGTAGAGGCGCGGGAACTCGAACGGGCCGGTGCCGGAGAGCGGGAAGTCGCGCGCCATCGCGAGCGCGGCGTGCCAGATCGAGAGCCGCGTGAAGTTCTCCGAGGGGTCGTGGTGCGCGTTGAACGCGAGGCCGACGACGACGATCGCCAGGCCCATGATCCCGACGGCGTAGCGCACGCCGCGCTCGCGGCGCCGGATCAGCACGAAGGCCGCGATCGCCGCCGCCATGCCGAGGTATCCCGCGCGCGAGAACGTCAGCGCGAACGCCGCTGCGCCGAGGGCGAACCCGAGCAGCGCGAGCGTTCGCAGGCGCGGCACCGCGCGCCCGACGGCGAACGCGACCGGGACGTAGACGACGAGGTATCCCGCGAGCTCGCCGGGGAGCACGAACGTGCCCGTCGCGCGGCCGTGGCCGATCGTGTACAGCGCGACCGGCGTCTGCGCGAGCAGCATCACGATCGCGGCGAGCGAGGCGAGCGCGCCGGAGAGCAAGTACGCGCCGAAGATCGTCGTCAGCGTCGCTTCGTCGCGCGCGAAGCGCAGGATCGCGGCGTGCCAGACGACGCCGCCGGCCAGGATCGCGACGAACAGCGCGCCGGCGAGCGGATCGAAGCCGACCAGCGCGGCGACGAGTCCGGCCGCGGGAAACGCCGCGACGGCGAGCACCGTCGGCATCGGCGCTTTCGGCGCGCGGAGCAGTTCCGCGATCCACCACGCGGCGAGCAGCGCGGCCAGCGCGAGCAGCGCGATCGTGAGCGGTCGCGGGATCACGACGACGCCGGGGATGGGCGCGCCGGTCAAGCCGATGAACGCCGGATACGCCGGAATCAAAAAGAACGCGATCCCAAGCGAAGCGGCAAGAAGGCGCTGCCGGTCCAAGGCGGTCTTGTTGGGTCGGCGTCCGGCGCGGACCTTTTCGGAGTTACTTTCGGGTGAACGGCGTGATGCTGGTCGGTCTGCCGACTTGGCGCATCACCGTCGCCGTCTTGTCGGCGCGCGCGATCGCGGTGATCGAGCCGTCCTCGTCGCTGCGGCACGGATCGTTCGCGACGTAGACGAAGTCGGCGCTCACCGCGAGCGCTGTCGGTCTCGTGATCCCTTCGTGGATGCGCGCGGCGGGCTGGGCGTGCAGGTCGGTGAAGACGTCGATCTCCGCGTTCGACGTGACGCACGCCGGCGTACCGGCGAGGACGATCAGCGTGCCGTCCGGTGCGCTCGCGAGCGCGCGCGCGGGGAGGCCGACGTAGCGCAGCGTCGCGGTCTGCTCGAGCTCGGTCGTGTAGGCGCGAACCTCGCTGTCGGTGATGTCGTTGACCGCGAAGCGGGCGTCGGGCAGCGCGACCAGCGAGTTCGCGTTCATGCGCAGCTCTTTGTGCACGTGTCCGGCACGGTCGTAGACGCGCAGCACCCCGTCCCTCGTGAGCACGACGACCGAGTCGCCGGCGCCGAGCGCTTCCGCGACGCCGAGCGGGAGGAACGGCGTGCCCACGAGGTTTCCGTTCACGTCGTAGCGGCGCAGCAGCTGCGAGACCGACTCGACGGTCAGGAAACCGTCGGTCGCGCGGAAAGTCAGCGTGCCGCGCGCGAACGTCTTCAGCGTCCGCGTGCGCAGCGCGGGCGAGACCGTTTCGACGACGGTCGAGATGCCGTCGTCGAAGCTCACCAGCGCGCTGCCGTCTGACATCGTGCCGAGGATCCGGTAGCCGCCCGCGAGCGAGCCGCCGACGGCAGGTTGGCGGCGGTCGCCTTCCGCGTACATCAAGAACGACGGCGTCGCGACCAGGACGGACGGCGTCGGTGTTGGTGAGGCGGCCTGGGCGGCGATTGGCGCATCCTTCGACAGGCTCAGGATGACGTGGAGGCAGAGCGCGGTCGTAAGGATCAGCGAGGTACGCGCGATCGCGCGGGGCGAGCGCCTCATGACGTTCGGTGGCGGCCGATGTTGGCGATGAGGGCGACGGCGACGAGGTTCACGATCAGGGAGGTGCCGCCGAAGCTGATGAAGGGGAGCGGGACGCCGGTGACGGGCCATGACGACGTCACGACGCCGATGTTCACGAAGGCCTGGATCACGATCATGAACGTGCAGCCCATCGCGAGCAGCATCCCGAAGCGGTCGGGCGCCTTGATCGCCAGCGTCGTCGCACGGACCGCGAAGACCACGAACAGCGCGATCACCGTGATGCAGCCGAGCAGGCCCAGCTCCTCGCCGAGCACCGCGAAGATGTAGTCCGTGTAGGCTTCGGGCAGGTAGAAGTATTTCTGGCGCGAGGCGCCGAGGCCGAGCCCGAAGATCCCGCCGCTGCCGAGCGCGAGCAGCGACTGCACCGTGTGGTAGCCCGTGTTCTGCGGGTCTTTCCAGGGGTTCAAAAAGGCGAAGATGCGCGCGCGCTTGTACGCCGACGAGCCGATCAGGATCGCCGCGCCCGGCAGCATCACCAGCGCGCACATGATCAGGTGCTCGATCCGCGCGCCGGCCGTGAACAGCATCGCGACCGCGATGAAGACGTAGAGCGACGCCGTTCCCATGTCGGGCTCGGCGAAGACCGGCGCGGCCAGAAGCAGCGTCACGAAGAGCGCGGGGACGACGCCTTTCGAGAGCGAGCGGATCCCTTCGCCGAGCTGCGAGAGCTTCGCGGCGAGGAACAGCACCAGCGCCAGCTTCGCGAACTCCGACGGCTGGAACGAGAGCGCCCGGAAGCCGAGCCAGCGGCGCGCGCCGCCCGTCGCGTAGCCGACGTGCGGGATCAGCACCGCGACCAGCAGCAGGAACGTAAGGATCACCAAGCCCGGCGCCAAGCCGCGGAGTTTGCGGTAGTCGACGCGGTAGGCGGCGTAGGCGAAGACGAGGCCGGCGATCAGGTACGCGAACTGGCGCTTGAAGAAGTACGCCGTGTCGTGCTCGTAGCTGTACGCGATCGCGCTCGACGAGCTGAACACCATCGCGAGGCCGATCGTCACCAGGAACGCCACGGCGCCGAGCAGCAGCGCGTCGGGCGGTTTGAGCGGGAGGCGGTGCGGTGACGCGGCTGCCCAGGGCGCACCCTTCGACAGGCTCAGGGTGACATCGTGGCGGGACGCGGTGTCGGTCGGTCTGCGGCGGGGTTGCGTGCCGTACACCGCGGTCAGCGGGCTCCCGCGACCGGGTTGTGCAGCGCGTGGACGGCTTCGGCGAACTGGTCGCCGCGATGTTCGGCGGACGCGAACATGTCGAACGAGGCGCAGCCGGGCGAGAGCAGGACGACGTCGCCGGGTTCGGCGAGGTCGCTCGCGCGCATCACCGCGTCGCGCATCGAGGAGGCGCGTTCGATCTTCGCGCGTTTCACCACGCTCGCGATCTCGTCGGCGGCCTCGCCGATCAGCACCACGGCCTTCGCTCGCGAGCTCACGACCTTCCCCATCTCGGCGAAGTCGGTGCCCTTCGCCTTGCCGCCGGCGATCAGCACGATCGGGCGGTCGAAGCTGCGCATCGCGGCGATCACCGCGCCCGGGTTCGTCGCCTTCGAGTCGTCGACGTAGCGGACGCCGTCGATCTCCGCGACGTCCTGCAAGCGGTGCGCGAGCGCGTGGAACGTGCGCACGCCTTCGCGGACCGCGTCGAGCGGCAGGCCGGCGGCGAGCGCGACCAGGACCGCGCCCATCACGTTCTCCACGTTGTGCGCGCCGAGCAGCGGGATCTCCGAGACGCGCAACACGTCGACCGGGCGCGGGTCGCCGGTCGGCGGCGCGTACACGATCGTCTCCGCGTTGCGCAGGTAGAGCGCCGACTGGCGGTGCGGCTCGGCGGAGAACCACAGCGCCCGCGTCTTGATGCGGTTGCCGTCCTCGCCGGGTGCGCCCGCGACGATCGGGTCGTCGAGGTTCCCGACGAACGTGTCGCCGGGGCCCTGGTTCGCGAAGATCCGGAACTTCGCTTCCGCGTACTCCTCCATCGAGTGGTAGCGGTCGAGGTGATCGGGCGTGATGTTCAGGATCAGCGAGATCTTCGGTTTGAACGAGCGGATCGACTCGAGCTGGAACGACGAGACTTCCGCGACGACCCAGTCGTCGGGCGCGGCGTTCGCCGTCTCGGCGATCAGCGCGTTGCCGATGTTGCCGCCGACGTGCACCGTCTTGCCGGCGGCGGCGAAGAGCGCGCCGACCAGCGCGGTCGTCGTCGTCTTCCCTTTCGTGCCGGTGACAGCGACGATCGGCGCCTTGCAGATGCGGTAGGCGACCTCGACCTCGCTGAAGACCGGAATCCCCTTCGTCTGCACGCGGCGGACGAGCGGGTTGTTGAGCGGGATGCCGGGCGAGAGGACGGCGACGGTGACGTGCTCGAGCGCCGCGTCGAGCTCGTCGGGCGGGACGAACCGCACGCCGTGCTCGCGCAGCTCGTCGAGCGCGTCCGTCAGTTTGTCGGGCGGCGCTTCGTCGGTCGCGACGACGGAGCCGAGGCGCGTGCGGAGCACCTCGACGCTCGCGCGGCCGCTGCGGCCGAGGCCGATGACGAGTGCGTGGTCGGTGCGGTCGAAGCGACCGCTCGTCGATTCCATCATGATGCGGTGCGCGTGATCAGTGCGAAGCCAAGCAGTGAGAGGAGCAGTGATGCGAGCCAGAACCGCGACGTCACCTTCGTCTCCGGCCAGCCGGCGAGCTCGTAGTGGTGGTGGAGCGGGCTCATCCGGAAGACGCGGCGGCGCGTGGTCTTGTACGATGCGACTTGAATGATGACACTCAAGGTTTCGGCTGCGAAGACGCCGCCGATGAGCGGAAGGAACAGAACGGTATCGCTCAGGATCGCGACGCCGGAGAGCGCGCCGCCGAGCGCGAGCGAACCGGTGTCGCCCATGAAGACGCGCGCGGGGTATCGGTTGTAGAGCAAGAAACCGAGCACCGCGCCGAGCGTCGCGCCGGCGAAGATCGGGACGCCGATCGGCAAGCTGAAGTGCAGGCCGATCGCGCAGATCAGCACCAGCAGCGGCGGGATCACCGTCCCGCTCGCCAGGCCGTCGAGGCCGTCGGTCAGGTTCACCGCGTGCGTCGTCGCGAGGATCGCGGCGAACGCCATGCCGTACCACAGCCATGCGGGCACCGGGCCGATCCCCGCGAACACCGTCGTTTGCGGGCCGGCGACGAGGAAGAACGCGATCGCGGCGATCCCGGTGAGCGCGAACTTCGGAAGCGCGCGCAGGCCGCGGTTCTTCTGCTTGCGGATCGACATCAGGTCGTCCCACGCGCCGATCAGCATGCACGAGTAGACGAGCACCGCGAGCGCGAGCGTCGTGCGCGACGGTGCGAGCAAGATCGCGACGAGCGGCGCGACGCCGAAGAGCACGCCGCCCATCGTCGGCGTCCCGGTCTTCGCCTGGTGTGTTTGCGGTGCGTCCTCGTAGGCGGTCTGGCGCGCGGACGCGCGGCGCAGCGCGGCGATCAGCGGGCGGCCGAGCAGCGCGGTGATGACGAACGCGGGGAGCGCGCCGAGGAGCAGCGCGAGGATCAGCACGCCGAGGCCGAACGGGAGCTCCGAGAGGACGACCAGCGGCGCCACGAGGTACCACGGCAGGCCGATGTGGATGTCGATGTCGCTCACGGGGCCACCAGCGGGTGCGGGCCTTCGCCGCGCCAGGCGAGGACGACCAGCGGGGTCTGTTCGTCGCCGTTGCCGTGCGGGTTGCCGATGAGCGCGCGCTCGACGGCGGCGCGGTCGATCTGCGGCGAGGCGCCGAGGGTTTTCGCGCGGCGCAGGTCGTTCGCGTCGACGATCGCCACGTGGACGCCGAGCGCGTCGGCCAGCTCGGTCGAGACGCGGTCGGGTTCCGCGGGGCCGAGGACGATCGCGCGCTCGTACGGCGGCAGCGTTCCGGTGTAGCCGTCGATCGTCGCGATCTCCTGGCCGAGAATCTCGTAGAACGCACCCGTCTTGCCGCGCAGGCGGCCGGTGATGTGCGCGAGCGCCGCCCACAGCACCTTCGGCGTGCCGGCTTGGTCGATGACCAGCTGCAGCGATTCGGGCTGGCTCACCGTCGCGAGCGGGCCCGCGCGGCGCGAGAGCGCGAGCGCAAGGGGCGACGGACGGATGTACTCCGCGGGGATGAAGCGCGACTGCGCGATCGCGACCGCGGTCTCCGCGATCACCAGCACGTCGCCCGGACGCGCAATGCCGTGGATCGCGTCGCGCACGAGCACCGTGAGGTCGTCGCCGGGGGCGATGAGGCGCGTCCGCACCGGGATCGCGACGAGGCCCTCCGGCACGCCAGTCTCGTGGATCGCGACGGGGATCATCGGCGCACCTCGCGCGGCGCGCGCGTCATGCGAACACCTCGGCGCCGAGCGCTTCGGCGATCTGCTCCATCTTGTAGAGGCGCGAGCCTTTCAGCAGGATCGCATCGCCGCGGCGGACATTTTCGCGCAGCCAGGCGATCGCATCCTCGTTGCTCGCATAGAGGATCACCGTGCCGCCCTTCGCGCGGACGCCGCGCGCGGTGTCCTCCGCGAACTTCCCGCCGGCGAGGACCACGTCGGCGCGCGTCGCGGCGATCTCGCCGATCTTCTCGTGCATCTGCGGCGCGTCGCTGCCGAGCTCCGCCATGCTGCCGAGGACCGCGATGCGGCGTTCCGCCTCCTCGCGGCCGAACGTCGCCAGCGTCGCGAGCGTCCCCGAGAGCGAGGCGTTGTACGCGTCGAAGACCAGGCGCACGTCGTCGGGGAGCTCGACGATCTCGTAGCGGCCGTGCGGGAGCGCGAGCGTCTCGACCGCTTCGGCCAGCGCCGTGAACGTCGCCGCGGCCGCCGAGCCCGACGAAGAGAGCAGCGCGGCGGCGTACGCGCCGGCGAGGTTGCGGCGGTTGTGGTCGCCGGGGAACGGGATCGTGATGCGGTGCGTCTCCGTCGTGCCGTCCTCGGCGATGCACCACGCGGCCTCGCGCGCGACGATCAGCGCGCGCTCGCCGTGCGGCGGGCGCTCGTCGTCGATCCCGTACCAGAACGGGAGCGTCGCGAGCGTGCTCGCGCGAGCGCGCGAGGCGGCGTCGTCGAGGTTCAGCACCGCGCGGCGCGCGCCGGAGGGGACCGCCCATTTCGTCTCGGCGATCCGTTCGCGCGAGCCCATGATCTCCAGGTGCGCCTCGCCGACGTTCGTCAGCAGGCCGACGTCGGGGCGCGCGGCGGCGACCAGCACGTCGAGGTCGCGGTACTTGCGCGCGCCCATCTCGACGATCGCGACGCGCTCGTCCCCGTCGTTCAGGCCGCACAGGAACTTCGCGACGCCGACCTCGTTGTTCTCGTTCTCCGGCGTCGCGGTCACCGGGACGCCGGCGCCGCGCAGCAGCGCGAGGAGAAACTGTTTCGTCGTCGTCTTGCCGGTGCTGCCGGTGACCGCGACGACCGTGCCGCGCGCGCGCGTGCGCGCGAGGCCGCCGAGGTCGAGGTAGGCTTGCAGCGTGTCGCGCACGAGCAGTGCGGTGCGGCCGGGCGGGACGGCGGACGCGTCGTCGACGATCGCGCAGACCGCGCCGCGCGCGAAGGCTTCCTCGACGTACGCGTGGCCGTCGAAGCGTTCGCCGCGCAAGGCGAGGAACGCCGCGCCGCGCTCGATCGCGCGCGTGTCGGTCTGCACGAGGAGCGTGTCGGGGAGGCCGTTGGCGCCGAGGATCTGCGCGTTTGTCGCGGCGATCGCGGCTTGCGTGGGGAGTCTCACGCGGTCATCTCCGCACCGTCTCGGCGCGTTTGGAGAAGGCGGTGCGGACTTCGTCGCGGTCGTCGAAGGGGCGCGTCTCGGTGCCCACGATCTGGTACGGTTCGTGGCCTTTGCCGGCGATGATGACGGTGTCGCCGGGTTGGGCTTCGTCGATCGCGCGTCGGATCGCGCGGCGGCGGTCGAGCTCGATCTCGGTGCGCGGGAAGCCGTTCGCGACGTCGCGCGCGATCGTCATCGGGTCTTCGCTGCGCGGGTTGTCCGAGGTCACGATCACGCGGTCGGCGAGGCGCGCGGCGATCTCGCCCATTTGGACGCGCTTGCCGGCGTCGCGGTCGCCGCCGCAGCCGAAGACCACGATCAGGGCGCCCTTCGTCGTCTCGCGCGCGGCGCGCAGGACGTTCTCCAATGCGTCGGGGGTGTGCGCGTAGTCGACGATCGCGTGGATCCCGAACGCGCCGAAGCGTTCCATCCGGCCGGGGACCGCGCGCGTCGCGGCGAGGCCGCGCACGATCGTGGCGTCGTCGATCCCCAGCGCGCGCGCGATGCCGAACGCGGCCAGCGCGTTGCGCACGTTGAAGCGGCCGGGGAGCGCGATGCGCACCTCGACCTCGCCGACGCGGAACGTCGAGCCCTCGCCGTCGAGCGCGACGTCGGTGGCGCGCAGCACCGCGTCGGTGTCGAGCGCGTAGGTCGTCGCGGAAGGCAGCTCGCGCGCGAAGGCCGCGCCGGAGGCGTCGTCGGCGTTGAGGACGGTCTGCGGGGCGAGGTCGAAGAGGCGGCGTTTCGCGGCGACGTAGCGTTCGAGCGTGCCGTGGAAATCCAAGTGGTCGCGGGTGATGTTCGTCAGCGCGGCGGCGGCGAAGCGGACGTGGTCGACGCGGTGCAGCGCCAGCGCGTGCGAGGAGACCTCCATCGCGACCGCGCGCGCGCCGGCGTCGCGCTGCGCGGCGAGCAGGGCGTGCAGCTCGAGCGCGAGCGGGGTCGTGTTCGAGAGCGGCCAGCGGCGCTCGCGGAACTCACCGCCCAGCGTGCCGATCACGCCGCACGGGATCCCGGCGGTTTCGAGGACGTCGCGGATCAGGTGCGTCGTCGTCGTCTTGCCGTTCGTGCCGGTCACGCCGGCGACGATCAGGTCGCGTGACGGGTGGTCGTAGAAGGCGTCGGCGAGGGCGGAGGCGGCGATGCGCGTGTCGGGGACGGTGATCCTCGCGGGCGCATCCTTCGACAGGCTCAGGGTGACATTGTGGCGGGGGTCGGTCGGCGTGGGGCCGCGGTCGGGCTCGGTTGGGGAGTCCTCGATGACGATCACCGACGCGCCGCGGGCGAGCGCGTCGGGGATGTGGGCGTGGCCGTCGGTGCGGGTGCCGCGCAGGGCGATGAAGAGCGTGCCGGGTTTGACGGCGCGCGAATCGGTCGCGATCGCGTCGACCGACGGCGGGAGCGAGCCGGCGACGCGGGCGCCCGGCAAGGCGGCCACGAGTCGGGAGGTCTCTCGCATCAGCGCTCGCTCTTCGTCCTCTCGCGCTCAGGAACCAAGCGCGTCGCCGCCGAGTGCGCGGTCGTCGAAGCGCGGCGCGGCGCGGCATGTGGGGCAGGGCCGGCGGCCGGCATGATTCCCGCGTGGAACATCGCGGCTCGCGCGAGCTCCGCGAAGACCGGCGCCGCGACTTGCGAGCCGTAGATCGAGCCGCGCGGGCGCTCGACCTTCACCAGGATCACGTAGCGCGGGCGTTCGGCGGGGATCATCCCGATGAACGAGGCGATGTAGGCGCCGCCGAGGTAGCGGCCGTTCTCGACGACCTGCGCCGTGCCGGTCTTCCCCGCGGTCGTGTAGCCGTTCACGCGCGCGGTCGGGTTGCCGGTGCCCTTCAGGACGACCGCGCGCAGGTAGCCGCGCAGGATCGCAGCGGTGCGTTCGGAGATCGCGCGGTGCTCGATCTCGGGGCCGTAGCGGTAGACCGTCTTCCCGTTCGCGTCCTGGATCGACGAGATGATGCGCGGGCGCAGGAGCAGGCCGCCGTTCGCGATCGCGGCGTACGCGCGCGCGAGCGCAAGCGGCGTCGTCGAGATGCTGTGGCCGAACGAGATCGTCGCGAGCGAGGAGCCGCTGAACTCTTTCGGTTCGAGGACGATCCCGGGGTTCTCGCCGGGGAGCTCGACGCCGGTCGGGTCGCCGAAGCCGAACTTGCGGATCGTCCGGTACATCGCGTTCGCGCCGGTCGCGATCCCGATCTCCGCCGCGCCGACGTTGTGCGAGTACGCGATGATCTGCTCGATCGACTCGCTCCCGCCGAGGCCGCCGGCCATCATCCCGTCCTCGGCGTTGTGGATCGTGTGGCCGCCGACCTCGAGCGCGTCGCGCGCCGGGAAGCGCGAGGTCGGCGAGAACTTCCCGCTCTCGAGCGCGGCCGCGGCGGTGATCAGCTTGAACGTCGAGCCCGGTTCGTACGCGTCCGCGATCGCGCGGTCGCGCCACGCGTCGGGCGGGAACGCGGAGAAGTGCGCGGGGTCGAAGTCGGGGACGTTCGCGACCGCGAGCAGCTCGCCGGTCCACGGGTCCATCACGATCGCGGTTCCGCTGCGCGCGCTCCACTTCTTCACCGACGCGCGCAGCAGGCGTTCCGCCTCGAACTGCAGGTAGGGGTCCAGAGTCGTCACCAGCGTGTTGCCGGCGACGGCCTTCTCGACGACGTGCGTCTCGCCGAACGGGATCGAGCGGCCGAACTGGTCGGCTTCGATGCGCACGCGGCCGGGTTTGCCGCGCAGCAGCTTGTCCTGTGCGTACTCCAGGCCGTCGAGGCCGTTCTCCTCGGTGCCGGTGAAGCCGACGACCGTCGACGCGAGGCGGCCCGAGGTGACGAAGCGGTGTCCGGTCTCCTCGCCTTTCGTGCCGATCCCGGGAAGGTTCAGCGCTTCGACGCGCAGCGCGGTCTCGTGCGGGACCTTGCGCGCGAGCCAGCGGAACTCGGATTTGTCGCGCAGCGCCGGTTCGAGGTCGCTCGCCGGTTTGTGCAGCAGCGGCGCCAGTTTCAGCGCGGTCGCGTGCGGGTCGGCGACTTCGGGCGGTGCGGCGAAGATCGACTCGGACGGGAGCGAGCGGACCAGGATCCCGCCGGTGCGGTCGAGGATCGCGCCGCGGCGCGCGAACGAGTCGACGATCTCGGCGTGCTGGCGCAGCGCCTGGCGCGCGAGCTTCGGGCCCTCGCGGATCTGCAGGTCGCCGAGCCGTCCCGCCAAGAGCATCGCGAGCGCGACGACCGCGACGAGCGAGACCTTCGCCCGTACCGGTGCGACGCGCGCGAACGCACGCGCCGCCATGTTACCGAGCCCCTGTGAACCAAGCTCCGAGCAGCGCGATGCCGGTCGGGCGCGGCTGCGGCTGCTTCGGGTCGGGGAGGCGCACGACGGCGTAGACGTGCGGGTCGTGGAGCTTCAGCGAGGCGGCGAGCGCGGCGAGGCGTTCGGGGGATTGCAGGCCGGCAATCTTGTCGTCGAGGCGCTGGGTCTCCGTCGACAGCGCGGTGCGTTCGTGCTCGGCGCGCGAGAGCGCGAAGTTCAACGACGTCAGGTTCGCGGTGAGCGTCACGTAGATCAGCAGCGGGACCAGGACCGCGAACGCCAGCAAGATCATCGCGATCGCGGGGCGGTGCATCGCGCGGCGCGTCCGGCGCGTGCGGCGGCGCGCCGCGTGGCGCGCGCGGTCGGCGCGGCGGAGTTCCGGGCGCGCGTGCCGCGGGCGCGGCTCGCGCTGCGGCTCGTAGTCGGGGAGCAGCTCCGGGGCGATCACGCCGCCACCTCGGCGTCGTCGACGCGTTCCGCGGCGCGCAGCTTCGCGCTGCGCGCGCGCGGGTTCGCGGCGAGCTCGTCCTCGTCGGCGACGATCGGTTTGCGCGTGAGCACGCGGGCGCGCGGGTCTTCCTTGAACCTTTGCTTCACGATGCGGTCCTCGAGCGAGTGGAAGCTGATGACGGCGATCCGTCCGCCGGGCTTCGTCCGTGCGAGCGCGGCGTCGAGCCCGTCGCGGAGTGCGCCGAGCTCGTCGTTGACGTGGATGCGCAGCGCCTGGAACGTGCGCGTCGCGGGGTGGATGCGGGAGTGGGCCGGCGCGCGGAGGGCGCGGGCGACGACGCCGGCGAGGTCCGCGGTGTCGCGGACCGGCGTGCCGGCCTCGCGCAGCGCGACGATCGAGCGGGCGATGCGGCGGGACTTCTTCTCCTCGCCGTACTCGTAGATCGCGTCCGCGATGGTGCGCTCGTCCGCGGTCGCGAGGAACTCGGCCGCGCTCTCGCCCTGCGTCGGGTCCATCCGCATGTCGAGCGGGGCGGCGGCGCGGAACGAGAAGCCGCGCTCGGCTTCATCGAACTGCATGGAGCTGACCCCGAGGTCGAAGAGAATCCCGTCGATCGTCGAGACGGACAATCCGTCCAAGGTCCGCGAGAGCTCGCGAAAGTTCGACCGTACCAGGGTGAAGCGCGAGTCGGCGATCGAGCGGAGCTCCGCCGACGGATCGGCGTCGAGCGCGATCAGCCGTCCCGAAGCGCCAAGCCGAGAAAGTATCAGCGCCGAGTGCCCACCGGCACCGAACGTTGCGTCGACGTACGTTCCGTCCGGGCGGATCGAGAGCAGGTCCAAGGCCGGCCCCGCCAGGACGGGGATGTGCGAAGGCAATCAAAACAACCCCAATTCCGACGTCAGGTCGGGCAGGTCGCGGTGCTCGTCGGCGTGCTGCGCGTAGCGGTTCTTCGCCCAGATCTCGACCCGCGTGAGCGAGCCGATCGAGATGACGTCCTTCTCGATGCCGGCGAACGCGCGCAGCGTCGCGGGGAGCACGAGGCGGCCGTTCGCGTCGGTGCTCAGCTCCTCGGTGTGCGCGAAGAGGTGGCGGACGAAGGCGCGGTAACGCGCGTCCTTGACCGGGGCGGCCTCGAGCCGGGCGCAGACGTCGCTCCAGGTCGCGGCCGGGTAGAGCGCCAGGCACGGGTCGGGCTCGGCGATGGTGAGGAAGAAGCCGGCGCCGAGACGTTCCCGGAAACGGGCGGGCACGACGAGGCGACCCTTGTCGTCAAGGCTGTGCTCCACCGAACCGGTAAAAAGCGGACGATCCGACATAGGATCTCCACTACGTCCCACTGCGCACCACTTTGACCCACTATATCCCACCTGGTGGGCGCGGGCAACGGGACCGGCGTACGAATTTTACGCCGGGTGAACGAACATGTGTTCGATGAACCTGACGCCGACCGGGTGATCGCCTGGTGACGCGATCCTTTTTCGGCTATCGTGGTCGCACGATGGGACCGTTCGTTCATGTCGTCGTCGTGACGCTCAAGCCCAAGGCGACCGCCGCCCTTGTCGAGCACGTCCGCGACACCATGGGAACGGTTAGCGTCAAGCTGCCGGGCTTCGTCGGGTCGGTACTGCTCGTCTCCGAAGATGAAACGCGCGTGTCGGTCGTCTCGATCTGGAACGATCGCCACAGCTGGGCCCAGGCGCAATGGGAGGATCGCATCCAAGACACGATGGTCGATCTCTTCAAGGCTGCCGACCACGTCGACTCGCAGAGCTACAACGAGGTGGCGCGCTACGTCATGAGCTGAGCGCTCGCGAGTCGGTCTCCGCTGCGAGGCGGCACCGAGTGCTTCCGGAATATGACCGGCGATGTCGATGAGCGCCGTCGAGCTGTTCGTCGGGTTGTTGTTAGCGGCGATTCCGCTGGTCGGGATCGCGCGGCGGTGGAACGTGCCGGCGCCGATCGTGCTCGTGCTCGGCGGGCTCGTGCTCGGGTTCGTGCCGGGGTTGCCGCAGGTCACGCTCGACCCGGATCTCGTGCTGCTCATCTTTCTGC
>DATAQE010000146.1:0-7386 GCA_036264835.1 Candidatus Elarobacter sp.
GATCGGCAATCCGTTCGCCAGCGATTTCGCCAGCGTGAACGCGTCGGGCGTCACGCCGTACACCTGATGCGCGAAGAGCCGGCCGATGCGGCCCATTCCGCACTGTACTTCATCGAAGATGAGGAGCGCGCCGCGCTCGTCGCACAGGCGCCGCGCCGCTTCCAGATACTCTTGCGTCGCGGGGACCACGCCGCTCTCGCCCAGCACGGGCTCGACGAGAAACGCTGCGGTGTTCTCGCCGATCGCCACGTCGAGCGCCTCGACGTCGTTGTACGCGACGTGCTCGAACCCGAGCGGCAGCGGCTCGAACCCTTCGTGATACGCCGGATTGTCGGTCGCCGCGAGCGCGCCCATCGTGCGGCCGTGGAATGAGCCCTTCGCCGCCAGGATGACGTTGCGTTGCTTCTCGCCGCGCCGCCAGGCGTGCTTGCGCGCGAGCTTGATCGCGGCTTCGTTCGCCTCCGCGCCGCTGTTGCAGAAGAAGACCGACTCGAACCCCGACAATTCCGCGAGCCGGTCGGCGAGCGTCCCCGCCGGCTCGTGATGCACGAGATTGCTCACGTGCACGAGCGTCGCGGCCTGGTCGGCGATCGCGCGCGCGATCCGCGGATGCGCGTGCCCGAGCGCGCACACCGCGATCCCCGCGACGAGGTCGAGATACCGGTTCCCGGACTCGTCGAAGAGCCAGCACCCTTCGCCGCGCACGATATTGATCTCGAGCCGGCCGTAGTTCTGCATGAGGTGCGGGTGCTGCGTCACCAGACGCGCCCCGCGCGAGACTTGGATCGCCATCGCCGGCGTCAGGTCCGGTAGTGCGCGTTGATGCGCACGTAGTCACCGGTGAGATCGCAGCCCCACGCGACGGCGGTCGCGTCGCCCAGGCCCAGGTCGAGACGCGCTTCGACGTTGTGCTCTTCGAGGATATGGTGCGCTTCCGCTTCGCTCATCGCTTCGATCGCGCCGCGCTCGACCCACGTCTTCTCGCCGAGATACAGCGACCAGGTCTCGGGATCCATCCCTGCGCCCACTGAGCCGGCGGCCGCGACGATGCGGCCCCAGTTCGGGTCCTCGCCGTACAGCGCGGTCTTGACCAGGCTCGAGTTGATCACCGCGCGGCCGATCGTGCGCGCCTGCTTCTCGTCGCGTGCGCCGGTGACGGTGAACGTGAGCGTCTTCGTCGCGCCCTCGCCGTCCTTCACCATTGCGATCGCGAGATCGCGGCACACGGCGGCGAGCGCCGCGCGCAGGCCGGGCGTCGCCGCAGCTTCGCCGGGTTTCGCGCAGCAGTAGACGGCGTCGTTCGTCGACATGTCACCGTCGACCGAGATCATGTTGAACGTCCCGTCGGCGGCCTCGCGCAGCGCCTCGGTCAGCGAAGCCCGCGAGACTTCCGCATCGGTCGCGAGGAACGCGAGCATCGTCGCCATGTTGGGGGCGATCATCCCAGAGCCTTTCGCGATCCCGCCGACGACGTGGCGCTTCCCGTTCTCGTGCCACGCGTACGCGGCGAGCTTCGGGACGTGGTCGGTCGTCATGATCGCCTCGGCGGCGTCGTAGGCCGCCTCGGGGCCTTCCGCGAGCTGCTTCTTCGCGCGGTCGAGCCCTTTCGCGACGCGGTCCATCGGCAGCGTCACGCCGATCACGCCGGTCGACGCGACGACGATCTGCGCCGGGCGGAGCCCGAGCACCGTCGCGGCGTGGCGCGCGGTGTTCTCCGCGTCGCGCAGGCCGCGCTCGCCGGTGCACGCGTTCGCGCAGCCGGAGTTGCAGACGATCGCCGCGATCTCGTCGCCGTCGGTCTCGAGGTGCGCGCTCGTCGCGAGCAGCGGCGCCGCCTTGATCTCGTTCGTCGTGATCACCTGCGCGCAGACGTGCGGGCCGGGGAGCGCGATCAGCGCGAGATCGGTCTTGCGCTTCTTGATCCCCGCGTGCACGCCCGCCATGCGGACGCCGGGGACCGCGCCGAGGCCGCCGCGGACCTCGATGAGCCGAACCGCGTCGCCGTCTTGCGTCACGTTCGCAGAACCGTTAGCGGACTGTTGCGCGAGCATCGAGACCTGTCTCCTCCGGAAGCCCGAGTAGGATGTTCATGTTCTGCACCGCCTGGCCGGCGGCGCCTTTGCCGAGGTTGTCGATCGCCGAGAGCACGTGCACGACGCCCTCGCGCTGCGCGACCGCGAGGTGCGCGTCGTTCGTCCCTTCGAGCGCCGGCAGATGCGGCGCACGCAGGTCGCGGAACACCGTGACGAACGGATTCGCCGCGTAGAACCGCTCGTAGAGCGCGAGCACCTCTTCGCGTGCCAGCGGCGCGCGCGGGATGAGGTAGACGTCGGCGAGGATCCCGCGCCGCAGCGGAACGACGTGCGGCGAGAACACGATCGGCGCCGCGATGCCGGCTTCGCGCGCTTCCTGCACGATCTCAGCGCCGTGCCGGTGGCCGGCAAGCCCGTACGCGCGCACGTCGCCGTCGACCTCCGCGAACAGCGAAGGGACCGACGGCGTGCGGCCGGCGCCGGTGATCCCGCTCTTCGCGTCGATCACCACGTTCGCGATGCGGTCCGCGAGCGGTTCCAGCGGAACCAGCGCGAGCAGCGAGGCGGTGACGTAGCAGCCGGGGTTCGCGATCACCCGCGCGTTCGCGATCCGGTCGCGGTACCGCTCGGGAAAGCCGTACACCGCCTCGCCGGCTTTCGCGCGCAGGCGGAACGCGTCGGAGAGATCGATCACCCGCGCCCCTTTGGCGAGGAACGCCGGCGCCTGCTCGCGCGCGAGCTCGTGCCCGCCCGCGAGAAAGACGACGTCGTCCTCGCGGACGCGCCTCAGCGCGGTCCCGCTCTCCTCCAGCGCGACGTGCACGTGCGGAAGCCACGGAAAGACGTCCGCGACGGGGACGCCCGGCTGCGAGCGGCTCTCGAGGACGCCGAGCGCGACGCTCGGATGCCGGTCGATCAAACGGATCAGATCGGCCGCGGCGTACCCGCTCGCGCCGACGACGTGGGCGGTGATCACGCGTTCTCCTTCGAGGGCTGGAGTGCTTCGTTGAGTGTCGCGATCTGGTGCCGCGTCGCCTCGATCGCGACGCTCACCTCGTCGGGATGCGTGGAGCCCGCGGTGCGCTTCGCCAGGACCGAGTCGCGCGCGGTCAGCGGCGCGTCCGGGATGCCGAGGTGCTGCAGATCCGTCACGTCGAGCTCGCGGCCGGCGGTCTCGGCGAGCAACACCCGCTCGCCGACCGCGCGGTGCGCTTCGCGGGCGGTCGCGCCGCGCGCGATCAGCGCGTCCGCCAGATCGGTCGCCACCGTGTAGCCGTTCCCCGCGCGCGCGCTCGTCACGTCATGCTGAAACCGCACGTGGGCGAAGGCGTGGCGGAACGCGTCGAGCGCGGCGAGCGCTTCCCGGCCCGCATGGATCGCGAGCGCCTTCGTCTCTTGCAGATCGCGGTGGTACGAGAGCGCGACACCCTTGAGCGTCGCCGCCGCGCCGGTGTACCGCCCGATGAGCGATCCCCCCGCCGCGCGAATCAGCTCGAACGGATCGGGATTGCGCTTTTGCGGCATGAGGCTCGAACCGGTCGACGCCGCGTCGTCGAGCCGCACGTAACCGAACGCGGGCGTCGCCCACAGAACGAGCTCCTCGCTCGGGCGCGAGGCGAACAGCACCGCGCGCATGCACGCCTCGGCGAAATCGAGCAGCACGTCCCGGTCGCCGACCGCGTCGAGCGCGTTCTCGGACGGTGCGCCGAACCCCAGCCGCGACGCCGACGCGTTGCGGTCGAGCGGGAGCGACGAACCGGCGAGCGCGGCGCTGCCGAGCGGCGACAAGCGCGCGGCGTCGCGCTCGGCGCGCGCGAAGCGTTCCGCCGCGCGCACGAACCCGCGTGCGACGGCGTCGATCCACATCGCGAGCAGCACCGGCTGCGCGGGCTGCCAGTGCGTCGTCGCGGCGAGCAGCGTCCCACGCGCGAGCTCTTCGCTCGCGCGGTCGGCGCACAGCGCCGCGATGTCGAGACACCGTTCGGCGCCGCGCCGCGCGACATCGCGCACGTACAGCAGCATCGTCGTCGCGACCTGGTCGTTGCGGCTGCGCCCGCTGTGCAGCCGGTCGCCGGCGGCGCCGGCGATCTCGCGCACCCGGGCGTCGATCGCGCCGTGGACGTCCTCGAACTCACGCTCCAGCGCCCACTCCGCGAACCACCCGCTCGCGATCTCGCTCTCGACCTGCGCGAGCGCGCCGTCGAGCGCGCGCGCGTCCTCGGCGGAGATCACCCCGCCCCCCGCAAGCGCCGCGACGTGCGCACGGGAGCACAGCGCGTCGAACGGCGCGATCACCAGATCGTCCTCGAGCGACGAACCGTACGCGAGCAGCGCGCGATCGGGCGCGGCGGCGAACCGTCCGCCCCACTGCAGCTCGCTCATGCGAGCGTCATGACCCCGACGCTGTCCTCGACGAACCCGAGCCGCGCGTAGAGCGAGCGCGCGCCGGGCGAGGGCCGTAGGAACGTACGCCGCGCGCCGGAGACGCGCATCGCCTCGACGACCGCGGAGACGAGCTGCGTCCCGTGACCCGCGCCGCGGTATGCCGGTTCCACGTACACACCGGAGAGCTCGGCGTGCAGCGTCCCGTCGGGGAACGGCAGCCGCTCGAAGTACGTCGCACACGCCGAGCCGACGCCGCGCGTGCCGTCGACGAGGAGCATCGCGACGAGATGCCCGTCCGCGAACAGCCGCGTGATGTCGCCGGCCGCACGGCGCGCGAACGCGCCGCGCTCGGCCTCGCTCAGATGGCCTTGCTCGATGAGGCTTGCCGCTCGCAGCCGGCCCAAGGTTTCCGCGTCGGCGGCCCCGGCCGCCCGAATCTCGATCATCGCTCTCGTCTCCGGAAAAAGAAAAGACGCGCCGTCTCCGGCGCGCCCGTCGTCCGCTTCCGTGCTCCGTCTACCGCATGGAGACGAAGCCCGGTACGAATCGTACGGGCGCGTCGGTAGGCGGTCGGCGCAGCGTGATGGCGGTGATGCTCATGAGTGAATAGACATACATCCCCGAGCGCCGGTTCGTCAAGCGTTTTTTCATGCGAGCTCGGGCGTGGCCCGCTCCGCGGCGTCCGCCGCCTTCGCCGCGCCGGCCGCGACGGGGAGGCCGTGGATCTGGATGAACCCGCCGGCCGCGTCGTGGCGGAAGGTGTCGCCGGCGCCGTAGGTCGCGAGCGACTCGTCGTAGAGCGCGAACGGCGAGCGCGCGCCGGTGACCACCGCGCGGCCGCGGATCAGCTTCACCCGGACCTCGCCGGTGAGCCGCTCGGCGATCTTCGAGTTGAACGCGTCGAGCGCGCCGCGCAGCGGCGAAGACCACAGCGCGTCGTAGATCAGCTCGGCGTACTTCTGGTCGAGCGAGGCCTTCAGCCGCAGCTCGTCGCGGGTGAGCGTGAGCCGCTCGAGCGCCTTGTGCGCCTCGATCAGCGTCAGGCTCCCGGGGCACTCGTACACCTCGCGCGACTTCAGGCCGACGACGCGGTCTTCGATCAAGTCCAGGCGCCCGACCCCGTTGGCGCCGGCGATCTTGTTCAGCTCGAAGACCATCTCCGCGCCGGCGGCGCCGTCCATGCTCGGTATGCCGTGCTTGAACTCGATCACGACCTCCGCACCGCTCGCGGGCGCGGTCTCCGGCGCGACCGACCACGCGTACGCGTCCTCGGGCGGCGCGTTCCACGGGTTCTCGAGCACGCCGGCTTCGATCGAGCGGCCCCACAGGTTCGCGTCGACCGAGTACGGCTTCGCCGCGGTGTGCGCGATCGGGACGCCGTGCGCTTGCGCGTAAGCGATCGCGTCGGGGCGCGAGAGCGGCTTGTCGCGCAGCGGCGCGAGCGTCTTGAGATGCGGCGCCTTCGCGCGCACGCCGACCTCGATCCGCACCTGGTCGTTGCCCTTCCCGGTGCATCCGTGCGCGACCGCGTCGGCGCCGTACTCCGCGGCGGTCTCGACGAGCAGATCGGCGATCAGCGGCCGCGAGAGCGCCGCGCTCAGCGGATAGACGTTTTCGTACAGCGCGTTCGCCGCGAGCGCCTTGTACGCGTAGTCCTGGATGAAGCGCTCGCGCGCGTCGATCAGCACCGCGTCGAGCGCGCCCAGCTTCAGCGCTTTCCGCCGAACCGCTTCGAGCGCGTCCTGCGAGCCTTCGCCGGCGACCATGTCGGACTCGCCGAGGTTCAGCGTCATCGCGATCACCTGGTGGCCCTGATCGATGAACTGTTTCAGGAGCACCGAGGTATCGAGCCCACCCGAGTAGGCCAGGACGATCTTCACTGCTGCTCTCCCCGCATGTCTTCGAACCGCTGCCGGATCATCGGCGTCTTCTCTGGCGCCTCGACGATCACGAGCACGGTGTCGTCACCGCCGATCGTTCCCAAGATCTCCGGCCAGTCGGCGCCGTCGATCGCCGCCGCGAGCATCATCGCGGTGCCGGGATGCGTGCGCAGCACGATCTGGTTCACCGACGAGCGCACCTGGATCACGACCTCGGAGACGACGCGGTGCAGCCGCGAGGTGAACGCCGGGCCGACCGACGGCTCGACGTACTTGAACGCGCCGCCGGTCCCGCCTTTGAGCGGCACCTTCAGGAGCCCGAGCTCCTTGATGTCGCGCGAGACGGTCGCCTGCGTGACCTCGTAGCCTTGCTGCTCGAGCAGCGCGGCGAGCTCGTCCTGCGAGCGCACCGGTCGCGCGGCGATCAGCGAGAGGATGGCGCGCTGGCGCTTGGTCTTCGGTTGCTGTTGTACGGCTTCCATCATTCGGTGAGTCCCCGGAGATCGGTGAGCAGCGCGAGGAGCAGCGCTTTCTGGGCGTGGAGCCGGTTCTCGGCTTGGTCGAAGACGACGCTGCGCGGGCCGTCGATCACCTCCGCGGTGACCTCCTCGCCGCGGTGCGCCGGCAGGCAGTGCATGAACAGCGCGTGCTTCGCGGCGTGGCGCATCAGCTCGGCGTCGACTTGGTACGGCCGCAGCGCGGCGAGGTTGCGCTCGACGAACTGCTCCTCGCCCATCGAGGTCCACACGTCGGTGTAGACGACGTCGACGTCGCGCACCGCGCGGACCGGCGAGGTGAAGGCGCGCGCCTGCACGCCGAACGGCGCGCCGAGCTTCACGAGCCGCGCGAGGAACGCGTCGGACGGCCGGTGCGTCGGCGGCGCCGCGAAGCTCACCGACATCCCGCACATCGCCGCCGCTTCGGCGAGCGAGATCGCGACGTTGGTCCGCGCGTCGCCGACGAACGCGAGCCGCAAGCCCTGCAGCGTCCCGAACCGCTCGCGAATCGTCAGCAGATCGGCCAACGCCTGACACGGGTGCGCCGCCTCGGAGAGCGCGTTGATCGTCGGCACGGTCGCCGCGCTCGCG
>DATAQE010000184.1:0-15681 GCA_036264835.1 Candidatus Elarobacter sp.
GGGGACGCCCGCGATTTTCCATCCATGGAAAATCGCTGCTCGGTTGAAAATTCGCTCCCGGCATCCTGCCTCCGCGAATTTCTGTGACGCCCCTGCGAGGCACTACGCCCACCCCGAACGCCAGGCACGATGTCATCCTGAGCCGCCCCTATGTCATCCTGAGCTTGTCGAAGGATGAAATCTGAGGTGAAACAGCAACGGCAGGCGCGGATCGATCATGAGATCCAGCGCGCGCTCGCGAAGATCATCAGCGAGGAGCTCAAGGATCCTCGGTTGGGGTTCGTTACCGTCGTGCGGTGCGAGATCACGCAGGACATGAAGCACTGCAAGGTGTTCGTGTCGATAATCGGGGATCGGCACGTTGCTCGGCAGACGATGGATGCGCTGAAGAGCGGTTCCCGGTTCATTCGGGGGGAGCTTGGGAATGCGATCGAGCTTCGTTATACGCCGGAGCTCACGTTCGTCGAGGATCGGACGACCGAGCGGGCCATCGCGCTGCACAAGACGCTGGAGCGCGCCAAGGTGATCGATGAGTAGCAGCTCAGGGACGTCGTCCGTCGCGGACGCGTTGCCGCGGTCGAATACGACGGAAGAGGTCGTCGCCGAGCTCCTGCGGCGCTCGTCGTTCATGTTCGTCTCGCACGTCAAGCCGGATGGCGATACGCTCGGGGCTGGGCTCGCGCTCGGGCTCGCGCTGAAAGCACTCGGGAAGCGGGTCGGGTATTTTCAGCAGGATCCGGTCCCGCGGAATCTGCGGTTCTTGCCGGATTCGCAGTGCGTCACGCGTGAGGTTCCGGTGGATCTGCCGGCGGATACGCTGTGGGTGTTCTGCGATATGTCCGATTTCTCGCGGGCCGGGGAGTTCTTGCCGAAGATCGATCGGGCCGACATGCTCGACATCGATCACCATCTCGGCAACTCGCACTTCGGCGCGCTCAATTACGTCATCCCGACCGAGGCGTCGACCGGGACGTGTGTGCTGCGGCTGTTGCGGGCGCTCGACGTGCAGATCACGCCGGAGATCGCGACGTGCATCCTCACGACGATCATGACCGATACCGGGGCGTTCATGCACACGAACACCACGGCGGCGGTGTTGCGCATGTCGGCGGAGATGATCGAGCTCGGGGCGGACAAGCCGCTCATCACCGAGGAGATCTTCGCGAACAAGCGGTTCGCCGCGACGAAGCTGTTGGGCATGGCGCTGGAGCGCGCCGTTCTTCAAGACGACGGGCGCTATTGCTGGACCTACGTCGACGAAGAGATGCTTCGCACGTGTCATGCCGACGGCGAGGACACCGAGGAGATCGTGCAGCATCTGCGCGCCGTCGACGGCGTCGAAGCGGCGGCGCTGTTCAAGGATTACGAAGGCGCGGTGCGCGTCAGTCTGCGCTCCTCCGGGAAGATCAACGTGCAGGCCGCGGCGGCTTCGCTGGGCGGAGGCGGGCATTTCATGGCGTCGGGGCTCACGTTCGACGGGCCGCTCTCCGATGCGGTCGAGGCGGTGCACGCGGCGCTGCGCGGGCAAGGTCTCTGATACCGGGCGCGATGCTCGGGTTCGTCAATCTGTTCAAGCCGGCGGGGCCGACGTCGACGCAGTTCGGCGCGCGTCTGCGCCGCGTCTATCACGATCCCGCCGGGAAGCTCGCGATCGGGCATCTCGGGACGCTCGATCCGCAAGCCGCAGGCGTCCTTCCGGTCGCGCTCGGGAAGGCCACACGCCTGTTGCCGCTCATCACGGATCGGCGCAAGGCCTACGTGTGCACGCTCGTGCTCGGGAGCGCGACGTCGACCGGCGATGCGTTCGGGGAGACCCTCGCCGAGTCGGAGGTGTCCGACGACATCGAGAAGCGGCTGATGCGCGCGATTCCGCGGTTCATCGGCGCGGTCTCGCAGATTCCGCCGATGTACAGCGCCGTGAAGAGCGACGGGAAGCGGTTGTACGAGCTCGCGCGCAAAGGGCAGACCGTCGAGCGCGCTTCGCGCACCGTCACCGTGTACGCGCTGCGCGTTCTCGGGCGTGAGGGGAGCGTCATACGGCTCAGGATCGCGTGCAGTGAAGGCACCTACGTGCGCACGCTGTGCGAGGATCTCGCCGTAGCGTGCGGGACCGTCGGGCACATGGGCGCGCTGCTGCGCGAAGCGTCGGGTCCGTTCGTGCTCTCCGAGAGCTGGACGCTGGACGAGGTCGAGCGCGATCCGGGCGGCGCGCTCGTCCCGCCGGAGCGCGTCATCCCGATCCCGACCGTCGTCCTCGACGGACGCGGCGCGACCGATTTTCGCGCCGGGCGCATGGTGCCGCTGCAGCAGCCGCCGGCGGAGAAGCACGTCTTCGTGCGCGACTCGGCGCGCGCGCTCGTCGGGATCGGCGAGACCGTCGGCGCACTCCTCGCCCCGCGCAAGGTGTTCTTGTGAAGATCCATCACGCGCTCCCCGCGGCACCGCCGGAGCGCGCGTTCGTCGTCGCGATCGGGTTCTTCGACGGGTTCCACCGCGGGCACCGCGCGATCGTGCGCGAAGCGCTCAAGCTGCGGCGCGCCGGCGAGCGGACCGCGGTGCTCACGTTCCGCGAGCACCCGTCGGCGTTCTTGCGGCCGGGGAACGAGCCGCCGATGATCGCGACGCTCGAAGAGCGCGTCAATGCGTTCGCGCGCGCCGGAATCGACGAAGCGTACGTCATCCCGTTCGATGCGTCGGTCGCCTCGCTCACGCCCGCGCAGTTCCTCGACGAGACGCTGATCGGGCGGCTCAACGCGCGCGCGATGGTCGTCGGCGCCAACTTCCGCTTCGGCCACAAGCGCGCGGGCGACGTCGCGTTCGCCCAGGCGCATCTGCGCGAGCGCGGCCGCGAGATCGTCGCCGTGCCGAACACGATGGACGACGGCGAGCGCGTCAGCTCGACCCGCATCCGCGCGGCGATCCAGCGCGGCGATCTCGAGACCGCGGACCGCCTTCTCGGCACTCCGTACACCGTGCGCGGTCTCGTCGCGTTCGGCGCCGGACGCGGTCACGATCTCGGCTACCCCACCGCGAACCTCGCCGTCTCACCCAAGAAGCTGCTCCCGCCCGACGGCGTCTACCGCGCGACCGGCCGCCACGACGGGCGCGACTATTTCGGCCTCGTCTCGATCGGCACGAACCCGACATTCGACGGTACCGAGCGCACCGTCGAAGCATGGCTGCTCGACTTCAACGGCGCGCTCTACGGCGAAGAGCTCTCGCTGCGCGAGTTCCGCTTCGTGCGCGCGCAGCGCCGGTTCGAGTCCGTCGACGAGCTCATCGCGCAGATGCGCCACGACGCCGCGACGGTGAAGTTCCCGACCGTCGTCTAGACGTTCAGCGCCAGTCCCATTCGACCCCGAAGAAGTAGACGGCCGCCACGGGACGGCAGTTCACGATCGCCGTACGGAACGTCGAGTCGCGCGCCGCGATCACCGACGCGTCGTTGAGCGTCGGATCCGCCGACTTGTCGATGTCGGCCCAAAGCACGCGTGAGCGGTCGTCAAGGACGAGCCGAACCGTCACCATGCCTCGCGCGCGCTTCGCGATCGCTTCGGCGGGATACTCCGGCTCGACGGCGTGCAAGGTCGTGGCCGGGACGTTCCGTTGCGCGCAGTTCGGCGCGATCGGCGTCTCGGGTTCGCGCGTGCAGCGTTCGTCGTCGACCGTCGCCGTGCCGCGCGTCGCGAGACGGTGCAGCGTCCCGCCTTCCATCGCGTACATCAGCGTGAAAGGCGCAGCGTCGTCGAAGCTGCGGCCCGTGAACCGCCACGCGGATGCCGTCGGCGCGGAGAGCGTCCCGTTTCCTTCGAGCGCCTGCACGCGTACCGTGCCGTCCAGCGACTCGGCGATGCGCTCGAAGCTCGTTGCGGGGAGACCCTCCTTCGTCGTCGTGTCGGCCGAAGAGAAGATCTCCCGCTTGGTTCGATCGACCCACGGACCGATTGAGAAGAACGACCGTTCCGTCGCCGGGATACCGCTGCCCGTACAGCGCCAATGGCCGCCGAGATCCGGCCCCGGCAGGTCCTGGGCGCGCGCGGGAACCGGCGCGCTCAGCGCCACCGACAGCGCGAGCGAGAGACGGACGACGTTGGCGATGGACATCAGCGGCACGCTACCGCTCGCCCGCCCGCGATCCTTCCGGAACCCTCGGCCGGACGCCCGCGTTCCTAGCAGCGTGCGGATCCCCACGTTCCTTTCGGTCGCCGCGGCGCTTGCGCTGATCCCGGCCGCTGCGCTCGCAATCCCGCAGGCCGGCAAGCCGGCGCCGGCGTTCACGCTTCCGTCCCCGAACGGGAAGCCCGTCTCGCTGGACGCGCTCAAAGGCAAGCCGGTCTACGTGAACTTCTTCGCGTCCTGGTGCGGGCCGTGCAACAGCGAGGCGCCGTCGATCGGAAAGCTGCGCGCGCAGTACGCGAAGCAAGGTCTGCAAGTCGTCGGGGTCGACGAGCTCGACGCGCCCGGTCAGGCCGCCGCGTTCCAGAAGAAGTACGGCAATCCGTACAGCCTCGTCGCGATCGACGACAACGGCACCGTCGGCAAACAGTACAACACCATCGCAATGCCCGTGCACGTCTTCATCGACCGCCACGGCATCGTGAAGACCTACCGCCTCGGCGAGATGAACCCGGCGGAGATCGAGACGGCGATCAAAGACGCGCTGCGCTAGCGCTGCTGGTTGATCTGCGCCTGGGCCGCGGCGCAGAGGTCGACGGCGGCCTTCGCCTCGGTGCGCACGTTCTGATACTTGCCGGCTTTCTCGTCGTTCGTCGCGTTGGTCAGGTGCTGGGTCGCGGCGCCGGTGTTCGGCGAGCGCTGCTGCGCGCACGCGGCGACGGCGCCGCGGGCTTGCGCGACGAACGCGTCGGCGTCGAGCGCCGCGACGCTGCCGCCGGCGATCGGGAACGGCTGCGTCTGCAGGTAGCTCGTCTGCGGGATCGTCGATCGAAGCACCGGGATCTGCGTCTGCGGCAGGCGGTTCGCGTCGATCAGCGCCTGGATCGCGGCGCTCCGCGCGCCGTTGTAGTCGTGCATGTTGTAGCGCTGGATCGCGACCGAGCTGTTGAACTGCGCGCTCTGCGCGGCGCTCGGGTTCACTGCGGCGGCGCGCGCGGCCGCCATCATCGCGTCGAGGACGAGGTTCGCCGTCGGGCGCCCGGGCGCCGGCGGCGTGCCGTTCGGGACGACTTGCGCAAACGCGGTGCCGCCCATCGCGGCCGCGAGTGCGAGCGAGAGAAGAAGACGGGTCATGCCGCAGCCTCCACGGTGATCGCGCCGCCGTCGTAGTCGACGCGCGCGGTGTGTCCGCTCGCGAGGCGTCCGCGCAGGATCGCCTCCGAGAGCGGGGTCGTCACGTGCCGCGCGATCGCGCGCGCGACGTAGCGCGCACCGCTCCCCTGCGAGGACGACTCCGTCGCGAGGAACCGGCGCGCGGTATCCGAGAGATCGAGCCGCATCGTGTGCGCGCCGAGCCGGTCGGCGAGCAGCGCGATCTGCAGCGCGACGATCCGCTCGATCTCGCCGGGACCGAGCTCCTTGAAATAGACGATCTCGTCGATCCGGTCGAGCAGCTCCGGCCGCAGCGCGGCTTCCAGCTCGTCGCGCTCGAGGTTCGAGGTCAGCACGACGATCGCGTGGCGGAAGTCGATCGTCCGCCCCTTCGCGTCGGTCACGCGCCCGTCGTCGAGGATCTGCAGCAGGATCGCAGCGACGTCGGGGTGCGCCTTCTCGATCTCGTCGAACAGCACGACCGAGTACGGCCGCCGGCGGATCGGCTCCGTGAGCTGTCCCGCCTCCTCGTGGCCTTGGTATCCGGGCGGTGCGCCGAGCAGCCGCGAGACCGTGTGCGCCTCGGTGTACTCGGAGAGGTCGAGCCGGATCAGCGCGTCGTCGGTCCCGAACAGAGCGTGCGCGAGCGCGCGCGCGAGCTCGGTCTTGCCGACGCCGCTCGGTCCGACGAACAAGAACCCGCCGACCGGCTTGCGCGGGTCTTTCAATCCGGCGCGCGCGCGGCGGATCGCTTCGGCGACCGAGCGCACCGCCGCGTCCTGGCCGACGACCCGCGCGCCCAGCTCTTCCTCGAGCGCGAGCAGTCCGGCACGCTGCGCGTCGGTGAGCGTCCCTTGCGGAATCCCGGTCCAGCGCGAGACGACCGCCGCGACGCGCTCGACGTCGACGTACGACTCGCCTCGCATCGCCGCGCCGGCCGCCGCTTCGTCGACGACGTCGATCGCCTTGTCGGGGAGATACCGGTCGGCGATGTACCGCGCGGAGAGCGCGGCCGCCGACTCGAGCGCGTCGTCGCCGATCCGCACGCCGTGGTGCGCCGCGTACTTCGGGCGCAAGCCTTTGAGGATCGCGACCGTCTGCTCGATCGTCGGCTCGTCGATCTGGACCGGCTGGAAGCGCCGCTCGAGCGCCGCGTCGGACTCGACGTACTTGCGGTACTCGTCGAAGGTCGTCGCGCCGATGCACTGCAGCTCGCCGCGCGCGAGCTCCGGCTTGATCATCGAGCTGAGGTCGAGCGAGCCTTCCGCCGCGCCCGCGCCGACCAGCGTGTGCAGCTCGTCGATGAACAGGATGATGTCGCGGCCCGCGCGCTTCACCTCGTCGACGATCTTCTTCACGCGCGACTCGAACTCGCCGCGGTACTTCGTGCCGGCGACGAGCGGTCCGAGCGAGAGCGCGAGGACGCGCTTCTCGCGCAGCGCCTGCGGGACGTCGCCGCGCGCGATCCGCTGCGCCAGACCTTCGACGATCGCGGTCTTCCCGACGCCCGGCTCGCCGATCAGGACGGGGTTGTTCTTGCTGCGGCGCGCGAGGATCGAGACGACGCGCTCGACCTCGTCGTCGCGGCCGATCACCGGGTCCAGCTCGTTCTTGCGCGCCGCCTCGGTGAGGTCGCGCGAGTACTGCGCGAGCGTCGTTGCGCCGGGCCGGAAGACTTTGCCGAGCTCGGCGAACGGCTGCGGCCCCGCCGAGGACGGCGGCTGGCTGCCCGGATCCTTGCGGCGGCTCGCTGCGTCGAGCGCGATCGCGGCGCCCCCGAACAGCGCGGCCGCGGCGGCCGCCACGCCGAGCACCGCGAGCGGCGCCCGGCGGCGCTTCTTCAGGCAGTCGTCGCAGACGTCGGCCTCGACCCAGCGCCCGGCGCGCAGCGCGAAGTCGCGCACGCTCGCCGGTCTCGACCGGCAGACCTCACACGTCGCAGCAGCGGCCATCGTCCTTCACCTACCCGCGCGGGGGACCGCCGGTTTCGAGCCCACGGCTCCCGGCGAGACGCTCCGGCCTACGGAGCGACCTCGTACGTGACGGTCACCGACGCGGAGACGGTCAGATCGCCCGGCTCGACGATCGTCGGTACCGGCGGGGCCGCAACCCCGGCGGCCATCACCCGCCCGATCGTGACCGGTCGTGAGATGGGCGCATACGACCCGGCGGAGATCGTCATCAACCGCACGATCCGCACGTGCGCCGCCGCGGCGAGCGCCTGAGCCTGCGCCTCGGCGTCCGCGACCGCCGCCGCGAGCGCCGTCCGGTACGCGCCGCGGTTGTCGCGCAGCGTGAACGAGACGCCGCCGACCGTGGTCGCACCGCCGGAGACGGCCGCGTCGATGATCGGCCCCGCTTGATCCGTGCGGTCGCTCGTCACCGAGACGCTGCGCGTGACGACGTAGCCGTAGCGGATCACGAACTGCGGCTGCATGATCGGCGGGTTGGCCGGGCGCGGGTTGTACGAGACGTTGTAGCCCGTCGTCTTGATGGCCGACTGGTCGAGACCGAGCGCGCGCAACCGCGCGACGACCGCGTTGTACGCGGTGTTGTTCTCGGAGGTCGCGCGCGAGGCGTTGTCGTCGTTCGTGATCACCGAGAGGCTCACCACGACGCGGTCCGGCGTGCGGTCGATGCTCCCTTGGCCGGTCACTTCCAGGCGCGGCACGGGCCGCAGCGGCGCGGCGGTTTGCGCGCTCGCAGGGGCGACGGCGGCGAGGACCGCGAGCGCGGCCGCCGCGAGTGAGATCGTTCTCATGATACTTGCGTAACGCAGCGGCCTACCGTCGTGACGCCGTTTGGAAAAACCTCTTTCGGGAAGGTATCGTTGGCAATCGCGGCGGCGATCCGCCGCCTACCCGAGGGAAGAGGGAAAGGAACCACAACGAACATGAGCATTCTAGCCTGGTTGGTCGTCGGTCTGATCGCGGGGTTCCTCGCGAAGTACGTCGTGCCCGGTGAGGGCCCCGGCGGGATCCTCGGCGACATCATCATCGGGATCATCGGCGCCTTCATCGGCGGCTGGGTCTTCCATGCGTTCGGCGAGCCCGGCGTCAACGGGCTGAGCGTCTGGAGCATCCTGGTGGCGTTCGTCGGCGCGGCGATCCTGCTGTTCATCATGCGCGCCATCTCCGGTCGCCGGGCCACGTACTGAACCGTACCGAACGGTAGCGCCGGCACGCGCGCCCCTTTACGGGGCGGGCGTTCCGGCTTTTGTCGGTAGGACCCGCCCTCCCCCTCGGGCAACCCCCTCCCTCGCGATGGCCTACATCATCACCGAACCGTGCATCGGGACCAAGGACAAGTCGTGCGTCGACGTATGTCCGGTCGACTGCATCCACGGCAACGACGAAGACGAGATGCTCTTCATCGACCCGGAGGTGTGCATCGACTGCGGCGCCTGCGTCTCCGCATGCCCGGTCGAGGCGATCTACGCTGATTCCGATGTCCCCGAGAAGTGGAAGAATTACATCGAGATCAACGCGGAGTGGTACAAGAAATAGGATGAGGTAAGGCTCGCGTGCGCCGGACGATCGCCCGCGAGCTGATGGACGAGCCGGTCGACGACGTCGACGAGCTCGCCGGAAATCTGCGCGACGTCGCGTTCGCGAACGCCCATCTCGGCGGGATCGCGCCGGTCGTGCGCGCGCTGCGCCGCTTCGGCGTGCGCACCGTCCTCGACGTCGGCAGCGGCGCCGCCGACGTCCCGCTCGCGCTCGTGCGCGACGCCGAGCGCCGCGGCGGCGGGCTGCGCGTGACGTGTCTCGACGCGAGCGAGCAGATGCTGGCGCTCGCGCGGCGCGCGAGCGGTGCGCATCCGGCGCTCGCGTTCGTGCGCGGCGACGGCGCCTCGCTGCGGTTCGCGGACGGCGCGTTCGACGCGGTGACGTGCACGCTCGCGCTGCACCATTTCGAGCCCGACGCGGCACGCGCGCTGCTGCGCGAGATGCGGCGCGTCGCGCGGATCGCGCCGGTCGTCTGCGACCTGCGGCGCAGCGCGGTCGCGTTCGCCGGCGCGTGGCTCTGGTCGCGCACCTCGCGCAACCGCCTCACGCGTCACGACGCGCCGCTCTCGGTCCGCCGCGCGTACACGCCGGACGAAGCGCTCGCGCTCGCGCGGGAAGCCGGCTGGCGCGCTCCGCGCGTACAGCGCGAACCGTTCTACCGGATGACGCTCACCGACGAGAGCACCACATGAGCGACGACGACGTCGTCGTGGTCGGCGCGGGGCCGGCGGGGAGCGTGACGGCGCTGCTGCTCGCGCGCGCCGGCGTCGCGGTGCGGATCGTCGAGCGCACGCGCTTTCCGCGGCGGAAGGTATGCGGCGAGTATCTCAACGGCGGTGCCGTGCAGGCACTCGTGCGGCTCGGCGCCGGCATCGGCGACGCGGTGCGCGCGGCCGGGTCGCCGTTGCGCGGCGTGCGGCTGGTGCCGGAAGACGCCGATCCGGTCGAGCTGGAGTTTCCGCGGCTCGCGCTCGCGTGTCCGCGCGAGGCGCTCGACGCGATTTTGCTGGATACGGCGATCGCCGCGGGTGCGGTGCTCGAGTACGGGCGCGTCGAGGAGATCATCGTCGAGGACGGGCAGTGCGTCGGCGTGACCGTGCGCGGCGAGGACGGCGCGGTGCGCGACCGCCCGGCGCGGTACGTCGCCGGCGCGGACGGCGTCGGCTCGGTGCTCGCGCAGCGCGTGATGCTTGCGAAACCGCCGCGCCTGCGCGCACGTTACGCCGTCGGTGGGCATTACGCGGGCTTCGGTGACCTGGACGGATACGTCGAGATGTACGTCGGCGGCGGCGCGTACTTCGCGATCAACCCGCTCGGTGCCGACCGCGCGAACGTGATGGTCGTCGTGCCGAAGGACAGGCTGGCACGCTGGTCGCGCGACGTCGACGCGGGGATCACCGGCGCGGCCGCCGAGCTCGGTCGCGGAATCCGCTCGTTCGACGGCGTCACGCGGATCGGGCCGCGCGTCTCGTTCGGGCCGCTCGCGCACGACGTCACCGGCGCCGAACAGGCGGGTGTCATCCTCGTCGGCGACGCGGCCGGTTTTCTCGATCCGTTCACCGGGCAGGGCGTCTTCCTCGCGCTCACCGGCGCCGAGGACGCGGCCGAAGCGCTGCTGACCGCGCTGCGCGACCCCGCGCGCGAGGCGGAGGCGTTTCACGCGTACGCGCGCGGGCGCGCGCGCGACTTCGCGTGGCGGCGCCGGCTCTCGCAAGCCGTCGCGCTGCTGATCGACGTGCCGTTCCTCGCGCGCCGGGTCGCCGACCGTCTCGACCGCTTTCCGGTCGCGCGCGCGGCGCTGATGGACGCGCTCAGCGGCGCCGTCCCGCCGCAGCGCGCGTTCCGCCCGGCGGTGCTCGGCAGGCTGATCGCATGACGACCACGCGCAACACCGTCGAGATCGCGGCGCCCGCGAGCGCGGTCTACGAGCTTGCCTCCGCGACGGAGCGCTGGCCCGAGATTCTTCCGCACTATCGCTACGTGCGCGTGCTCGAACGCCGCGGCGCGACGCGGCTCGTCGCGATGAGCGCGTGGCAGGACGTCTTCCCGCTGCGGTGGGTCGCGGAGCAGACGAACGACCCGGCGACGCCGCACATCGCGTTCCGCCACGTGCGCGGCTGGACGCGCGGGATGGACGTCGAGTGGATTTTCGAGCCGTTCGTCGGCGGGACGCGGGTGACGATCGAGCACCGGCTGCGCTTTCTGTTCCCGATCGCATCCGAGTGGCTCGGGAAGCATCTCGTCTCCGACTACTTCATCCACGGCGTCGCGGCCAAGACGCTGGCGCGCGTGAAGGTGCTCGCCGAGGCCCGCGCGTGAACGGCCGCGCGAACGCGCACCGCGTCGCGGTGACGGGGATCGGCGTCGTCACCCCGCTCGGGATCGGGATCGGGGCGTTCTGGGACGGCGTGCTCTCCGAGCGCGTCGCCGTCGCGCCGATCACCCGCTTCGACGCGTCGGGCTACCGCTCGCGGATCGCCGCGCAGGTCGACGACTTCGAGCCGGGCGAGTTCGTCGGGAAGAAGCGCATCCGCTGGACCGATCGCTTCTCGCAGCTCTCGATCGCCGCGTCGCGGCTCGCGCTCGACGACGCGGGGTATCATTCGAACGGCGCCTCGGACGACGTCGGCGTCTATCTCGGCTCCGCGCTCGGCGGGCTCGCGTTCGCCGACGAGCAGCACGACGTCTTTCGGCAGCAAGGTCTCGAGGCGGTTAAGCCGCTGCTCGCGATCTCGGTCTTCGGCGGCGCGGCGACGTGCAACGTCGCGATCGAGTTCGACCTGCGCGGGCCGACGGTCGCGAACGGGAACTCGTGCGCGTCGGGCGCGGTCGCGATCGGCGATGCGTACCGCGCGATCGCGCGCGGCGACGTGCGCGCGGCGCTCGCCGGCGGCGTCGAGGCGCCGCTCTCGCCGCTGGTCTACGGTGCGTTCACCATCATTCACGCGATGTCCACGCGCAACGACGAGCCGCAGGCGGCGAGCCGGCCGTTCGACGGAGCGCGCGACGGGTTCGTGATGGCCGAAGGCTCCGGCGTGCTGCTGCTCGAGCGGCTCGACGAGGCCCGCGCGCGCGGCGCTCACATCTACGGCGAGATCGCGGGCTACGGGCTCACCAACGACGCGCACCACATGTCGGCCCCGCGGCCCGACGCGACGATGAACGCCGCCGCGATGAAGCGCGCGCTCGGCGAAGCGGGGATCGCGCCGGACGAGGTCGACGTGGTGAACGCGCACGGCAGCGCGACGCCGCTCGGCGACCATGCCGAGGCGCTCGCGATGGAGCTGGTCTTCGGCGAGCGCGCGGCGAGCGTGCCGGTGACGGCGACGAAAGGCCAGCACGCGCACGCGCTGGGCGCGACCGGCGCGTGGGAGGCGGCGCTCTCGCTGCTCTCCATCCAGAACGGAATCGTCCCGCGGAGCGTCAACACCGACGATGTCACCGAACCGATCGCCGTCACCCGCGAGCGCCTGGAACGCCCCGTCCGTACCGTCCTCTCGAACTCCGCCGGCTTCGGCGGGATCAACGCCGCGCTCGTCTTCCGTGCCGTCGAGGACTGACGCCGGCGCGCCGGTCGCGCAGGCGCTGCGCGATCCGGTCATCGCGCGCGCCGTGACGAAGGTCTACGGCGAAGGCGACGAAGCGGTGCGCGCGCTCGACGGCGTCGATCTCGCCGTGAAGCGCGGCGAGATGGTCGCGCTCGTCGGGCCGAGCGGCTGCGGGAAATCGACGCTGCTGAACCTCGCCGGCTGCGTCGATCTGCCGACCTCCGGCACGGTCTACGTCGACGGCAAGGCGACACACGAGCTCGACGACGACGGGCTCACACTCTTGCGGCGCGACCGCGTCGGAACGGTGTTCCAGTTCTTCAACCTGCTGCCGGCGCTGCGCGTCGCCGACAACGTCGCGCTCCCGCTCGTCTTGCAGCGCGTGCCGCGCGCGGAGATCGATGCGCGCGTCACGGCGGCGCTGGCGAGCGTCGGGATCGAAGGGAAGGCGCGCGCGTATCCGGCGCAGCTCTCCGGCGGGCAGATGCAGCGCGTCGCGATCGCGCGCGCGGTCGTCCACCGTCCCGCGATCGTGCTCGCCGACGAACCGACCGGAAATCTGGACTCGCACACCGGCGCGACGGTCCTCGACCTGCTCCGTTCGCTCGCCGCGGGCGGGCAGGCGATACTGATGGCGACCCACAGCGAGGACGCGGCGGCAGTCTGCGACCGGGTCGTCCACATGCGCGACGGGCGCATCGTGTAAGTCCCGCCGCATGTCGCTCTTCCGTGCGCTCGTTCTGGGGCCGCTACGCGCGAACGCCCTGCGGGCGCTCGTCACGGTCGTCGCGGTCGCGCTCGGTGTCGCGATCGGGCTGGCGATCGATCTCTCCAGCGCGACGGCGGTCGGGTCGTTCGCGACCAGCGTGAACGTTGTCTCGAACAAGGTGAATCTGCAAGTGCTCGGGATCGCGCGCGGGTTCGACGAGCGCACCATCCTGCGCGTGCAGCGCATCCCCGGCGTGACGTACGCGAGCCCGACCATCGAGGACCAGATCACCGTCGGCGCGCGGCCGGGAGACATGCTCTCCGGCGAGATTCTGCGCGTTCTCGGCGTCGATCTGTTGCGGCCGCTCCCCGGCGGTCACGCGTCGTCGAGCGCCGCGCCGGGCGGGTTCGATGACGGCGGCGTCGATCCGTGGATGCTGGTGAACGGGCACGGCGCGTTCGTCAGCGCGCAGGTCGCGCAGCGGATGCGTCTTCGGACCGGCTCGGTGTTGCGCGCGCTCGCCGGCGATCGCGAGGTCGCGTTGCCGATCGTGGGGATCGTCCCGCGCGACACGGCCGGCGTCGATTCGAGCGTCGTCTTCGTCGACGTGGCGACCGCGCAGGAGATCTTCGGAAAGATCGGGCTGCTCGACCGGATCGACTTGATCGTCGAGCCCGCGCGGCTCGCGGCCGTGGAGCGCGCGGTCGGCGCGGCGATCCCGCCCGGCGCGCGGGCGATCCGGCCGAAGGTACGCACCGACGAGATCTCGCGGATGCTGCAGAGTTTTCGGCTGAACCTCGAGGCGCTCGGGTGGGTCGCCCTGCTCGTCGGGATGTACCTCATCTACAACACCGTCGCGATCTCGGTCGTGCAGCGGCGGCCGGAGGTCGGCACGGTGCGCGCGCTCGGCGCGACGCGCGGAGTGGTGTTCCGGACGTTCGTCGGGGAAGGTGCACTGATCGGCGTCGCGGGCTCGCTGCTCGGGCTCGCGCTCGGTGCGCTGCTCGCGACGTTCTCCGTCGCGGCGGTCTCGCGGACGGTCGATACGCTCTACGTCGGGACGCACGCGGACCGTGTCGCGTACGATCCGGCGTTGTTCGTGAAGGCGTTCGTGCTCGGCGTGCTCGCGTCGATCGTCTCGGCGGCGGTGCCTGCGTTCGACGCGGCGACGACCGCGCCGGCGATCACGATGCGCGCGCAAGGGTTCGAGCGGCGGCGGCCGCGGTTCGCCTCGCGCGCCGCGGCGGCGGGGCTCGCGGTTCTGGTTGCGGCGTGGGTGTGCACGCTGGTTCCGGCGGTGGGTGGTGTGCCGGTGTTCGGGTACGTCGCCGGGCTGTTGATCATCGCGGGCGGGTCGGCGTTCGCGCCGCTCGCGGTCCGCGCCGTCGCGCACTGGGGTGCGGCGGCTGCGGGGCGTCGTCCGGCGCTCGGGCTCGCGGCGGCGAATCTGGGCGGCGCGCCGCTGCGCACCTCGGTCGCGGTCGCGGCGCTGATGATCGCGATCGCGATGATGGTCTCCGTGGGCGTGCTCGTCGCCTCGTTCCGGACCACCGTCGTTGCGTGGGCGGACGAGACGCTGCTCGCCGATCTCTTCATACGGCCGCTGGGGCTCTCCGATGCGTCGAGCGACACGCGGTTCTCGCCGTCGGTCGCGTCTCGCGTCGCACGCGTCTCCGGGGTCGCGCGGGTCGACGCGTTTCGGTCGGTGGAGATTCCGTACCGCGGGCGGCTCACGAACCTCTTCGCCACAGATCTCTCGGCGCTCGGCACGCGGCGGCGGTTGCGGTCCGTCGACGGCAGCGATCAGCTTGCGCTGGCACGCACGATGCCTGGGACGACGAACGTCCTCGTCTCGCAGCCGTTCGCGATGAAGTTCGGGGTGCGGCGTGGCGATATGGTGAGGTTGCCGACGCCCTCGGGCGAGATTGCGTTCAACGTCGCCGGCGTCTACAACGACTACTCGTCCGACGCGGGCGTCGTCTTGATGGATCTCGCGACGTACCGGCGGCTGTTCCGCGACGAGTCGATCAACTCGCTCGCGGTGTTCGCCGCTCCGGGGGCGGACCTCGCCGTGCTGCGAACGGCGATCGTTCGCGCGGTGCTGCCGCTGCGGATCGACGTCTCGACGAATCGCGAGCTGCGCGAGCTCGTGGTGCGGATCTTCGACCGGACGTTCGCGATCACGTACGCGCTGGACGTCATCGCGGTCGTGATCGCGGTGATGGGGGTTGTGTCGACGCTGTTCGCGCTGGTGCTGGAGCGGCGGCGGGAGTTCGGGGTGTTGCGGTATCTCGGCGTCACCGCGGCCGGCGTGCGGGCGATTGTGCTCACCGAAGCGGGGGCGATCGGGGTGCTCGGTGGCGGGCTCGGGGTGTTCGTCGGGATGCTGCTGGCGTTGTTGCTCGTGTTCGTCATCAATGTGCAGGCGTTCGGGTGGCTCATCGAGCTGCACATCCCCTGGGCGTTTCTCGGCGAGACCGTATTGCTCGTGGTCGTCGCTGCTGTGCTGGCCGGGGTGTATCCGGCGCGGGTCGCTGCTCGGATTCGGACTGCGGAGGCTGTGCGGACCGAGTGAGTAGCGCAACCATTAGGGCAGCGGTGCGGCGTGCACTCTGTTGCGGGGCCGCTCGGCGCGCGCTTCCTGCGC
>DATAQE010000195.1:0-7399 GCA_036264835.1 Candidatus Elarobacter sp.
CCAAGTCGCTGCAGCCGCTGCGCCGCGGGCTGCCGCTGCGCGACCGAATCCACGACCGGCTGCGAGGTGCGATCATCTCGGGCGAGCTCCCGCCCGGGACGCCCCTCATCGAGGCCGAGCTCTCGACCCGCCTCGGCGCGAGCCGGACGCCGGTCCGCGAGGCGCTGCGCCGCCTGGAGGCCGAGGGCTTGCTCGAGCCGCGCGGGCTGCGCGGGAGCGTGGTCCGGCAGCTGGAGAGCGACGAGGTCGACTGCATCTTCGAGATCCGCGAGGCGCTGGAATCGCTCGCGGCGCGGCGGGCCGCCCGCTCGATCCGCGAGGCGGAAGTGCGGAAGCTGGAGCATGAGGTCGAGGCGATGCGCAACGCCGTCGACGACGCGAACGAGATGGAACGCCACGACACCGCGTTCCACGACGTCATCCTGGCGAACGCGAACGGCGACCGGCTCAAGCGGATGCTCACGGAGCTGCGCGAGCAGCTCATCGCTTATCGGTTCCTCTCGCTCTCCGACCCGGAGCGCCGCCGCGCGACGATCGCCGAGCACGAGCGGATCGTCGACGCGCTGCGCGCGCACGACGAGCACGCAGCCGCGGCGCGCACCGCCGAGCACATCGCGAGCGCACGCGCCGCGGTGCTGCGCTTGGCGGCGAAATGACGACGAGCGCGTCGGGCCGGACGACCGCGCTCGCCAGCGCGCTGCGCGATGCGGTGCGCGACACCGAGCTGCACGCGCGGTTCGCCGCGATCGTCGGCGTGAAGAATGCGATCGTCGCCGAGCAGCAGCTGCGCACGTACGAGTGCGACGGTCTGCTCGGCTACCGCGTCCGCCCGGAGATCGTCGTGCTGCCGGCGACCACGGAAGAGGTCGCGGCGTGCGTGAAGCTCTCGCGCGAGCTGAATTTGCCGGTCGTGCCGCGCGGTGCGGGGACCGGGTTATCGGGCGGATCGCTGCCGAGCGAAGGTTCGGTCGTGATCGGGCTCTCGCGGATGCGGAAGATCCTCGAGCTCGACCTCGCGAACCGTGTCGCGCGCGTGCAGTCCGGCGTGATCAACCTCGACATCTCGCGCGCGATCGCGCCCGAGGGCTGGTACTACGCGCCGGACCCGAGCTCGCAGAGCGTCTGCACGATCGGCGGGAACGTCGCCGAGAACTCCGGCGGCGCGCACTGCCTGAAGTACGGCTTCACGGTGAACCACGTGATGGGCCTGACGATCGTGACGCCGGACGGCGAGATCGTCGAGCTCGGCTCGCGCGCCGGCGAGCCGGAGGCGCTCGGCTACGACCTGGTCGGCGTCGTCGTCGGCAGCGAGGGGATGACCGGGATCGTCACCGAGGCGCTGGTGCGCGTGCTCCGCTCGGCGGAGAAGACGCAGACGCTCTTCGCGACGTTCCCGTCGACCGACGAAGCGGGTGACGCGGTCTCGCGGATCATCGGCTCGGGGATCGTCCCGGCGGCGATCGAGATGTGCGACAAGCTCGCGATCGAGGCGATCGTGGCCGCGACCGGCGTCGACTGGCCGCTCGACGTCGGCGCGCTGATCCTGATGGACGTCGACGGCGTCGCCGCGGAGGTCGAGGAGACCGCGGCGCGCGCGCGCGAGCATCTGCACGCGGCGGGCGCGCTCGACGTGCGCGCGCCGCGCGACGAAGCGGAACGGCAGCTCGCGTGGAAAGGCCGCAAGGCGGCGTTCGCGGCGATGGGCCGCATCTCGCCGAACTACCACGTCCAGGACGGCGTTATCCCGCGCAAGGACATCAAGCCGGTGCTGCGCGAGATCGCGGCGCTCGGCGCGAACGCCGGGCTGCGGATCGCGAACGTCTTCCACGCCGGCGACGGCAACTTGCACCCGCTGGTGCTGTACGACGCGCGCATCCCCGGCCAAGAGCACGCCGCGGAGCAGGTCGCCGGCGAGATCTTGCGCGTGTGCTTGCGCTACGGCGGTTCGGTGACCGGCGAGCACGGCGTCGGCCACGACAAAGCGTGCTACCTCGGCGAGCAGTTCGACGAGGACGACCTCGAGACGATGCAGCTCGTCCGCACGGCGTTCGATGCCGACCAGCGCTTCAATCCGGGGAAGATGTTCCCGACGCCGCGGCTCTGCGGCGACAAGCCGGGCGCGTACGTCGCGCACCCGGCCGAGCGGAGCGGCGAGGCCGGGCGCGGATGAATCTGAGCATCGCCGGCGTCGCGCCGCGCGACGTCGTCGTACCGCGCACGATCGACGAGCTCTCGGAGACCGTGCGCGAGCTGTACGGCGCGCGCAAGCCGTTCGCGTTCGTCGGCGGCGGGACGCATCTCGAGCTGGGGAACGCGCCGCGCGCACTCGACACCGTCGTGCGCACGACCGCGCTCGACGCGATCGTCGACTACACGCCGGAAGACCAGACGATCACCGTGCAGGCGGGGATCACGCTCGCGGAGCTGGACCGCGCGCTCGAGCAGCACGGGCAGATGCTTCCGCTCGACGCGGCCGACCGCGAGAGCGCCACCGTCGGCGGTGTCGTCGCGGTGAACGCGTACGGCCGGCGGCGGCTGCGCTACGGCACTGCGAAGGATCTGATCGTCGGCGTGGAGATCGTGCGCCCGGACGGTGTCTCCGCGCGCGGCGGCGGCAAGGTGGTGAAGAACGTCGCCGGTTTCGATCTGCCGAAGCTGATGGTCGGATCGCTCGGGACGCTCGGCGCGATCGTCAGCGCCACCTTTCGTCTCTACCCGGTCCCCGCATCGACGCGCGCGGTGGTGCTGCATTTCGACCGCGAGCAGCCGATCGGCACGGTGCTCGACGCGCTGACCGCGCGGCGCCTGGAACCGGAGTCGGTCGCGCTGTACAACTACAGCGCGCTGGTCGTGACGTTCGCCGGGACGGAGGCCGGCGTCGACGCGCAGCTGCGCACGGTCCGCGACGAGATCGCGCGGGGATTCGGTGCGATCGACGCTTGGGAGCTGAGCGAGCTCGAGCGCGAGTCGTATGAACAGCGGGAGCGCGCGGTGCGCCGTGACGGCCCCTGGCGTCTGCACGTCGTCGCGCCGCCGTCCGACCATGTCGCGACGCTGGCCAACGTGGTCCCCGCTTCGCCGCTCGCCGTTCCGGTCGCGTACCCGACGATCGGCGTCGCGTACCACGCGCTGAGCGACGCGACGTTCGCCGGCGGCCCCGACGCCAGCCCCGACTGGCACGTCGGCGGACTCCGCGACACCGTCGCGATCGCGACGAACGGCCGCGGTCACGTCGTGTTCGACGCCATCCCCGAGGCCGCGCGCCCGCTAGTCGACGCCTGGGGCCCGCCCCCGCCGTCTCTCCCGCTGATGCGAGCGCTGAAGAACAATTTCGACCAGTACGGCCTCTGCAACCCGGGCCGGTTCGTGGGCGGCCTGTAGACCTTCGGTCGCGGAGCGGGGGAGGACGGCGGCCGCGGCCCGAGAACTCGACCGTACCGCTTGGCGAGGCGAGCGATACGGGGAGGGTGAGATGACCGAACAGGCGTCCCAGCAGCTGGAGAACGTCGACGTTGCGATCGTCGGCGGCGGGGTCTCCGGTCTCTACACGGGGTGGCGGCTGAAGCTGCAGCACCGCGACCGGCGGATCGTCGTCTTCGAGAGCAGCGATTATCGCACCGGAGGCCGGCTGATGTCGGCGATACCGCCCGGGATGCCGAACGTGCCGGCCGAGCTGGGCGGGATGCGGTTCCTGAATACGCAGCCGATCGTCTCGTCGCTCGCGCGGTATCTCGCGCTCAAGGTCGACGACTTTCCGGTCAGCGAGGCGAACAACATCGCGTATCTGCGCGGCGCGTTGCTGCGGCGGCGGGATCTCACCGATCCGGCGAAGGTGCCGTACCGTCTGCGTTCCGACGAGCGCGGGAAGACGATCGGTCAGCTCATGGAAGGGGCGATGGAGAAGATCGTCCCCGGGATCACGAAATCGGGGCTGACGCCGCAGCAGCGCCGCGATCTCGCGCAGGCGCGCGTCTTTCTCGGCCGGCCGCTCTACGAGTGGGGATTCTGGAACGCGCTCGCGCGCGTGCTCTCCTTCGAGGCCTATCAGTTCGTCGCGGACGCGAGCGGTTACGACACGACGGTGAGCAACTGGAACGCGGCCGACGCGATCCCGTGGTTCCTCGCCGATTTCGGCTCGGGGTCGAAATATCTGTTCCCGAGCGGGGGGATGCAGGGGTTCCCGGACGGGATCCGGCGCAGCTTCGAGGAGCAGGGCGGCGAAGTGCGGCTCGACCACACCGTCACGCGCGTCGCGCGGACCGGTTCGGCGATGCGGCTGGAGTTCGCGCGCCGCGCGCCGGTCGAAGCCCGGCAGGTCGTCCTCGCGATGCCGCGCCGGTCGCTCGAGCTGATCGACCTGGAGCCGGCGTTCGGCGCCGAGCGGATGGGACCGATTCGCGCGATGATCGAGTCGGTCTCGCCGCAGCCGCTCTTCAAGCTGTTCGCGTGCTTCACGAAGCCGTGGTGGCGCGAAGCTCCGCTCGATCTGAGGCAAGGCCAGACCACGACCGACGTCCCGATCCGCCAGATCTACTATTTCCGCACGGAGGGCGAGGTCGGCGGCGATCCGCGCAACACGAACTCGCTGATGATGGCGACGTACGACGACGGGCGCAACATCAAGTACTGGATCGGTTTCCTGCGGGAGCCGGAGCGCGCGCCGAAGTTCGAGGACGAGACCGGCGCGGACGCGGGGGACGAGCAGTGGCGGCGCAATCGTCCTCCGGAGACCATGGTCGACGAGATCCACCGCCTCGTCGCCGAGGTGCACGGGCTGCCGGTCGATCGCGTCCCGAGACCGTACGCGGCGGCGTACCGCGACTGGGGGCTCGACCCGTTCGGCGGCGGCTACAACCTCTGGAAGATCCACGCGCGCAGCCCGCAGGTCGTGAAAGAGATTGTTCGGCCCGATCCATCCGTTCCGCTGTTCATCTGCGGCGAGGCGTACTCGAACGATCAAGGCTGGGTCGAGGGTGCGCTCGAGACCGCGGAGGACATGCTCCGCCGCTTCTTCGACGCCCCGCAGCCGAACTGGTTGCATGCGCCCAGCGCGCCGGCCGAGCGAGGCGAGACAACGAGCGAGTCGGCGACGCTGCGCTACTGACGGAGTTCGGCGACCGTTGCGTGAAAGGCAACGGTCCCGATGCCCGACGTCACCGCTCCTCCTCCCACCGATTCACCCAAGCAAACCGGTCCGCGCAGCTTCGACTCTCTGCTCTCGGACTGCGTGCACTGCGGGTTCTGTCTGCCTGCGTGCCCGACGTACGTCTCGTGGGGCGAGGAGATGGACTCGCCGCGCGGGCGGATCGACCTGATGAAAGGCGTCGCCGAGGAGACGATCCCGCTCGACGGCGTTGTCGCGCAGCACTTCGACAAGTGCCTGGGCTGCATGGCGTGCGTTACCGCGTGCCCGTCCGGCGTGCGGTACGATCTGCTGATCGAGTCCACGCGCGCGCGGGTCGAGGAGGCGGTGGAGCGGCCGCCCGAGGAGCGTGCGTTCCGCGAGTTCGTGTTCGCGACGTTCCCGTATCCGAAGCGGCTGCGCGCGATGATCCCGGCGCTGTGGCTCGGGACGAAGCTCGGCTTCGCGCGCGCGGCCGCCGGACCGCTCGGGAAGCTGCTCCCTTCGCGCATGCGGCAGCTCGCCGCAATGGCGCCGCCCGTCGGGCTGCGCGATGCGCTCGCGCGGCTGCCGTACAAGACGCCCGCGAAGGGCGAGCGGCGCGCGCGGGTCGCGCTGGTCGCGGGGTGCGTGCAGCGCGCGTTCTTCCCGAACGTCAACGCGGCTACCGTTCGCGTGCTCGCCGCGGAGGGGTGCGAGGTCATCGTGCCGCGCGGGCAGGGCTGCTGCGGCGCGCTCTCGCTGCACAGCGGCCGTCCCGAAGAGGCGAAGCGGTTCGCGCGCGCGCTGATCGAGCGGTTCGAGCGCGAGGAGATCGATGCGATCATCATCAACGCCGCGGGCTGCGGCTCGACGCTCAAGGAGTACGGTGACGTCCTGCACGAGGATCCGGCATGGAGCGCACGCGCCGAAGCGTTCGCGGCGAAGGTGAAGGACGTCAACGAATACCTCGCGACGCTGGAGCCGCGCGCGCCGCGCAAGCCGTTGGCGCTGCGCGTCGCATATCACGACGCATGCCATCTCGCGCACGCGCAGCGCGTCCGCGAACAGCCGCGCGCGCTGCTGCGCACGATTCCCGAGTTGCAGCTGCTGGAGATCCCGCAGGGTGACCAGTGCTGCGGCAGTGCGGGGACGTACAATCTGTTCCAGCCCAAGTCCGCGCATGAGATCGGCGTGCGCAAGGTCGACAACGTGCAGAGCGTGGATCCCGACCTCGTCGCGAGCGCGAACCCCGGCTGCACGCTGCAGATGCAGTCGATCTTCCGCGAGCGCGGCATCGCCCTGCGCGCGGCGCACCCGATCGAGCTGCTCGACGCGGCGATCAGCGGCACGCCGCTCCCGTAGTGCTCGAAAGCGGGAGCTACGACGAGCTCGTCGCCGCGTGGCGCGAGTTGCGTGTCCTCGGCGTTCGCGTGCGCGAGGTCGCGTGCGTCGGCGCTCCGCGAACGCTGCTGCTCGCCGAGATCGGCGACGGCAACGCGCCGCTGGTCTCGATCTCCGCGGGCGTGCACGGTGACGAGCCGGCGTCGTGCTGGGCGCTGCTCTCGCTGGTGCGCGACGGCCTGCTGGACGCACGCTTCGGCTATCGTCTGTGGCCGTGCCTGAACCCGAGCGGCTACGTCGCGCGGACGCGCGAGAACGCCGAAGGCGACGACGTCAACCGCAGCTTCTCGCGCGGTGGCACGACGCCGGAGTCGCGCGCGGTCTTCACCGCGAACCGCGATCGCCGCTTCGTCTTCGCACTCGACATGCACGAGGATTTCGAGGCGGACGGCTGCTACGTCTACGAGCCGCTGCGCCCCGGTTTCACGCCGTACTTCTCCGACCGCATCGTCACCGCGCTCGACGACGCCGGCCTCCCCGTGCAGCCGCTGCACGACGGCTACGAGCTCGGCGCGCCGCCCGGCGCCGACACCCAAGCGATGTACCGTCTCGCCCGCGGCACGGTGCTCGTCGACTACGACACGGAGCTGCGCGTATTCGACGGTCTGCCGAGCTCGATCGCGCTGATGTACCGCGGCGCCCCGGCCGCGCTCACCTTCGAGTCCCCGCTCCCGCGCCCGTGGAACGAACGCGTAGCCGCCCACCGCATCGCGGTCGCGGCCGCATTGACGGCGCTGTGAGCTGAGCGTCCGAGCGCGTCCCGGGAGGCGTAGGGCGGGGGCGCGAAGCCGGGCGGGTCATGGCACAGCGGGATTCTCTCGAAGTCGACGTCCTGTTCGTCGGAGGCGGACCGGCCTCGCTCGCCGGCGCGATCCGGCTCCAGCAGCTCGCGAA
>DATAQE010000053.1:0-10800 GCA_036264835.1 Candidatus Elarobacter sp.
TCGTCTCGGTCCACCCGCTGCTGAACCACGCGGCGCTGCGCGCGCGGGCCGACGCCGGGATGCAGCACGTCCCGATCGTCACCGTGATCACCGACCTGGGTCGGGTCCACGAGGGCTGGCTGCTCCCCGAGGCCGATCTGACCGTCGTCCCGGCGCGCGAGGTCTACCAGCGCGCGATCGAGCGCGGCGTCCCGCCCGAGCGGCTGCGACTGCTGGGCCACCCCATCCACCCGCGCTTCGAGGACGTCTCCGGCTCGAAGGCCGAGCACCGCAAGAAGCTCGGGCTCCCGGTCGACGCCACGATCGCGCTGCTGATGGCCGGCGGCGAAGGCGGCGGGAAGCTGCTCCCGACGACGCTCGGCCTGGCCCGCGCGGGGCTGGATTTCCACCTCGTCGTCGTGACCGGCCGCAACGCCGCGCTCAAGGCGAAGCTGGAAGAGCTCGCGCCCTCGCTGCCGACGCCGATGACGGTCCTGGGCTTCCGCCACGACGTGCCGGAGCTGATGCGCGCGGCCGATCTGCTGGTGACCAAGGCCGGACCGGGGACGATCGCCGAGGCGTCGGTCGCCGAAGTCCCGGTCGTCGTCTACGACTACGTCCCGGGTCAGGAGCGCGGAAACCTCGACTACGTGCGGACCAACGGGATCGGCGTCGTCGCGCTGAGCACCGCCGAGGTCGTCTCGTCGGTCGCGCGGATCGTGCACAACCAGGAGCGGCTGGCGAAGATGCGCTCGCAGCAGACCGCGATCGCGCCGCGCGGCTCCTCGCGCCGCATCGCCGAGCTGATCGCGCAGATCGCGGAGAGCGGCCGCAGGCCAACGATCCCCGCCGCGGGGTAATCACAGAGCTATGGCCCCCACCCTGACGATCGACGTCCCGGCGGACGTCGTGGACGAAGTCGTTGCGACGCGCCGCGACCTGCACGAACATCCCGAGCTCGGGTTCGAGGAGCACCGCACCAGCGCGATGGTCGCAGCGCGCCTGCGCGACCTCGGCTTCGAGGTGCACACCGGGATCGGGCAGACCGGCGTCGTCGGCGTGCTGCGCGGCGCGCGGCCCGGCAAGACGGTCATGCTGCGCGCGGACATGGACGGGCTCCCGATCGACGAGGAGAACGAGGTCCCGTACCGCTCCCGCACCGCGGTGCACATGCACGCGTGCGGTCACGACGGCCACGTCGCGATGCTGCTCGGCGCCGCGCGCGTCGTCGCCTCACGCAAGGACGAGGTCGCCGGAACCCTCTGCTTCCTGTTCCAGCCCGCGGAGGAAGGCAAAGGCGGCGCCAAGGCAATGGTCGAGGACGGCGTCCTCGAGCGCTTCGCGATCGAGCGCGCGTACGGCTTGCACCTCGCTTCGTCGCATCCGGCCGGACAGGTCGGGCTGCGCGAGGGCGCGTTCTACGCCTCGAGCGACTCGATCGAGATCACGATCGAAGGGAAAGGCGGGCACGGCGCCGCGCCGCATCTTTCGATCGACCCCGTCTACGTCGCCTCGCAGTTCGTCGTCGCGGTGCAGCAGATCGTCTCGCGCAACATCGATCCGATCGAGCCCGCGGTCGTGACGATCGGCGCGATCCACGGCGGGACGACGCACAACGTGATCCCCAGCCGCGTGCAGCTGATGGGGACGGTGCGCGCGTTCGACGCCGACGTGCGCGCGAAGATGGCCGAGCGGATCGAGCGCGTGCTGCGCGGGATCTGCGAGAGCTCCGGCGCGACGTACACGTTCGAGTATCTGTGGCGCTATCCGGTGACGTCGAACGACGCCGAGCAGACGCGCTACGTCCGCGCGCTCGCCGAGCGCGTCGCCGGCCCCGAGCACGTCGCCGACGTGCCGAAGCTGATGGGCGCCGAGGACTTCTCGTTCTTCGCCGAGCGCGTCCCCGCGTGTTTCTTCACCATCGGCAGCAACGGCGGACCCGACAGCGCGTGGCCGCACCACCACGCGCGCTTCGACATCGACGAGTCCGCGCTGCAAGTCGGCGTGCGCATGATGACCGCGCTCGCCCTCGACGCACCGCAGCACGCGCCGTGAGCGCCGTCGTTCGCGCGGCGAGCGCGGACGACGTGTCGGCGCTCGAGCCGATGCTGCCCGCGCTCCTCGATCCGCCGTACAAGCGCGAGCGCTTCGAGCGCGCGCTCGCGCGCGGCGAGATGGTGCTCGCGGAGGACGGCGGCGACGTCGTGGGGTTCATGTGGACGAACGAGTTCTTCGGGCACTCGTTCGTGAACGTGCTCGCCGTCGAAGAACGGCGGCGCCGGCGCGGGTACGCCGGCGTGCTGCTGCACCATGCGGAACGGCATCGGCTCACCGACCGCGTCTTCACGTCGACCAACGCGTCGAACGCGCCGATGCACGCGGTCCTCGCGCGCTACGGCTGGCGCCGCTGCGGCGAGGTCGACGAGATCGATCCCGGCGATCCCGAGATCGTCTACGTCAAGTATCCGGGCTAGATCGCCCCTTGGCGCTCGAGGAGCTCGGCCGGCGGGCGCGGGTGGCGTCCGCCGAGGATCGCGCGCAGGGTCGTCGTGCAGCCGCACGTCTTCGAGGTCGTCCCGCGGCCGAGCAGCAGGGCGCGGCAGCCGCCGTCCATGTGGTGGAGTGAGGCTCGGTGGCCGCAGTCGTCGCAGACGGGCGGCAGGAGCGCCGGAAAATCGCGATCGTTCACACGGAGAGTGTGAGCGCGACCGCTTTCCGCGGGCTTACGGCGCTTACGAGACGCTTACGGGAGCCTGCGCGATCAGGCCGCCGCGCATCGCCGCGGTCGCCGCGCCGACCGCGCCGGCGTCGTTGCCGAGCGTCGCCTTCACGATCCGCGTCGTCCCGCGCGGGACCATCGTCGTGCGCGCCTCGACCAGCGGCCGGACCCGCTCGAGCATGAAGTCGCCGGCGCTCGAGACGCCGCCGCCGAGCGCGATCACCTCGGGGTTCACGAACGCGATCACGTTCGCGAGCCCCAGCGCGAGGTCGTCGCAGAACGCCGTCCAGGCGGCCAGCGCGTGCGGGTCGCCGGCCTGCGCGGCCTTGCGGACCTTCTTCGAGCCGAGCCGCTCGCGCCAGCTCCGCGCGTCGCCGTCCTTCACCGGCTGCGGGTCGAGCAGCCCGCTGCGCGGGAACGAGGGCGCGAGCCGGAACGCGTGCCGCAGCAGCCCCGTCCCGGACGCCTGCGCCTCGAAGCACCCGACCTTCCCGCAGCCGCAGATGAAGCCGCCGTCGGGCCGAATCTGGTGGTGGCCGAACTCGCCGGCGCCCATCTGGTAGCCGAGCGCGAGGACCCCGCTCGCGACGACGCCGCCGCCGATCCCGGTCCCGAGCGTGAGCAGCGCGAAGTCCTTGGTCCCCTGGCCGACGCCGTGCACGTACTCGCCGAGCGTCGCGCAGCGCGCGTCGTTCGCCACGAAGACGCGGTACTTCGGGAAGACCGCGCGGACGCGCTCGCCGAGCGGGACGTTCTGCCAGCCGAAGTTCGGCGAGTAGCGGATCGTCCCGGTGGCCGGGTCGATGTTCCCGGGCGAGCCGATCCCGATCCCGACGATCTCGTCCTTCGTCTCGTCGATCGCGCTCCTCACCACGTGGGCGAGCGTCTCGACCACCGCGGCGGGCGCGTGGTCGTCGATGTCGTGCTCGAACTTGCACTGGATCTCGCCGACCTCGTCGACCACCGCGGCCGCGACGTGCGAGCCGCCGAGGTCGACGCCGATCGCGGCACGCGCCATCAGCGCGTCCCGCGCGGCGAGGGCGAGGGCGACGGTGAGGGCGCAGGAGGCGCCGCCACGCCGGGCGGCGGCTCGACGACGTTCGCCGGGTCGTCCCAGCCGGCGTACGCGACCTGGACCGGCGCGCTGAGCCCTTGCAGCGTAACGCTGCACGTGCCCGGCCGGAACGTCGTCTTGTCGTACGTGCACTCCATCGTGCCGGGGACCTGGTTGTTGGCGACCGCCTGCGAGCGGAACGCACCGACCGTCACCCCGCCCTCGCTGCGATCCGGGAGCGGCTCCAGCAGCGTGTCGGGCGTGCCCATGAAGAGCCGGTTGCGGCGGACGCGGCTGACCGGCGGGACGGGGTACGCCTTCCAGTCGGTGCCCGGCGCGCGGTAGTACATCGCCGTCCCGACGACGATCGACTCGAAGCTCGTGCCGGCGCGCGTGGTCACGATCCGCACGCGGTCGGGGCCGAACTCTCGGATGTCCATGTTCAGCTCCGGCCCCCGGACGGTGACGTGGTATGAGGTCGCGTTCGCGATCGCGGCGTCGACCCGCGCGGTCAGCTCGGCGGCGGCGGCGTTCCCGACGCCGCTCGCGGCGGGTGCGGGGGTCGCGGGCGACTGCGCGAGCGCCGGCGCCGCGCAGGCGAGTCCGAGCGCGATGGCGGCGAACCGGCCGCCGGCGAAGCGGAGCGCGCGCATCAGCGGCCCCCCACGACGTTGGCGGGGACCGCGACGACGTTCTGCGGGTCGTCGTAGCGTGAGAACGTCAAGGTCATCCCTTCGTTCGAGCAGCGCTCGATGCGGTACGTCTGCTTGTCGAAAGTGCACGTCAGGCGCTGGTCCTTCTGCGGTCCGGCCGACGTCGTAGTGAACCGGCCCCACGTCCTGCCGGCGACCGTCGAGTCCGAGAGGACGCGCTCGACCGGGACGTCGTTGAGCTGCGACTGCGCGGCGAGCACCTCCGGCGGCGCGGGCTTCTTCTGGTACGCGCGCCCGTCGTCGCTGACGTACGCGACCGGCCCGATCAGGACGACGTCGCGCGTCGTGCCGCCGTATGTGAGCGAGCTGTGGAAGCGGTCCGGCGCCGCGAACGTCGTGGTGACGGTGAAGCCGGTCGAGGCCGTCGTCGTGATCACGTACGACCTCGCCGCGTGCATCGCGGCCGCGATCTTGCCGCGCACCGTCCCGGCGTCCTCGGCGTGCGCCGCCGAAGCGGCCGCCAGCAGGGCCAGCAGGGCGAGCGGAATCACGCGGTGCTTCATGACGTGCACTGGTTCGCCGGGTGACCGGGTTCGTCCGCCGTCCGCCACGAAGAACGCCCTCCATGCAAGAGACGATCGATCTCATCGCCCACCGCGAGCTTCGCAATCTCCAGCGCTTCTCGCGGGAGACCGGTCAGCCGACGAACCTCGCCAACCTCGACCTCGAGCCGATGACGCAGATCAACGAGATCGAGATCGACGAAGAGCACATCACCGTCAAGTACAACCAGAAGAAGACCCACCGCTACAACGCCAACGAGATCAGCCACCGCGAGTGGACGTACAAGTACAACGACGACATGGAGTTCGTCGAGGCGATCCGCCGCGTGATCGAGCTGGCGCGCAAGCACCAGTACGACCTCCCCGACAACATCTCGTGCCCGCCGGGCTGCGCCGAGTGCTGCAGCGGCTACGAGCCGTTCGTGAACCGTGCCGACGTGCAGCGGATCGCGGACGCCTTCGGGATGACGTTCGAGGAAGTGATGGAGGAGTACGTCGTGCGGCGTGAGTCGGCCGATGGTTACACCGTCGGCTGGCTGCGCAAGGTCGACGACAAGGGCGCGTACAGCGCCGACGCCGCGGACCGGTGTGTCTTCCTCAAGGGCACGCGCTCGGGGCGCTACTACTGCGGGATCTACGACTTCCGCCCGCACGACTGCGGCGCGTTCACGCCGATCGGCTGCGACGACGTCGACACCGAGCTCTCGCACCGCGGCGAGTACAAGGTCGGCTCGCCGTTCGAGCCGCGGCACAAGCGCGGCGCGAACGGGAAGACGGCCAAGAACGGTGTGCGGCTGAACGGCAAGCGCGCGAACGGCCGCACGACGACGTGAGCGCGGCCGCGACGAAAGCGGCGGCGTACGACGCGATCGTGATCGGCGGCGGGCACAACGGGCTCGTCGCCGCGTGCTACTTGGCGCGCGCGAAGCGGAAGGTGCTCGTCCTCGAGCGACGCTACCTCGTCGGCGGCGCGTGCGTCACCGAGGAGACGTTCCCCGGCTTCAAAGTGTCGACGGCGGCGTACGTCAACAGCCTCTTCCGGCCGGAGATCGTCCGCGACCTGAAGCTGCGCGAGTACGGGTTCGAGCTGCTCGAGCGCAACCCGTCGTCGTTCTCGCCGTTCCCCGACGGGCGCTACCTGATGCTGGGCGCCGATGAGGCGCTGAACGCACGCGAGATCGCGAAGTTCAGCGCGCGCGACGCGGAGCGCTATCCGCGGTACACCGCGATGCTCGAGCGCGTCGCGGCGGTGATCGAGCCGACGCTGCTGCAGATCCCGCCGAACCCCGTGAAGCCCGGCTTCGGCGACGTGCTCGCGCTGGGGCGGCTCGGGCTCTCGGTGAAGTCACTCGACGGCACGATGGGCGAGGCGGTCGAGATCCTCACCGGCGCCGCGCGGCCGATCCTCGACCGCTGGTTCGAGTCGGAGCAGCTCAAGGCGACGCTCGCGACCGACGCGATCATCGGCGCGTTCGCCTCACCGTCGATGCCGGGGACGGCGTACGTGCTCTTCCACCACGTGATGGGCGAGACGAACGGCGCGCGCGGCGTGTGGAGCTACGTCCGAGGCGGGATGGGCGGGCTCACGCAGGCGCTCGCGCGCGCGGCGCGCGATCTCGGCGTGGTGATCCGCACCGAAGCCGAAGTCGCGCGGATCGTCGTGGAGAACGGCGCGGCGACCGGCGTCGTGCTCAGCGACGGCGAGGAGATCCATGCGCGCGACGTCGCGAGCGGCGTCGACTGCCGGCTCACCTTCGAGCGGTTCCTCGATCCGTCCGACTTGCCGGCGGCGTTCCTCGACGAGATCCGGCGGATCGACTACTCCAGCGCGTCGGCGAAGATCAACGTCGCGCTCTCCGCGCTGCCGAATTTCACCGCGTGCCCGGGGAGTGAGCCCGGGCCTCAGCACCGCGGGACGATCCATCTCTGCCCCGATCAGGACTACATCGAGCACGGCTACGACGACGCGAAGTACGGGCGCTGGTCGCGCGATCCGGTCGTCGAGTGCACGATCCCCTCCGCGGTCGATCCGACGGTCGCGCCGGCCGGGAAGCACCTGATGTCGATGTTCTGCCAGTACGCGCCGTACGCGCTCCGTGACGGCCGCTGGGACGAGGAGACGAAGAACGCGTTCGCCGACCGGTGCTTCGACGTCGTCGAGGAGTACGCGCCGGGCTTCAAGGCGTCGGTGATCGATCGCCAGGTGCTGAGCCCGCCCGACATCGAGGAGCGGTTCAATCTCACCGGCGGCAACATCTTCCAGGGTGCGATGAGCCTGAACAAGCTGTTCATGTTCCGTCCCGCGCCGGGCTACGCGAACTACCGAACCCCGGTGAAGCACCTGTACCTCTGCGGGTCCGCGGCGCACCCGGGCGGCGGCGTGATGGGCGCGCCGGGCCGGAACGCCGCGCGCGAGATGCTCAAGGGGTAGCGCAGGCGTTCCGGACGCCGTACTGAAGCGTACACGTCTTCCACTTTCCGATTTGAGGGGCGATCGAATGAAAGCAATCATCTCCACGCTCGCGCTCGGCGCCGCGTTCATCGCCGCGGCGACGGTACCCGGCGCCGCGCAAGGCACCGGCGGCATGCACTCGATGATGATGACGCGCTGCACCGGCGGCTACGCGCTCAACGCCGTCGGCGGCTCCGGCGAATCCGGCTGCGCGAGAGCGCGCGGCGGCAACGGCGTGATCTTCCTCGCGATCAAAGTGACCGGCGAACCCGCGGGCGCGGTCCAGCCCTCGCACATCCACCGCGGCAAGTGCGGCTCGAACGGGCCGGTCGTGATCCCGCTGAAGAACGTCGTCGGCGGCTCCTCGATCACCACGATCCCGAACGCGAAGTGGCAGATGGTGAACCACGGGGGCTACTACATCAACGTCCACGAGTCGCCGAAGAACATCCCGCACATCGTCTCGTGCGGGAACATCACCGCGATGCACGGAGCGATGTAACACCGCATGGCCGTTTCCGTGCGCACGCTCATCACCGCCGCATTCGCCGCGGCGCTCGTCGTCGCGGCGACCGCGCAGAGTCCCGCTCCGGCGCCGTCGCGCAAAGCGCCCACGCAGATCCGTCTGCTCCCGCAGAACAACTCCGGCGAGAGCGGGACGGCGACGCTCTACGACGGCGTGAAGGGGCTGATCGTGAAGCTGCGGATGTCGGGCTCCGGCGGCGACGTGGACCAGCCTGCGCACATCCACAAGGGGACGTGCGAGAAGCTCGACCCCAAACCGGCGTACCCGCTCAAGCCGGTCCACGACGGGCTCTCGGAGACGACGATCGAATCTGTGACGCTGGCGCAGCTCCAAAAGGCGCCGTACGCGATCAACGTCCACAAATCGGCCAAGGAGGCCGCCGTCTATGTCTCCTGCGGGAACCTCGTCGCGCCCAAGTAGTCACCCGCCGTTCAACGAGGGCGCCGTGCACAACGCGGCGCCCTCGCGTTTCGGCACGCTGCCGCTCGACGAGCTGCCGGACGACGTCCGCGCGGTCGTCGAGGAGTCACGCGGGAAGCTGGGCTTCGTCCCGAACGTCTTCCTCGCGTACGCCAAGCGCCCCGAGCACTTCCGCGCGTTCATGCACTACCACGACCTCATCATGAAAGGCCCGAGCGGGCTCTCGCGCGCCGAGCGCGAGGCGATCGTCGTCGCGGTCTCGGCGGAGAACGACTGCCTCTACTGCGTGACCGCGCACGGCGCGGCGCTGCGCATCCTCGGCAAGGACGCGATCGTCGCGGACCAGATCGCGACGAACTGGCGCACCGCCGACCTCACCCCGCGCCTGCGCGCGATCCTCACCTTCGCCTCACGCGTGAACGAGCGCGGCTTCGCGGCGACCGACAAAGAGCTCGCGGAACTGAAAGCCGTCGGGCTGAGCGACGAGGACGCCTGGGACATCGCAACGGTCGCCGGCTTCTTCGGCTTCTCCAACCGCATGGCCGGTTTCATGGACATGCGCCCAAACCCGCAGTTCTACGAGATGGGCCGCCCGGGACAGACGCGCTGATCTAGCCGCGAGCGATGCAGGCGGCGAACGTCGCCGGATCGGCGTTCCCGCCGCTGAGGACGACGCCCGCGCGTGTTCCGCGCACGCCGGTCTTGGCGGCGAGCAGCGCCGCGAGGGCGGAGGCGCCGCTCGGTTCGACGACGAGCTTGAGGCGTTCGAAGGCGAAGCGCATCGCGGCGCGGATCTCGTCGTCCGTGACGGTGAGGATGCCGGCGCCGAGCGCGCGGACGATCGACCAGTTTCGCTCGCCGGGGGCTTGCGTTTGCTGGCCGTCGGCGATCGTCTTCGGGACCGGGATCGAGACGATGCGGTTCTCGCGCCACGAGCGGAGCCAGTCGTCGCCGGTCTCCGGCTCGACGCCGTAGACGCGCACGCCCGGTGAGAGCGCGGTCGCGGCGAGGCACGAGCCCGCGAGCAGACCGCCGCCGCCGAGCGGGACCAGCAGCACGTCGAGCGCGCCCGCGTCTTCGATGAGCTCCAGCGCCGCCGTGCCCTGACCGGCGATGATCGCCGCGTCGTCGTACGGCGGGATCAGCGTCGCGCCGCGCTCCGCTGCGATGGACGCGGCGAGCTCGGCGCGGTTCATCCGCTCGCGGTCGTACTCGACGACCTCCGCGCCGTAGCCGCGCGTCGCGGCGAGCTTCGCCGCGGGCGCGTCGGACGGCATGACGATCACCGCCGGGACGCCGAGCAGCTTCGCCGCCAGCGCGACGCCCTGTGCGTGGTTGCCGCTGGAGAACGCCACGACGCCGCGCCGTTTGCGCTCGGCGTCGAATTGCGCGATCGCGTTGTACGCGCCACGAAACTTGAAGGCGCCGATCCGCTGGAGGTTCTCCGCCTTGAGGAAGACATGCGCGCCGGTGCGCTCGTCGAGCGTCGCCGAGGTGACGACGGGCGTGCGGTGCGCGATGCCGCGCAGCCGCTCCGCCGCCGCGCGCACGTCGGCGAACGTCGCGGCGAAGCCGGTCTCGATCACGTGTTGTACCGCGGCCGGTCGTACTTGAAGGTAAAGATCTTGTCCTGGGGATCGAACTCGATCACCTCGTGCACGACGGCCTTGTCGAACGTGACGTCGAACTCGTGCGTGCGGGGCGGATCGTTCGCCGGCGTGTTATCCTTCACGCGCCTGATCTTTCCCAGCCGGCTGAACGTATCGGAGGCCTTGCCGAACCGCTCGCGCGGCATGTCCGCTGCCGTGCCGACGTTCTCGAGCTTCTGCACCGCCGAAATGTCGTTGTTCTGGATCCCCTGACTGAGCTGGTGCGCGACCTTTTCGTAACGGTTCTCGCCGCCCGCGCACGCGCGCACGAGCAGCACCAGCACGATCACGAACACCGCCAGGATCACGATCTGGTTGCGGCGCGCGCCGGGGTTCGGCGTCGTCACCGCGCGCGGTCCGGGCGCGGGCGGCGGGCTGACCGTGTTCACGCGGGCACCTCGCGCGCGAGATCGGTCGCGCCGAACGGCTCGAACGCCAGCCCCGGGTTCCACTGCTGCGCCAAGTTGACGCTCCAGGGGCTCTCGAAGAGCGCGAGCGGGTTTCCTTCCCAGTCCTCGACGAGCCGCGCGCTCGAGCCGAGCGTCGCGCTCGCGACGGTCTCGCCTCGGACGCGGCGCGCGGTCGTGTACGGGAGCGTTTGGAAGACCGTCTTCACGTTGTACTCAGACTCCAAGCGGTACTTCACGACCTCGAACTGGAGCGCGCCCACCGCGGCGAGGATCGGCTCGATCCGGGTCTGTCCGTACGGGTAGAACACCTGGATCGCTCCCTCCTCGCGCAGCTGCGCGATCCCTTTCTGGAACGACTTGTAGCTCGCGGTGTCG
>DATAQE010000057.1:0-32584 GCA_036264835.1 Candidatus Elarobacter sp.
ACTTGCGCGATCTTTCGAACCTGTTCGTAGACGATCGACCTCGCGCGCTTCGTCCTCGAAAGAATCGATGCAACCGACCTTCGACACGCTGGGCCTGAGCCCGGCGTCCCTTCGTGCCGTGCGCGAGCTCGGCTTCACCACACCGACCGCCGTGCAAGCTGCGGCGATCCCGCCCGCGCTCGCCGGCAAGGACGTCCTCGCGAGCGCGCAGACCGGGACCGGCAAGACCGCCGCGTTCGGCCTCCCGCTGCTCGAGCGGCTCGCAACGCTCCCGCGGAAGCAGACGCGCGCGCTGATCCTCGCGCCGACGCGCGAGCTCGCGGCGCAGATCGCCGCGCACCTCACCGATCTCGCGAAAGGGACCAACCTGCGCGTCGCCGCGATCTACGGCGGCGTCGCGTTCGGCGGCCAGCGTGCGGCGTTCGCGCGCGGGACCGAGATCGTCGTCGCGACGCCGGGCCGGCTGATCGACTTGATCGGCCAGGGCTCGGCGCGGCTCGGCGACGTCTCGCTGCTCGTCCTCGACGAAGCGGACCGCATGCTCGACATGGGCTTTCTCCCGGCGGTGAAGCGCATCGTCGCGAAGCTCCCCGCCGAGCGCCAGACGCTGCTCTTCTCGGCGACGATCGCGCCTGAGGTGCAGAAGCTCACCCGCGAGCTGCTGCACGACCCGGTGCGCGTCGAGATCACGCCGCGCTCGAACGCGACGACCGCCGAGGGGATCACCCACACGGCGTACGCGATCGACCAGACGCGCAAGACCGATCTGCTCGTCGAGCTGCTGAAGGACAACGCGATCTACAGCGCGATCGCGTTCACGCGCACGAAAGCGCGCGCCAACCGGCTCGCGCTGGCGCTCGAGAAGCACGACGTGCGTGCGGAGCGGATCCACGGCGACCGTTCGCAGGCGCAGCGCACGCGCGCGCTGGCGGACTTCAAGCGCGGGAAGCTGCGCGTGCTGGTCGCGACCGACGTCGCGGCGCGCGGGATCGATATCGCCGACCTCGGGCACGTCGTGAACTTCGACGTCCCGATGGTCCCGGAAGACTACGTGCACCGCGTCGGCCGGACGGCGCGCGCGGAGACGACCGGCGACGCGATCACGTTCGTCTCGCGCGAGGAAGAACATCTGTTCCGCGACATCGAGAAGGCCGTCGGGCGCCGTATCGATCGCAGCAAACTCCCGGGTCTTCCCCAGGCCACGGCTGCGACAAACGTCCGCCACGAATTTCCCCGGAAAAAGCGGGGACGCTGACCGCTTTTCCGTAACAGAGCGGCCGTGACGTTCTTTATGGCCGTCACGGCCGCGTTCGCACTCGCCGCATCTCTACCGCACGCGAACGCGGTCCTTGATTTTCGGGTGATCCGTCCGGCCCCGGGCGCCGCGCTCCCGCGCTTCGTGCGCCTGCGCTACGACGTCACGGTGAACGGGCTGCGGGGGACGCAGGAGACGCTGGTCGACACGGTGACCGGGCGTTATGCCGAGCGGACCGAGGCCGGCCCGCTCTCGAGCGGCGACGGGTACGACGGCATACGCACCTGGGTCGCGGATGCGAACGGCCTCGCCCAGGTCGAGGATCATCCCGAAGAGCGCGCGATGTCGCTCGCGTGGGGAGCCTTGATCGCGCGGCCGCCGGACGCGCCGCGCCAGCTGGCCGCGCTCCCCGCGCGGCGGCGCGAACGTATGTTCTCCATTCGGTATTCCGGCTGGGCACAGGGTTTCGTCGCGGCGGTCGGCGTGCCCGACGGGCGCGTCACGCGGGCGCTCTTCGCGACGGCCGGGGAGACGACGACGATCCGTTTCCCCGCGTACGCGCGTCACGGTCCGCTGCTCGTGCCGTCGCGCATGCTGCTGAGCTCGAGGCTGCTGACGTCCGATGCGCGGCTGCGCGCCGTGGAGACGCCGGGCGCCGTCCCGGATGACCGGTTCGTCCCGCCGGCGGCGCCCGACGACGCCTCGCTCGACGGCGTGGAGACGGTTCCCATCGTCGCGACGGCCGACGGCGCGACCGTCCGCGTCCGCATCGACGACGGGCCGCCGCTGCGCATGCTGTTCGACACGGGCTCGTCGCTCGCGCTCTCGCCGGCGGCCGCGCGCCGCAGCGGTCTGCGGCTCGCCGGCCACGGGCGGGCGGGCGGGATCGGTCCGGGTACCGTGCCGGAGCGGTACGCGGTCGCACGCCGCGTTCGCATCGGGCGCGCCGAACTCCGCGATCAGGCGCTCGAGGTGTTTCCGCAAACCGGTTGCGCCTGCGACGGTCTGATCGGGATCGAGCTGATCGCGCGCTTCGCGGTGCGGTTCGATTTCATGCACTCGAGGCTCACGCTGGCGCGCGATCCGGCGCTGCTTCGCCCGCGCGGCGTGCGGCAGCGAATCACGCTCGAATCCGGTCAGCCGGAGGTCGACGGCGCCGTCGACCGGCTGCGCGGCCGCATCACGCTCGACACGGGGAGCGTCATCGCGCTCGACGTGACCTCGCCGGCGGTGCGCCGGCACCGCTTGATCCAGCGGTACCACGCGACCGTGCGCGACGACGGGGCCGGCGTCGGCGGTACGCTCAAGACATACCTGGCCCGCGTGCGCACCGTCCGTCTCGGTACCGTCACGCTGCACGACGTCGAGGTGAACCTGGACGACTCGACGGCGGGCTCGATGAACGACCCCAGCGTGATCGGGAACGCCGGTTTGATGATCCTCGCGCGGTTCGTGATGGTGCTCGACGTCCCGCACCGAACGCTGTATCTGCAGCCGCTATGGTGATCCTCGCGCTCGCAATCGCCGCCGTCTTCGCGGCGGGAAGCCCGCCCGCGGTGGTCCGCCCGGCCGAAAACGCCGCGCACGCGGCGCGGTACGTGCGGCTCGCGCTCGACGTGACGGCGTACGGCGTCGCGGGACACGGCGAGATTCTCGTCGACCGCGCGACGGGCCGCTACGTGCGGCGGTTCGACGCCGGTCCGGTCTCGGAGCGGGAAGGCTGGGACGGGACGCGCGCGTGGCGCGCGGATGCGACCGGGATGCCGCGCGTGCAAGGGAACGTGGACGAGCGCGCGGCGATCGTGACGTGGTCCGAGCTGCTCGCGCCCGAGGCCGGCGCGATGGCCCACGAGCATCCCTCGCGCGCGCCGGAGATCACCGCCGGCGCCGCGGGCGAGATCACGAGCGTCGTGCGGCACATCGGTCACTCGACCGAGCGCACGGCGTTCGCGGAGTACCGCGCGGCGAGCGGGTTCGACGTGCCGTTCGCGATGACCGATACGTCGGACAACGGCACCTGGACCGCGCGCACGACCGGCGTCCAGACGCCGCGCAGCATCGCGCCGGACGCGTTCGCGCCGCCGCCCGAGCCGCACGACGCCGTGCTGCGCGGCGTGACGGCGGTGACGATGCAAGGCCGCACGGATCTGCCGCTGATCGCGGTCTCGGTGAACGGCGCGCCGCTGCGGTTCTTGCTCGACACCGGCGGTCAGAACGTCATCACGCCGGACGCCGCGCGCCGCGCGGGGATGGAGATCCTCGGCGAAGGGACGGTCGGCGGCGCAGGCGCGGGGCTTGCGAAGATTCGCTTCGCGACCGCGCGCAGCGTGCGCGTCGGCGGTGCGGAGATGCGCGATCAGCCGTTCATCGTGCTGGATCTCGGTCCGGCGGGTCGCGTCGACGGGATCGTCGGTTACGAGCTGCTGGCGCGGTTCGCGGCGCGGCTCGACATGGCGCACGCGCGGCTCGAGCTCGCGCCGGACGCGCGCGCGCTCTCACCGGGCGGCATCGCGGTGCCGATGGTGTTCGCCGACCGCCAGCCCCAGCTCGACGGCGCGCTCGACGGCATCCCGGGTGCGATGACGATCGACACCGGGAGCGCGAGCTCGGTCGACGTGAACACGCCGTTCGTCGTCGCGCACGACCTGCGCGCGAAATACCACGCCGAAGCGGGCGGCTATCCGATCACCGGCGTCGGCGGCCCGGTGCACGCGTACTTCGCGCACGCGAAAGAGCTCCGCCTCGGCGACCTCGCGATCCCGGACGTGAACCTGCTCCTCACCGACGCGCGCTCCGGCGTCGAAGCCGACCCGACGATCGCCGCCAACATCGGCGAGCAAGTGCTGCGCCGTTTCGCGCTCGTCCTCGACTACCGACACACAACGATCCGCTTCGAGCCGCTTTCGCATTGAAAAGAAGAAGACCCAGCGGTTGAGCTGGGTCGTCTTCTTGCGCGAGGGCCTGTCAGCGACATCATAGCAGGATGCCGAGACGTTGGGAAGGGGAGGGCCTGTATCCAGCCCCGTTCCGCGAACCAGTCGTAGCTGGCGTGGAGGCAGAGGGAATCGAACCCTCCGCGTGGATTTGACAGGCCCTCGCGCCGTACCAGCGGTGCCCCCACTCGCGTGACCGTAACAGCGTACATAGGATCACGCAATACCGAAGTGCGGAGTTGGCCGTTTCGGATTCCCGACGTGTTCAGCGCTGAGGCGTCCTGATCGCCGGTGAAGCAGGCACTGTCGTCGACGGCGTCGCGAATGCCGCGTCGCCGAGCTGCCAGAAGAGGAAGGAGTATTCGTCGGTGGTCAGTGCTTGGGCTTGTGCGCGCGAGCTGCCGAGATAGCCGTGGCCGGCGTCATAGTCGACGCGCAAGAGGACCGGTTTGCCGCTCGACGTCGCGGCTTGCAGGCGCGCGGCGAACTTCGCGACGATCCACGGCGCGACGCGCGGGTCGTTCGCGCCGGTGATCGCGAGCACCGCGGGATACGGCGTGCCGTCCTTGACGTGGAGGTACGCGTCGGTCGCGTAGAGCGCGTCCCAGCCCGTCTTGTTCGCGATCGTGCCGAACTCGGGGATGTTCGCGGGCCCGCCTTCGGCGAACTCGTCGCGCACCGCGTTGGTGTCGCCGACGACGTCGAGCGCCGCGCCGAACATCTCCGGGTGCTGCACGATCGCGTTGCCGATCGTCACGCCGCCAGCGCTCGTCCCGCTCCCGGCGAGCTTCGCGGGCTGCGTGTACTTGTTGTCGATCAGGTATTTCGCGCACGCGATGAAGTCGTCGACGGTGTGCTGCTTCGTCGCGATGTGCGCGCCGAAGTGCCAGTCCTCGCCGTACTCGCCGCCGCCGCGCGGGTGGCATTCCGCGAACACCGCGCCGCGCTCGAGCCAGGCGAGACGCGTCGCGGAGAACGACGGCCGGATCACGATCCCGTAGGCGCCGTAGCCGTCGACCCAGGTCGGGCGGTTCCCGTCGAGCTGGGTGTCCTTGCGCATCACGATCGAGAGCGGGACCTTCGTGCCGTCGGCGCTCGTCGCCAGTACCTCCTGCGAGGTGATCGGCGAGTAGTCGACGGCGGACTTCTTGCGCAGGCCGGTGTCGGTCGTCGCCATGTTCGCGCCGGTGCGGTACCAGCGCGGCGACTCCGTCCACGACTCCAGCGGGAACGTCGCGCCGGCGACCATCGGATCGGCGTCGACCGCGCCGACCGCGCCGGGGAACGGTAGCGGAACCTCGGTCGTCGCGCCCGGCGTGCCGTCACGGTTCACGGCGAGGCGGCGGAGCTTCGACAGCCCCGCTTCGAGGTCGCGCAGGTAGATGCCGTCGCCGGCCAGCACGACGTCCTCGATGACACGCGCCGATTCCGGGACGGCGACGCGCGCGTTCGCGAGCGTTCCGCCGCGCAGATCGACGGCGAGGATGCGGTGGCGCGGCGCGCCTTTGTGCGAGCTGAGGTAGAGCGTGTCGTTCACCGCGACGCCGGTGGTCACGTCGTCCGCGTAGGTTGCGATCCGCCGCCACGGCGCACGCGGGCCGGTTGCGGCTGCGGCTGGTGCGGCGTAGATCGCGATCTCGTTCTGCACGCCGTGCGCAATCACCGCGATCGCCCACCGCGTGCGCGGCGAGACGCTCACGATCGAGAAGTCTTCGGGCGCGATCGCGATCCGCGGGTTCACGCCGTAGCCGAACACCGCCGGATCGCGGTCGGGATCGCGCCCGAGCAGGTGCAGCCGCGCGATGCCCTTCGTGTCGCGCTCGCTCTCCGGCGCATTCGCGCGCGCCTTCGGCGTGCGGAAATAGAAGAACGACCGCCCGTCCTCGCGCCACGACGGCGCGATCGCGATCGCCCGCTCGATGACGTCCGGCAGCAGCTTCCCGCTCGCGGCGTCGACGACGTGCAGCACGGTCTTCTCGGAGCCACCCTCGGAGACGCCGAACGCGACGTACTTGCCGTTCGGTGAGGGCGAGTAGTAGCCGAACGTGTAGTGCTGCTTCTTCGAGCGCGCGAAGCGGTCGGGGTCGAAGACGACGCGCTCGGGCCCGCCCGAGATGGCGCGCGCGTAGAGCCGCGTCGTGTTCGCGCCGGCGGGGCGCTTCTGGTAGAAGTACGTCCCGCCGACGGGCTGCACGTCGCCCAGCGACTCCGTCGCGCTGTCGAGCTGCGCGACGCGCTGCGCGAGCGCCGCGCGTCCGGGGAGCGCGTCGAGCACCGCGCGCGTGTACGCGCTCTGCGCCTTGAAATACTGCGCGAGCCCGGGATCCTTGGGATTCTCGAAATACCGGTACGGGTCCGTGACGGTCACGCCGAAATGCGTCTCCGTCACCGGCCGCACCGCCGGCGGAGGCGGCGGCCCGACCGGCCCCGCCGCAGCAAGAAGTGCCACGGCAGTGCCGGCGACTACCAAACGGAGCGTAATACGGGCGCGCATGCTGGACGCTTACGCGCTGCGGCCGATGTTCCCCGTGCTGAGGCCGATCGCAGTCGGCCACGTCCTTGATGCGCCGCCTGGAAGAAGCACCGCGCTGCAGCGATCTGAGCCAGCTCAGTACATCGCATGAATCTGGGCGCGACGGGCCTCGCTGATTTGGGACTTTCGGAGGATCTCGTCCAGTGCGGCGGTATCGTCGGGCGCGCGCTGATGGAATCGGTGGAGCGAGATCTCCAGCAGGCTCAGCGTGTCCTTCGCCGCGGCGGCGATCTGTATCTGGGCGTTGTAGCGCCGCGTCTGCTCAGGCGTCATTTGATGCGAAGGAAGCAACGAGGAGTCGAATGCGGGATCGGCGAGAACGTCGATCTGACGGAGCAGGTTTGCGAACGCCGCGAGGAGCGAGCGACGATGCGCCGTGACGTCGCCGGTCCGAAGCGCGCGCTGGTCGACGGTCTCGGACAGAGCGATGGCGGTCTTACGCAAGTCCTCGACGGCGTGCGAGGCTTGGAAGCGAGCCGAACCGGCCGCCATCACGGCCGCGATACGGCGATTCGTCTCGTCACCATCGGAGCTCTGTGCGATCGCCGCCGCCGTCAGGGCGGCGAACAACGTCCATGCGGCGACGGTCGTGATGATCCGTATGTGCGGTACCGTCTGAACGGTGCTACCGGCTGGCGATCTCGCGGACGCGGTCGACGATCTCGTCGGCGTAGCGGGAGGCTTCATCGTCCGTGAGCGCTTCGGCCCACACGTTGACCGAGGCTTCGGTCGCGTCGGGGAGGACGAGCACCCAGCCGTCGGGGCGCGGGAGGCGGATGCCGTCGAGCGTCTCCACTTTGCCGTTGCCGTGCGCGGCTTCGTCGTGCAGCGAGCGCATCACCGCACCCTTGCGGTCCCATGGGCACGGCACCGAGCGGCCCGCGATGTGCCACGGCGGAAGCATCGCGACCAGCGACGAGAGCTTCTCGTGCTCCGCGGCGAGCAGCTCCATGATCTTCGCCGTCGCGTAGATGCCGTCGAAGGCCGGCTGGAACTCGGGAAAGATCAGCTCGTAGTTCATCCCGCCGGCGAACGCGAGGTTCCGTCCCTCGGTCTCGGCGAGCGCCATCAGCGAACGGCGGTCGCTGCGCGTCCGCACGATCTCCGCGCCGTGGTCGGCGGCGATCGTCTCGACGACGCTCGGGACGGTCAGCGGCATCCCGATCCGCGCGCCCGGCGTCGCGCGCGCGACCAGCAGCGTCAGTAGCGCCATCAGCCGGTTGCGCCCGACGATCTCGCCGTCGTCGGCGACCAGCGTGACGGTCTCGCCGTCGGCGTCGATCAGCACGCCGAGGTTCGCTTCGAGCGAGGTCACGACCGACGCCAGCTGGCCGAGATGGCGCTCGCGGTCCTCGCGGAACGTGCGCACCTTGCCGGCGTCGAAGTACGCGTTCAGCGCGATCTGCTCGACGCCGAGCCCGCCCAGGATCTGCGGGAGCACGATCGAGGCGTTGCCGTACGCGTAGTCGATCACCACGCGCATGTTCGCCTCCTTGAGCGCCGCCGCGTTGAGCGCTTCGACGAACGCCGCCGAGTAGCGCTCCAGCGCGCGCGAGGGGAAGTCGAGGCGGCCGACGTCGTCCATCGGCGTGCGGCGGAAGTCCTCGCGGAAGAACAGGTTTTCGATCTTCCGCTCCGCGCCTTTGTCGATCCCGATCCCGGTCCCGTCGAAGAACTCGAAGACGATCGCGTTCGGGTCGTCGGTCGCGACGCGCACGTGCACGCCGCCGTCGCTCCCCACGCGCACAGCGTAGCGCGCGAGCGGGAGCGGGTACGAGCGCAGGTCGAGCACGTTCACGCCGACCGCGAGCAGCCCCGAGATCACGCAGCGGTTCATCACCCGCGACGCCGGATGCGTGTCGCGGCTCGTCATCACCACTTGGCCGGGCTTCAAGTACGTGCCGAACGCCTGCCCGAGCTTCAGCGCGAACTCCGGCGTGATCTCCAGGTTCGCCAGGCCGCTGATCCCGCCCGAGCCGAACAGCGAGCCCGGCCATTTCTGCCCGTAGATCAGCGACATCGAGACGATCGAGCCCGCGTCGACCCATTTGTCGGGCCACAGCTTGAGATGCGGGTTCACCGTCGCGCCCGCGCCGATCGTGCAGCCGCGGCCGATCACCGTGTTCTCGTTGATCTTCGCGCGCTTCTGGATCGTGTTGCGGTCGGCGACGGTGCAGTCGCTGAGCGCCGCGTCCTCGCCGACGTAGCAGTCCTCACACAGCACGCTGCGGCAGACACTCGCGCCGCGCTCGACGATCGTGCGGTCGCCGATCACCGCCGGCCCGACGACCGACGCGCCCGCCGCGATCCGCACGTCGCGCCCGAGCACGACCGGCCCTTCGACATGCGCCTCGGGATGGACGACCGTCCCTTCGCCGGCGTAGACGCGCTCGCCGATCTGCCCGCCGGGGTACGCGATCCGCACCTTCGACTCGACCGCGTCGTAGTTCGCCTGCTGGTACTGTTCGAGGTTCCCGATGTCGGTCCAGTACGCGTCGATCACATAGCCGCCGAGCCGCGCGCCCTCGCGCAGCATCTCGGGGAAGAGGTCCTTCGAGAAGTCGTAGACCTTGCCGCGCTGCATCCGGTGCAGGATCCCGGGCTCCAGCACGTAGATCCCGGTGTTGATCGTGTCGGAGAAGACCTCGCCCCACGACGGCTTCTCGAGGAAGCGCACGATCCGGCCGTTCTCGTCGGTGACGACGACGCCGAACTCGAGCGGGTTCGTCACCCGCTGCAGCGCGATCGTGACGTCGTTCCCCTGCTCCTGATGGTGGCGGACGATCGCGCCGAGGTCGACGTCGGTGAGCGCGTCGCCGCTGATCACCAGGAACGTCTCGTCGCCGAGCAGCTCGTGCGCCATCTTCACCGCGCCCGCGGTGCCGAGCGGCGTGTCCTCGACGACGTAGTGCATCTTCACGCCGTGGGCCTCGCCGTCGCCGAAGTACGACTCGATCTCGTCGGCGAGGTAGTGCAGCGTCGAGACGATCTCGTCGAAGCCGTGCTCGCGCAGCAGCTCGACGATCAGCTCCATCACCGGCTTGCCGGCGACCGGCGCGAGCGGCTTCGGGCGGCGCGAGGTGAGCGGGCGGAGACGGGAGCCCTCGCCCCCGGCCATCAGGACAGCTTTCACGTCGTTGCTCTCGGGCGGATCTCGTTGAAGGCGGCGCAGAGGCTCGTGAGGCGGTGGTCGGAGCCGAGCGCTTCGACACTGGTGCGCAGCTTCCGGCGCCAGTTCGGATATTCCGACGACGTTCCGGGGACGTTGACCGGCTCGCGCTCCTCCAGAACGTCGTCGAGCTGCGCCATCACGATCGCGCACGGCGTCGCGGCCAGGTAGCGGTTCGCGGCCACGACGACCGCGACGTCGTCCTCGCGTTCGTGCGCGTCCAAGTCGCCGTGCGCGACCAGCACGTCGAGCAGCATCGTTCGTTCCTTTTCCCGCGCGGCGAGCTCGTTCGCAAGCGGCGTCCGCAGCAGGCCGAGGCGGTCGCGCAGCTCGACGTCCTCGCCGCGCAGCCAAGCGGGGATCGTCGGGAGATCGTGCGTCCCCGACGCGGCGAGCGCCAGCGCCGGATACTCTTCCGGAGACGCGAACCTGCCGTCGAGACGGCGCTCGAAGAACAGGATGCGGTACGAGAGGATCCCCGTCTCTTCCATCCGCTCGCGGAACCCTTCGGGGACGGTGCCGAGGTCCTCGCCGATCACGACGCAGCGCTCGCGCACGCTCGCCAGCGCGACGATCCCGCGCAGGTCGTCAAGCGGATACTCGACGTACGTCCCGCTCCGCGGGTCGCCGCCGCGCGGGATCCAGTAGAGCCGGGCGAGCGAGAAGGCGTGGTCGATCCGCAACGCGCCGGCGTCGCGGCAGTTCGCCTGCACCAGCGTGAGCAGCTCGGCGTAGCCGTCGCACGCGAGCGCGCGCGGGTCGAGCGGCGGCAGACCCCAGTCCTGACCGAGCGTGTTGAGCACGTCGGGCGGCGCGCCGACCGAGACCTCGCGGACGTACGCGTCCGCGTCGGCCCACACGTCGGCCGCGTTCGCGTCGACACCGACCGCGAGATCGCGGTAGAGCCGTACGCCGTGCCGCGCCGCGTCCGCGGCGACGGCGGCGAGCTGCTCGCACGCGAGCCACTGCAGGTACATCCCGTAGCGCACCTCGTCGTGCTCCGCCGCGGCGAAGAGCGCGACGTCCGGCGAGGTCGGCGTGCGGAACGTCGCCGGCCACGACGCGAGATCGCGGCCGTGCCGCGCGACCAGCGCCTCGAACGTCGTGAACCGCACCAGCGCCTCGCCGCGCGCCTCGCACCACGCCTCGAACGCGCTGCGCCGCTCGGCGTTCTGCTCCATCACGCGGAAGCACGCGCGCAACAGCTCGTCCTTGTGCGCCGCGACGCGCGCGTAGTCGACGCGATCGCCCGCGCGCAGCGCGTCGACCTCTTCGCGTCGGCCGCGGCGGCGCATCACGCCGCGCACCGCGGGCGTGTGCGCTTCGGGGACGTCGTCGACCGCGATGTACAGCCAGTTCAGCCAGACGCGCGACGAGGCGGCGTACGGGCTCGCCGCTTCCGGATCGCTGCGGAACGCCGCGTGCAGCGGATTGATCCCGACGTACGAGGCGCCCCGCTCGCCGAGCAGCCGGCAGACCGCGCGCAGATCGGCGAGGTCGCCGATCCCGCAGTTCCGCGCGCTGCGCAGCGTGTAGAGCTGCAGCGCGATCCCCCACGTACGGCCCTGCGGCGGGTGCGCGCGCGCGGGAACGACGGCGATCGTGGTCGCGGCGCGCGCGTACGCCGCCACTTCGAGCGCGAGCTTGTGCAGGCCGAGCGGCTGCGGTCCGGCGATCGCGATGCGGCGCGTGTCGTAGGTGACGTCCGCACGATGATCGGCGTAGACCACCGGCGCGTCGCGCAGCGGAACGTCGCCGTCCTCGCTGCTCCCGTCCTCGCGCGCGAGCGTCCAGTGCAGCCGTTCCGTCCAACTGTGCGCGGGGAGCGTGACGTCGACCGTGAGCGGCGCGCCTTCGCGCAGCACGATCGCGGGCGCGACGGCGCGCTCCGCGCCGTCCTCGAGCAGCTCCTCGAAGCGCGTCACCGTCTCGGGCGCAGCTTCGCGCCGCGTCCCGAGCGCGTCGACGTACGAGCGCGCGACGCGCGCGTTCATCGCAGGTGCCCCGCGAAGACCGCGAGCGAGCGAGAGATCATCGGATAGACGACGACGTCGTCACGCGGCACGTCGCGCGACGCCCCGCCTTCGATCGCGGTGTCGAGCGCGAGCGACCACCACACGCGCTCGACGTCCGGGAGCGCGAACTGCACGTCCTCGGGCGCCGCGTTCATCGCGACCATCAGCATGGGGCGCGCGCCGAGGAAGAACCCGACCGTCCGCCGCTCGGAATGCCAGTCGCCCGGCTCCATCTCGTGGCCGTCGGGGCGCATCCAGGCGATGTCCTTGCGGCCGCCGGGCGCCATCGGCTGGCCGCGGTAGAACGCGTCGCGCTCGAACGCGGGATGCTCGCGCCGCATCCGCAGCATCGTCTTGAAGAAGTCCTCGAGCGCGCGGTCGCGCGGGCCGATCCCTGCCCAGTCGAGCCACGAGATCTCGTTGTCCTGGCAGTACGCGTTGTTGTTGCCGCGTTGCGTGCGGCCGTGCTCGTCGCCGGCGAGGATCAGCGGGACGCCGAGCGAGAGCAAGAGCGTCGCGACGAAGTTGCGCTTCTGCCGCTCGCGGAGGTTCACGATCTCGGGATCGTCGGTCGGTCCTTCGGCGCCGCAGTTCCAGCTCAGGTTGTCGTCCGCGCCGTCGCGGTTCCCCTCGTGGTTCGCCTCGTTGTGCTTCTCGTTGTACGAGACGAGATCGTTCAGCGTGAAGCCGTCGTGCACGGTGACGAAGTTGACGCTCGCGCGCGGCCGCCGCCCGTCGTGCTCGAAGAGATCGGACGAGCCTGCGAGCCGTGAGGCGAGCTCCGGGAGCACGCCCATGTCGCCGCGCCAGAATCTGCGCACGGTGTCGCGGTACTTCCCGTTCCACTCCGACCACCCGGGCGGGAAGTTGCCGAGCTGATACCCGCCGAGCCCCACGTCCCACGGTTCGGCGACCATCTTCACGCGCGAGACGACCGGGTCTTGCGCGATCGCCTTGAAGAACGCCGCGTTGCGCGTGTAGCCCTGGTCCTCGCGCGCGAGCGCCGGCGCGAGATCGAAGCGGAACCCGTCGACGTGCATCTCCAGCACCCAGTAGCGCAGCGAGTCCATCACCATTTGCAGCACGCGCGGGTGCCGTAGGTCGAGCGTGTTGCCGGTCCCGGTGACGTCGTCGTAGTAGCGCGGGTCCTCCGCGAGGCGGTAGTACGAAGCGTTGTCGATCCCCTTGAACGAGAAGGTCGGACCGAGATGATTCCCCTCGGCGGTGTGGTTGTACACGACGTCGAGCACCACTTCGATCCCCGCCTCGTGGAGGTGCTTCACCATCGTCTTGAACTCGCTCGGGTGAGCCATCAAGTAGCGCGGCTCGGGCGCGAAGAACCCGATCGAGTTGTAGCCCCAGTAGTTGCGCAGCTTCTGCTCGACCAGCCGGCGGTCGTCGATGAACGCGTGGACCGGGAGCAGCTCGAGCGTTGTCACGCGCAGCTCTTTGAGGTAGTCGATCACCGCCGGCGCGGCGAGTCCGGCAAACGTCCCGCGGAGCGGCGGCGAGACCGCCGGGTGCTGGATGGTGAACCCGCGGACGTGCAGCTCGTAGAAGACCGTCTCGGTCCACGGGACGGCCGGGCGGTGCTCCTCGCCCCACGTGAACGCCTCTTCGACGACGACGCACTTCGGCATCGCCCCGGCGTTGTCGCGGCGATCGAACGAGAGGTCCTCGTTGCGCGAGCCGATGCGGTAGCCGTAGTGCGCGTCGGTCCAGCGCAGCTTCCCGAAATACGCCTTCGCGTACGGGTCGAGCAGCAGCTTGTGGTGGTTGAAGCGGTGACCGCGCGAGGGATCGTACGGGCCGTAGACGCGGTAGCCGTAGAGCATGTCGGGCCGCGCGTCGGGGAGATAGCCGTGCCAGACCTCGTCGGTGTACTCCGGGAGCGCGATGCGCGCGGTCTCGCGCCGCCCGCGCGGATCGAACCAGCACAGCTCGACCTTCTCCGCGTGCGCGCTGAAGAGCGCGAAGTTCACGCCCTTGCCGTCCCACGTCGCCCCGAGCGGATACGGAAGGCCCGGTTCGACGCGCGTCCGCGCGCCGTTCACGGGGCGAGCCAGAGCGCGGAGAGCGGCGGGAGCGTTAAGGAGAGCGAGAACGGGCGCCCGTGCGCGGGACGGTCGGAGGCGGTCACCGAGCCCTGGTTACCCAGGTTGGCGCCGCCGTAGACCGCGGCGTCGGTGTTGAGCAACTCGGTATAGCGCGCGCGCCGCGGGACGCCGACGACGTAGCGGTCGAGCCGCACGCCGCCGCCGTTGAAAACGCAGACGACGTGGCGGTCGCGCGCGGCGTCCCAGCGCACGAACGCGACCACGGCGTCGCGGCCGCCGTCGTACGAGATCCACTCGAACCCGTCCGGCTCGCAGTCGCGCTCGTAGAGCGCGCGGTGCCCGCGCACGAACGTGTTGACGTCGCGCACCAGCCGCTGCACGCCGGCGTGCGCGCCGTACGGCGCGAGGTGCCAGTCGAGCGAGGCCTGCGCGCGCCACTCGCCGCGTTGCGCGAACTCGCCGCCGGCGAAGAGCAGCTTCTTCCCGGGGTGCGACCACATCAGCGCGTAGAGCAGCCGCAGGTTCGCGAACTGCTGCTCCTCGTTCCCCGGCATGCGGCCGAGCAGCGAGCGCTTTCCGTGCACGACCTCGTCGTGCGAGAGCGGCAGGACGAAGTTCTCGCTGAACGCGTAGACGAGCCCGAACGAGATGTCGTCGAGATGGTGCGCGCGGAAGAGCGGATCGCGCTCGAGGAAGCGCAGCGTGTCGTGCATCCAGCCCATGTTCCACTTGTAGCCGAAGCCGAGGCCGCCGAACTCGACCGGCTTCGTCACGCCGGGCCACGCGGTCGACTCCTCGGCGAAGGTCGCGATCCCCGGCACCTCGCCGTACACGACCGTGTTCAGGCGGCGCAGGAAGTCCACCGCTTCGAGGTTCTCGCGCCCGCCGTAGCGGTTCGGGATCCATTCGCCGTCTTTGCGCGAGTAGTCGCGGTAGAGGATCGAGGCGACCGCGTCGACGCGCAGGCCGTCGAGGTGGAACTCGCGCAGCCAGTACAGCGCCGATGCGATCAGAAAATTCCGCACCTCGTTGCGGCCGAGGTTGAAGACGTAGGTCCCCCACTCGGCGTGGAAGCCTTCGCGCGGATCGGCGTGCTCGTAGAGCGGCGTCCCGTCGAAGTTCCCGAGCGCGTGCGCGTCGGTCGGGAAGTGGCCGGGGACCCAGTCGAGGATCACGCCGATCCCCGCGCGGTGCGCGGCGTCGACGAACGCGCGGAACTCGTCCGGTTCGCCGAAGCGGCTGGTGGGTGCGAACCAGCCCGTCGTCTGATAGCCCCAGCTCAGATCGAACGGGTGCTCCGTGATGGGGAGCAGCTCGATGTGCGTGAAGCCCATCTCGACGACGTACGGTATGAGCTGTTCCGCGAGCTCGCGGTACGTGAGGAAGCGATCGCCCTGCTCGGGGATCCGTCGCCACGAGCCGAGGTGGACCTCGTAGATTTGGATCGGCGCGTCGCGGCGCTGCTTCGCCGCGCGCGTGCCCAGCCAGTCCTCGTCGCTCCACGCGTGCGCGGGCGGCGCGGCGACGACCGACGCGTTCGCCGGGCGCTTCTCGCTGCGGAACGCGAACGGATCGGCGCGCAGCGGGAGCAGCTCGCCGTGCGGGCCGAGCAGCTCGTACTTGTAGCGCGCGCCTGGGCCGACGCCGGGGAGGAAGATCTCCCACACGCCGCACTCGCGGCGCAGGCGCATCGGGTGGACGCGGCCGTCCCACGCGTTCCAGTCGCCGACGACGCTGACGCGCGACGCATTCGGCGCCCACACCGCGAAGCGCGTCCCGTGCACGCCGTCGATGAGGTCGGGATGCGCGCCGAGGACGCGGTAGAGCTGGAGATGATTGCCTTGAGCGAAGAGCCACGCGTCGAGCTCGCCGAGCAGCGGGCCGAAGCGGTACGGATCGTCGATCGTCGTCGTGAGCTTCTCGTATGCGACGCGCAACCGATAGCGCTCGGGGATCGCGACGACGTACGCCTCGAAGAGCCCTTCGCCGCCGACCGGGTCGCCGTTGGCGAGCACGCGGTCGTGCTCGTCGACGACGTCGACCGCGCGCGCGCCCGGGAGAAACGCGCGCACGACGGTTCCGCTGCCGAGCGCGTGCGGGCCGAGGACCGAGAACGGATCGCCTTCGCGGCCGTGCTCGATCGCCTCGCGGCGTTCGGCGGAGATCACAGGAGGAGCCGGGCGAGCGAGGGGAGTCCTTCGGCGAAGGTCGGGTGGATGTGGACGGAGCGCTCGAGGACGCGCCACGTCGAGCCGGCTTCCATGTGCGCGAGGATCACGTGGATCAGTTCCCCGGCTTCGTACCCGGTGAACGTCGCGCCGAGGATTTCGTCGCTCTTGGGATCGACGACGAGCCGGAAGAAGCCGTCCTCCAGCGACCACTCGGGTCCGCGCGCGACGTCCGAGAGCGGGAGCGTGGCCGTGCGGTGCGCGATACCGCGCAGCTGCGCCTGGTCCGCGCTGAGCCCGACGCGAGCGACCTGCGGCTCGGTGAACATCGCGTAGGCGAGCACGCGGTCGTCGCGCGTGCGCGAGAGATCGCCGCCGATGATCGCGTCGAGCCGGCGGTAGTCTTCCCACGAGACGTGGGTGAACTGCGGCTGCCCCGCGACGTCGCCGAGACCGTAGTGGCCGGCGACCGAGGTGCGCAGGTGCTCGTCGCATTTGAGGAAGCCGCGCTCGTCGAGCGCGATCCCCGCCTTGTCCGTGGTGCCGGGCGGGATGTTCGGGACGCGCCCGATCGCGACGAGCAGACCGTCGCCGTTCAGCGACGTTCCGTCGTCGAGCGTGACGGTGAACGTCTCGCCGTCGTGCGCGATCTTCGTCGCCTTGTGCTCGAGCATCACCGCGATTCCGTCGCGCTCGAACGACTTGGTCAGCACGCTGCAGACGTCGGTCTCCTCGCGCGCGACGATGCGGTCGTCGGGCGTGACGAAGGTGACCTCGCTCCCGAGCCGCGCCGCGCCTTGGCCGAGCTCCAGGCCGATGTAGCCCGAGCCGAGCACGATCAGCTTACGCGGCAGCGTCTCTTGCAGGAAGAAGTTCTCGTTGGTGAGGTACGGCGTCCCCGCGAGCCCGTCGATCGGCGGGACGTTCGCGCGCGCGCCGGTGTCGATGACGACGACGTCCGCTTCGTACGTCTCACCACCCGCGCGCAGGACGTGCGGCGCCTCGAACGACGCGTCCGCGCGCACGAGCTCGACCGAGCTCGCCTGAAATTTCGGCTCGATGCCGTCGTGCCACTCGCCGACGATCTCGCGCACGCGCGCCATGACGGCCGGAACGTCCGGCCGCACCTCGCAGTGCACGTGCACGTCGCTCGCCCGCCGCGCGCGCGCGGCGTTGTGCGCGGACGCGAGGAACGCCTTCGACGGCGTGCACCCGACGTTCACGCACGTCCCGCCGAGCTGCCCGCGCTCGAACAGCACGACCCGCTTCCCGCGCTTCGCGAACGCGATCGCGAGCGGCACGCCGCCCTGCCCCGACCCGATGACCGCCAGATCGTACCGCATCGCTGCGCGCGTTCGCGGGGAGGCCGGGCAAGTCCGCGCGTCAGCGCGCGCCGTAGGCCGTGAGCTGGTCGATGAGCTTTGCGATCAGGCCGGTCCAGCCGGTTTGGTGCGAGGCGCCGAGTCCTTCGGCGGTGTCGGCGTGGAAGTACTCGTGGAAGAGGATCAGGTCGCGCCAGTGCGGGTCGGTCTGGAAGAGCGCGTTGTCGCCGTTGAAGGGGCGGCGGCCGCTCGCGTCGCGGCGGAAGATTGAGACGAGGCGGCGTTCGAGCTCGAGCGCGATCTGCCAGAGCGTGAGCATCCGGCCGGATCCGGTAGGGAACTCGATCGTGTACTCGTCGCCGAGGCAGTAGTGGAACTTCTGCAGCGCCTCGATCAGCAGGTAGTTGATCGGCATCCAGATCGGGCCGCGCCAGTTGGAGTTCCCGCCGAACAGGCCGCTCGTCGACTCCGCCGGCTCGTAGTCGCAGCGGAACTCCTCGCCGCCGAAGTCGAGCACGAACGGATGGTCGAGATGGTAGCGCGAGAGCGCGCGCACGCCGTGCGGTGAGAGGAACTCGCTCTCGTCGAAGATGCGGCGCAGGATCTTGCGCAGGCGGTCGCCGTCGCAGATCGCCAGCAGGCTGCGCACGTCTTCGCCGAGGTGGATGTGCGCGACGTTCTGCGCGAGCTCCGGGCGGTTCGCGAGGAACCATTCGACGCGCTTCTTCAAGTGCGGCAAGTGCTCCAGCGTGCCGGCGGGGATCGGCTCGACCGCGAAGACCGGCAGGATCCCGACGACGCTGCGGACCTTCAGCGGGATGCGGGTTCCGTCCGGCATGTAGAGCTGGTCGTAGTAGAACTCGTCGTCCGGATCCCACAGACCGGGATCGTCGGCGCGCTGCGAGTTCATCGCGTCGGCGATGATGAAGAAGTGCTCGAAGAACTTCGAGGCGACGTCCTCGTAGATGCTCTCCACCTTCGCCAGCTCGACCGCGATCGCGAGCATGTTCAGCGCGTAGACCGCCATCCAGGACGTCCCGTCGCTCTGCGCGAGGTACGCGCCTTGCGGGAGCGCTCGCCCGCGGTCGAACGGTCCGATGTTGTCGAGCCCGAGGAAGCCGCCCTGGAAGACGTTGCGCCCCGCGACGTCCTTGCGGTTCACCCACCAGGTGAAGTTCATCAGCAGCTTCTGGAAGACGCGCTCCAGGAACGTGAAGTCCCCGGAACCGCCGTTCATCCGCGCTTCGATGCGGTAGAGCCGCAGCGCCGCCCACGCGTGGACCGGCGGGTTGACGTCGTCGAACGCCCACTCGTAGGCGGGCAGCTGTCCGCTCGGGTGCATGTACCACTCGCGCGTCAGCTGCGTGAGCTGCCGCTTCGCGAAATCCGGATCGATCATCGCGAACGGCACGACGTGGAAGCCTAGGTCCCAGGCCGCGAACCACGGGTATTCCCAGGTGTCGGGCATCGAGAGCACGTCGTCGTTGTAGACGTGCTTCCAATTCGCGTTGCGGCCGTGCTTCCGCGACTCGGGCGGTGGCGGCGTGAGCGGGTCGCCGTTGAGCCAGTCGCGCACGACGTAGTGGTAGAACTGCTTCGACCAGATCATCCCCGCGAACGCGCGCCGCTGGATCGTCGCCGACTCCTCGTCGAGCGGCGCGCGCGCGAGCGCGGCGTAGAAGCGGTCGGCCTCGGCTGTGCGCAGGTCGAACGCCGCGTCGAAGTCCGCGTCGATTCCGCCCGCGTTCGGGTCGTCGCTGATCCGCAGGCGCACGGTGTGCGTCGCGCCCGGCTCGATCGTCCAGCGGTAGTGCAGCGCGGCTTTCGAGCCCGTGCGCGCCGGGTTGATTCCGTGGCGGTCTTCGCCGCGCACCGCGCGATCGATCGCGCTCTTCACGTACGGCGAGGGCGACGCGACGCCGAACGCGCGCTCGAAATCCGTCTCGTTCTCGGTGAAGAGGAGCTCCGTCTCGCCACCGTCGCCGAATATCCAGCGGTCACCGAGCGTGCCATGCTCGGCGAGGAGCACCGTCCCCGCGTGCGCCGCGTCGGGCGAAGGCCGGATGCTGGGACGCGGCACGCCGGGTTTCCACGACCACTCGTTGCGAAACCAGACCTGCGGCACGAGGTGCAGCGGCGCGCTCTCGCGGCCTTGGTTCGTGACGGTGATCCGCACCAGCACGTCCTCCACGTCGCGCTTCGCGTACTCGACGACGACGTCGAAGAACGCGCCGTCGTCGAAGATCCCGGTGTCCGCGAGCTCGAACTCGCGGGCGCCGCGCCCGCGCCGCGCGTTCTCGTCGCGCAGCCGCGCGTACGGGAACGCGCGCTGCGGATAGCGGTACAGCGCTTTGAGATACGCGTGCGACGGGACGCCGTCGAGGTACCACCAGTACTCCTTGACGTCCTCGCCGTGATTGCCCTGATGGCCGTTCAGCCCGTAGAAGCGTTCTTTGAGGATCTCGTCGCGCTCGTTCCAGAACGCCGGCGCGAAGCAGAGGCGCTGGTGGTTGTCGCTGATCCCGAGGATGCCGTCCTCGCCCCAGCGGTACGCGCGCAGCCGCGCCATCTCGAACGGAAAGTAGTCCCACGCGTTCCCGTCGGCGCTGTAGTCTTCGCGAACGGTTCCCCACTGCCGGTCGCTGAGATACGGTCCCCAGCGGCGCCAGTGCTCGTCACGCCGCGACGCGGCCTCGATCCGCGCGCGCTCGGGATTCGCATCCATCCCGGCCATGTCACCGCAGCAGCGCAAGGTTTCCTGTTCTCGCTCTCGCGAAGGCGCGCCGGGTGATGGCGGACGCGGGACCTGCGCAGGTGCGTTTCGGGCGCGGCCTGTGCGGCGATCTCGCGGCGGCCGAGGTGCGTGAGTGGCTGCTCACGAACGGGCGCGGCGGGTACGCGATGGGCACCGTCGCCGGAACGCTCACGCGCCGGTACCACGGCCTGTTGATCGCCGCGGCCGATCCGCCGGTGACGCGGCGGCTGGTCGTCGCCCGGCTCGATCTCGACGCCGGCTACGACGGGCGCACGTATGCGCTCGCGACGAACCGCTGGCGCTCCGGCGCGATCGCGCCCGAAGGCTGGCGTCTCGCCGAAGCGTTCACGCTCGAGGACGGTCTGCCCACATGGACGTACGCGCTCGGCGACGCGTTGCTCGATGTGACGCTCGCCATGCCGCACGGCGTCGACGCGATCGCCGTCCTGCTTCGTGCGGTGCGCGCTCGCAGCGACCTCGCCGTGCGCGGCCGCCTGATCGTCGCGGACCGCGATCATCACGGCGGCTCGCTCCCCGATCCCGCCGGGTTTACCACGGACGTCACAGGCGACGGACTCACGATCGCGCTCCCGGCGAGCGGTGCGGCGTTGCGCGTCGCGGCGCCGCGCGCGGTGAGCGTTGAAACCGCGCGCGAGCGGTACGACGGCTATCTGTTGCCGCGCGAGACGGAACGCGGACTGCAAGACGTGGACGACTACCTGCACGCGTGCACGATCGCGTGGCGGCTCTCGCCGGGCGACGAGCAGGGCGTCGTCGCGTCGTTCGCCGCGCACGGCGCGGGCGACGTCGTCTCCGGCGATGCGCGGGAGATCGTGCGCGCGCGGCGAGAAGCGAACCGCGCGCTCGCCGGCGCACAGCGCACCCCGCTGCTCGGACGCCTCGCGCTCGCGGCCGACGCATTCGTCGTCGCACGCCGCTCGCGCGACGCCGGCGACACGCCGACGCCCGCCACGCCGGATCTTGAAGGGACGACCGTGATCGCCGGCTACCCGTGGTTCACGGACTGGGGCCGCGACACGATGATCTCGCTGCCGGGGCTGCTGCTCGGGACCGGCCGCACCGATGACGCCACGGCCGTTCTTCGCACGTTCGCCGCGCACGTGGACGGTGGATTGATCCCGAACCGCTTCCCGGATGCCGGCGGTCCGGCCGAGTACAACACCATCGACGCGTCGCTGTGGTTCGTCGAAGCCGTGCGCGCGTACGTCGCCGAGACGAAGGACGCCTCGCTGCTCGCGGACGTCTTCCCGGCGGTCGAAGCGGTGATCGACGGCTATCGTCGCGGGACGCGCTACGGCATCGGCGTCGACGCCGACGGGCTCGTGCGCGGCGGCGCCGACGGCCTTCAGCTCACCTGGATGGATGCGAAGATCGGTGATCGCGTCATCACGCCGCGCCGCGGAAAGCCGGTCGAGGTGAACGCGCTCTGGTACAACGCGCTGCGCGCCTGCGAGACGTTCGCCGCGCTGCTCGGGCGCTCGCCGGACGTCTACCGCGCTGATGCGGACCGGACCGCCGCGGCGATGAACCGCTTCTGGAGCGCCGAGTGCGGCTGGTGCTACGACGTGCTCGACGGCCCGAACGGTGACGACGCCACGTTTCGCCCGAACCAGCTGTTCACCGTCTCGCTGTTCGCAACCGCGTTCGACACCGTCCGCGCCCGCGCGATCGTCGACGCCTGCGCGTCACGCCTCTGGACGTCGATCGGGCTGCGCACGCTGTCACCCGACGATCCCGCCTACCGCGGCACGATCACGGGCCCGCAAGAAGCGCGCGACGCCGCCTACCACCAAGGCACGGTATGGCCGTGGCTGCTCGGCCCGTTCGTACGCGCGCATCTGCGCGCCTACGGCGACCGCGATCGCGTGCGCACGTTCGTACAGCCGCTGATCGACGCGCTCGACGCGGACGCCATCGGCACCCTCCCCGAGATCGCCGACGGCGATCCGCCGCACACGCCGCGCGGCTGCCCCGCGCAAGCCTGGAGCGTCGGCGAACTGATCGCCGTGCTACGCCTGCTCGACGAGCGCTAAGGCAGCCCGGCGTCCCGGATCGCGGCGACGTCGAGCACGAATCCCGGCATCACCGGCGAGCAGTCGACGGCGTCGACGTCTCCGACCTCGCTCGGTTCGGCGTCGCCTTCGCGACCGACGTACACCTTGCGCCGTTTCGGATCGATCAGCACGACGAGACGGACGCCGTTCCGCAGATACCCGAGAATCTTTTTCATCGTCGAGCTCGGCCGGTCGGACTTCGAGAGCACCTCGAACGCCGCGTCCGGCGAGACCTCGGCGAGCGTGCGGTTTCTGTCCGTCCGCGCCCAGCGCTCGCGGCTGACGTACGTCGAATCCGGCGCAAACGCGGCCCCGTCGGCGAGCTTCACGCCGCCGGAAGGGCCCATGCAAAGCCCGTGGTCGCCGCTGCGGACCCAGTTGGCAACCTGTCGAGAGATCTCGGCGTCGCGGGCGCCGCCTTGCCAGCCTGACATCGGCGTTACGAGCAGCGTGCCGTCGGCGAAGCGCTCGAAGTGCAGGCCGTCGTAGCGCTGCTCGAGCTCGATGAGCTCGTCGTCGTCGATCCAGCGCGGGGGGACGATCTCCACCGCGCACTCCATGTCAGGCCGCAGTCCGGCCAGCTCGGGCAAGTCCATCGCGATCGCCATGGTAATCCTTTCTGTTCCACACCCGTCCTTCACGCGGGCCGGCGAGATCGGCAAGGGGCGTGCGACAGTTTTCGCCGTACGGACGGCCGACGTCAAGGCGTCGGGCCGCGCCGGATCAAGGTTCGGCCGTTTCGGCGCGGGACTCGCCGCGCAGCGCGACGGCGATCGCCGCGAGGATCACCGCCGCGCCGACCCCGGTCGTCGCGCCGAGGCGTTCGCCGAAGAGCCACGCGGCGAGAACGGCCGCGATCACCGGCTCGAGCAGCGTCATCGTCGAGACCAAGGTCGCGCTCAGCACGCGCACCGCGGCGTTCAACGCGGTATGGCCGAAAAGTTGCGACAGCAGCGCCATCGCGACGATCCCGCCCCACGCCCGCGCGTCGCCGAACGGCGGGACGTGATCGTGCGCGACCAGGCTCGCCGCGATCAGCAGCACCGCCGCGTACGCGTACGTCCGGGACGTGACGGCGAGGGTGTCGTAGCGCGCGTCGACGCCGCGCACGAGCAGCAGATACGCCGCGATCGCCACCGCGCCGGCGAGCGCGAGCACGATCCCGAGCGGCGTGTTCGCGCGGTCCGGCGCCCCGACCACCACTGCGACGCCGATCAGCGCACCGGCGATGCTGATCGCGGCGTACGGATCGACGCGCCGCCGGCGCAGCACGCCGTACGCTTCCGTCCATACCGGCGTCGTGCAGACGAGCAGCGTCGAGATCGCGACCGACGCGAAATCCAGCGAGGCGATCCACGTCGCGAAATGCACCGCCAGCAGCGCGCCCGCGACCAGCAGCCGCCGCTCCGTGCGCGCATCCACCACGCGAAGCCGCCCGCGCAGCGCGGCGAGGACCACGAGCGGCAGCGCACCGAGCGCGAGCCGCGCCGCGCTGACGGCGAGCGGCCCGCCGGAGACGAGCGCGAATCGCGCGAACACCGCCGCGGCGCCGATCGCGAGCTGCGCCAGCGCGACGAGGAGAAGCGCCCGGTTCCTCAGCCGAAGTTCGCTCCGACGTGGTCGAACCCGATCCCGGCGGCGAGCGCGTGCAGGCACATCAGCACGTACTCGTCGTCGCTGTAGTGCTGGTCGCGGTACGACGCGAAGGCCAGATAGCCGCGCTCGTGGATCATCGAGCCGAACGCCGCCAGAACCAGCGAGCCGACGCGGCGCTCCGCCAGCGGGGCCATCCATGGAAAGCGCTGCGTGAACGCGGCGATATCGGGGATCTCGACGATCTGCCCCGGCTCGTACGCCGGCCCCTCGTCGCCGCCCGCCGGGATCCGCAGCGGCGGCGCGATCGCGTCGTTCTGCCGGTACGGCAGCACGTTCCACTCGTCGCCGTGGCGCAGCACGACCGCGACGAGCTCGGAGCGGAAGGTCGCGTGCGCGTGGCGGATCACGATTTTCGCCACGTCCTCGGCCGTACGGGCGCGGAACGCGAGCTCGTAGAGGTGCTCGTAGTACGAGCGCATCCAGCCGGCCGTCGCGCCTTCGCGCAGCGGGCTGACGGTCCGCCACAGCGCTCCGTGCGCGCTCATACCGCCCACCGTACGGCCTTCCGTCCTTGACAACCTCGCGCCGTCGTCCTAACGTCGTCTACACGCTACGGGAGTCCGGCAGGCCGTCAAGGCCGCCCGGGCTGAGAGGGCGGCGCAGGCCGTCGACCGTTACCACCTGATCCGGGTCATACCGGCGAAGAGGAGTGCACGCATGGCGACCATGCTACCGCCGTCGAACGACGTTCTTTCGCGCGAGCCGTTCCCCGCGTCGTCGAAAGTCTACGCCGAAGGGAGCGATCCGACGATCCGCGTCCCCTTCCGCGCGATCCGGCTCACCGACGGGACGATCCACACGATCACCGACACCTCGGGCCCGTTCACCGACCCCGACGTCGGGATCGACATCCGCGCCGGGATCGCGCCGCTCCGCGAGCCGTGGATCGAGCGCCGCGGCGACACCGAGCTGCTCGCCAAGCCGTCGTCCGTCTACCGGATCGGCCGCGACGCCATGCCCGAGCTCGACGCGATCCGCTTTCCCTCGCCGCGCCCGATGCGCCGCGCGCGCAAGGGCGGGAACGTCTCGCAGATGCACTACGCGCGGCGCGGCGAGATCACGCCGGAGATGGAGTTCGTCGCGATCCGCGAGAACGTCGAGCGCGAATTCGTGCGCGCCGAAGTGGCGCGCGGCCGCGCGGTGATCCCCGCCAACGTGAACCACCTCGAGCTGGAGCCGACGATCATCGGCCGCAACTTCCTGGTGAAGATCAACGCGAACATCGGGAACTCCGCGATCGGTTCGTCGATCGAGGAAGAGGTCGAGAAGATGGTGTGGGCATCGCGCTGGGGCGCCGACACCGTGATGGATCTCTCGACCGGGAAGAACATCCACGAGACGCGCGAGTGGATCATCCGCAACAGCCCCGTCCCGATCGGCACCGTGCCGATCTACCAGGCGCTGGAGAAGGTCGGCGGCAAGGCGGAAGAGCTCACCTGGGAGCTGTACCGCGACACGCTGATCGAGCAGGCGGAACAGGGCGTCGACTACTTCACGATCCACGCCGGCGTGCTGCTGCGCTACGTCCCGCTCACCGCGAAGCGCGTGACGGGGATCGTCTCGCGCGGCGGCTCGATCCTCGCGAAGTGGTGCCTCGCGCACCACCAGGAGAACTTCCTCTACACGCACTTCGAGGAGATCTGCGAGATCATGAAGGCGTACGACGTGACGTTCTCGCTCGGCGACGGACTGCGCCCCGGCTGCACCGCCGACGCGAACGACGACGCGCAGTTCGCCGAGCTCGACACGCTCGGCGAGCTGACGCAGATTGCGTGGAAGCACGACGTGCAGACGATGATCGAAGGCCCGGGCCACGTCCCGATGCACCTGATCAAGGAGAACATGGACCGCCAGCTCGCGGTCTGCCACGAGGCGCCGTTCTACACGCTCGGCCCGCTCGTCACCGACATCGCGCCGGGCTACGACCACATCACGAGCGGGATCGGCGCCGCGATGATCGGCTGGATGGGCACGGCGATGCTCTGCTACGTCACGCCGAAAGAGCACCTCGGCCTTCCCGACAAAGACGACGTGAAGACCGGCGTGATCACCTACAAGCTCGCCGCGCACGCCGCCGATCTCGCGAAGGGCCACCCGGGCGCGCGCCACCGCGACGACGTGCTCTCGAAGGCGCGCTTCGAGTTCCGCTGGGAGGACCAGTTCAACCTGAGCCTCGACCCCGACACCGCGCGCGACTTCCACGACGAGACGCTCCCCGCGCAAGGCGCGAAGGTCGCGCACTTCTGCTCGATGTGCGGCCCACATTTCTGCTCGATGAAGATCACCCAAGAAGTCCGCGAGTTCGCCGAAAGCGGGATGGCGCAGAAGTCTGCGGAGTTCCTGAGAAACGGTGCGGAGGTTTACATACCGAATTCCTAGCCTGTGCTGAGCCTGTCGAAGCAGCGGACTCGTCGGCGTAGGACGCGAATCATGCGGGCGATGAGTCTCGCTCGCGTATTCACCGCGGCGGCCGGTTGCGTCGTCCTCGGCGCAGCCTTCGCCGCGTGCTCGGGTTCGTTCGGTTCGGGGACCGGGCTGCCGAACACCGTGCCGTCGCCGAGCTTCGGCGGCGCCAGTTCAGCCCCGACGCCGGCGTCGCAGTCCAGCGTCGTGCTGACCTACGGCGAGTCGACGGCGTTCCAGGCGCTGCCTGAGGTCGGCGGCTTCGGCGGCGCGATCGCGTTTCCGAAAGCTCCGCCGCCGACCCCCGCGCCCTCGCCGAAGGGCAAGGCGAAGAAGGACGCGACACCGGAGCCGGCCCCGACGCCGGTCGCCGTCGCGATCGGCGCGACGCTCTCGATCGTGAAGCCGCAGGACGGCCCGGACCTCAACTTCGTCAAAGGCAAGGGCCGGCACCGGAAGACCCGCGAGTTGCCGGCTCGCGCGCTCGCCTACGTGACGCTGCTGCCGACGCACGACGCGATCCTCGAAAGCTATCCGCGGATCGCGCTCGACGTCCCGCGTGACATCGCCTCACAGTACCGCGACGGCGAGTTCGGCCTTGCGCTCTGGAACTCGGGCGAGAAGGACGCCAAGTACCGCATGGCCGTCGCCGAGCTGGACACGGCCTCGACCCCGCCGCCCGCCGTCCGCACCGTCGCCTCGGTTCCTTCGCCCGCCGCGAGCGGCGGCGCATCCGCCAAGCCCAACCCGTCCGGGCCGCCGACGATGCACCCCGGACCGCCCGCCCCCGGCGCCAGCGCGGCGGCGAGCGGCTCGCCGTCGACCGTCATCGCGGGCGCCTCCGGCGCACCGGCGCCGTCCTCCGCGCCGACGCTGCCGCCGGCCCGGCTGCTCTTCGCCGGCACCGCCGCGACGCTGAAGCTGATCGCGAACCGCCCGGCGGTCTTCGCGCTCTACGCGCTCCCGCACCCGGCATCGCCGGCGCCGAAGGCCGCCTCGGGCTCCGCCGCTTCGGCGGCGGCCGGCTCGCCGCACCCCGGCGCCTCGGGCTCGCCGCATCCGGCCTCCAGCGCCGGCCCCGCCGCGCCGGCGACCGGCGCGCCCGGTGCACCGGCCGCGGTTCCCTCGAAGTCACCGGCTCCGTAGACCGGGCTCGCCCGACCGCTGGTCGGCACGGCGAGGGCCGCGCATAGTTCCCCGCGCGCCGGGCAAAGACGGCCTCATGAAGCAACAGGATGCCGTCGCCCTGCTCAAGGCGGATCACAAGACGGTCAAAGAGCTCTTCGCCCAGGTCGAAGAGACCTCGGAGCGCGCGAAGGCGACGTTGCAGCGCCTCGGCGACGAGATCTGCAGCGAGCTCACGATCCACACCGAGATCGAAGAGCAGATCTTCTATCCCGCGGTCAAGGAGCGCGCGCAGCGCAAGCGCGACGACGAAGAGAAAGACCTCGTCCTCGAGTCGATCGAGGAGCACGCCGCGGCGAAGAAGGTCATCGAGGACATCCGCGCGACCGACTCCGGCGACGAGTCGTACAAGCCGAAGATCACCACGCTCAGCGAGCTGATCGACCATCATGTCAAGGAAGAGGAACGCGAGATGTTCCCCAAGGCCAAGAAGCTGATGAGCGAAGACGAGCTCGTCGATCTCGGCCAGCAGATGGCGCAGCTGAAAGCCCAGCTGCAGCAGCGGCAAACGGCGAAGACGTAGCTCGCCCCTCTTGCCCGGGTGGCAAGGGGGTTTTCCCTTTTACGGCCTAGGGGTATCGCTTCTACCGGATGCGAGTCCTTGGCGTCAACGCTGTGTTTCACGATCCCGCGGCCGCGCTCGTGATCGACGGTCGGATCGTCGCTGCGGCGGAAGAAGAACGCTTCACGCGCCGCAAGCACGGCAAGCCGTGCGTTCCGTTCTCCACCTGGGAGCTGCCGGAGCAGTCGGCGCGCTGGGCACTCCGGTACGGGAACGTACAGCCCGGCGACCTCGACGCCGTCGCGTACTCGTACGATCCCGACGAAGCGCTCCCCGACGGCCGCGAGCTGCACGAGAACGAGTACGAAGCGCTGCGCACGTACTTCGTCAGGCGAGCGCCGGGTTTTCTCGCGACGCTGCTCCCCGGGCTCGACCCCGCGAAGGTCCGCTACGTGCAGCACCACGTGGCGCACGCCGCGTCGGCGTACCTCGCCGGCCCCTACCGCGACTGCGCGGTGATGGTCATGGACGGCCGCGGCGAGCAGACCTCGTACTTGGCCGGTGTCGTCCGAAACGGCGAGCTCGAAGTGCTGCGGCGCGTCGCGCTGCCGCACTCGCTCGGCCTGCGCTACGAGGAGCTGACCATGCACGTCGGCTTCCAGCGCTCGTCGGACGAGTACAAGGTCATGGCGCTCGCATCGTACGGGAAGCCGCGCTGGCGGAGCGAACTGCGCGGAGCCATGCACCACGACGGCGAGGGCGGGTTCGTCGCGCTTCCGGTCGATTTCGCGCGCTTCGCCCCGCCGCGCGCGGAAGGCGAGCCGTTCTCGGACGGCCACGCCGATCTCGCCGCGAGCGTGCAGGACGCGCTCCAGGAGACGATGCTCGACCTCGCGCGCTGGCTCCACGCGCGGACCGGGATGAAGGCGCTGGTCATGGCGGGCGGCGTCGCGCTGAACGTCGTCGCGAACTCGTACATCGCCGAGAAGGGTCCGTTCGAGCACGTCTGGGTGCAGCCGGCCGCGGGCGACGCGGGGACCGCGCTCGGGGCGGCGCTGTATGTCGCGCGCTCGATGGGCGACGACGTGCGGCCGATGGGCTCCGCGGCGCTGGGGCGGGGCTGGAGCGACGCCGAGATCCAGCAGTCGCTCGACACGGCGAACGTCTACTACACCCGCCCGCGCGACGTCGCGGAGGCGGTCGCGCAGGTGATCGCCGACGACGGGATCGTCGCGTGGTTCCAGGGCCGCAGCGAGTACGGCCCGCGCGCGCTCGGCCACCGCTCGCTGCTCGCGAACCCGAAGCACGCCGACACGCTGCGGCGGCTCAACGACGTCAAGGGCCGCGAGCAGTTCCGGCCGGTCGCGCCGATGACGCTGCTCGAGCGTGCGCCCGAGATCTTCGAGGGTCCGTTCCCCTCGCCGTACATGCTCTTCGTGCACACCGTGAAGCCGGGGTGGGAGGACAAGCTCCGCGCGGTGATCCACGTCGACGGGACGGCGCGGGTGCAGACCGTCGACCGCGCCGAGGAGCCGCTGGTCGCGCGGATGCTGGAGGAGGTCGAGCGCAAGACCGGCGTCCCGGTCGTCGTGAACACCTCGCTGAACACCGCGGGCCGGCCGATGGTCGACAGCCCCCGTGACGCGCTGGAGTGCTTCGGCTCCGCGCCGGTCGACGCGCTCGCGATCGGGCCGTTCTTGCTGAAACGCGAGACGTTCGCTCGCGGCGCGGCGGACGTGGCGGCCGTAGCGTAAGGTGTGATGATCGACCTGGTGATCCCGACGATCGGGCGTAGTTCCCTGCGCTCGCTTCTCGCGTCCCTCGGCGAGGCGCGCGGACCGCGCCCGCTGCGGATCTTCCTGGTCGACGACCGCCGGGAGCCCGGCGGGCCGCTGGACCTGGGTGCGCTCGACGACGATCTGCGCGGGCGCGTCGTCGTGCTGGCCGGCAAAGCGGCGGGACCCGCGTCCGCGCGAAACATCGGGTGGCGCGCCTCGCGCGCGGAGTGGATCGCGTTCCTCGACGACGACGTGGTGGTGAGCGAGAACTGGCTCGACGATCTGGCGCGCGATCTGCGCGATCTGCCGCGCGACGTCGCGGGCTCGCAGGCGAAGGTGACGGTGCCGCTCCCGAGCGACCGGCGTCCGACCGACTGGGAGCGCAACGTGGCGGGGCTCGAGCGCTCGCAGTGGATCACCGCGGATTGCGCGTACCGCCGCGCAGATTTGCTCGCCGCCGGCGGGTTCGACGAGCGCTTCCCGCGCGCGTACCGTGAGGACGCGGATCTCGGACTGCGCATCGTCGCGCTCGGGAAGCGCATCGTGCGCGGTGCTCGGCGCACGACGCACCCCGTGCGTGCGGCGGATTGGGCGGTCAGCGTGCGGCTGCAGGCGGGGAACGCCGACGACGTCCTCATGGACGCGCTGCACGGCAGCGACTGGCGCGCGCGCGCCGGCGCACCGCGCGGCGCGTTTCGCGCGCACGCCGCGACCGTCGCAACCGCAGCGCTCGCACTCGCCGCGTTTGCGGCGCGCAAGCCGTTGCTTGGGACGTTGTTCTCGGGCGCTTGGGCGGCGCGAACGGCGCGCTTTGCGTGGAAGCGCATCGCCCCGGGACCGCGAACGCCTGACGAGATCGGGAAGCTCGCGGCGACGTCGCTTTTGATACCGTTCGCGGCGGTCTATCACCGTGCGCGTGGTTACGCTCGGTTGCGTGCAGTGCTCGCCGACGAGGCGCCGCTACAGGACGCAGCGCCGTGCTCGGTTCCGCGCGCGGTGCTCTTCGACCGGGACGGGACGCTCGTCGTCGACGTGCCGTACAACGGCGATCCCGAACGCGTCGAGGCGATGCCGGGTGCGCGCGAGGCGCTGCAGCGTTTGCGGCGTGCAGGCATCGCGACGGCGGTGATCTCCAATCAGAGCGGCGTCGCGCTCGGCAAGCTCACGCGCGCCGACGTGGACTCCGTGAACGCGCGGATCGAGCGCGAGCTCGGCCCGCTGGGACCGGTCTTCGTCTGCACGCATGCGCCGGGGGCGGGTTGCCGCTGTCGTAAACCGGCCCCCGGGATGATCGAGGACGCTGTACGTGCGCTCGGCGTCGATCCGCGCGACTGCGTCGTCGTCGGCGACATCGGCGCGGACGTCGAAGCCGCGCGTGCCGCCGGCGCGCGCGCGATCCTCGTCCCCACACCGATCACGCGCGCGGAAGAGATCGCCGCCGCACCGGTCGTCGCGCGCGATCTCGGGGAAGCGGTCGAGATGATCGTGCAAGGACGCGTGCCGGCCGGCGCGGACGGCGTCCAGACCGGAGCCGCCGCATGAACGTCCTCGCCGTGCGCCAGGACAACAACGGCGACGTGCTGCTGATGAGTCCGGCGCTGCGCGCGCTCGCGGCGCGCGCGTCGCGCCGCACGCTGGTCTGCGGCCCGTCGGGCTATGCAGCGGCGAGCGCGCTGCCGGGGATCGACGAGGTACTGGTCTTCGAGGCGGCGTGGATCGAGGCGAACCCGCGTCCGGTCGAGCGTGACGCGATGGACGCGTTCGTGCGGCGCGTCGCCGAGCTGCGGGTCGACGAAGCGGTCATCTTCACCTCGTTCCACCAGAGCCCGCTGCCGATCGCGCTGCTGCTGCGCATGGCGGGCGTCCTGCGGATCGCGGCGATCAGCGAAGACTATCCGGGCGCGCTGCTCGACGTGCGCCACCGCGGCGTCCCGGACGATCTGCACGAGGTCGAGCGCGCGCTCTCGCTCGCCAGCGCCGCCGGCTACGAGCTGCCGCCGCACGACGAAGGCCGTCTCGCGATGCGCGTCGCGGACGCGAATCCGGTGGCGCACGTGAGACCGTACGTCGTCGTCCATCCCGGCGCGACGGTCCCGGCGCGCGCGTGGGATCCGCGCGCCAACCGCGACCTCGTCGCCGCGCTGCGCGCGCGCGGCGAGACCGTCGTCGTCACCGGCGGCGCGAGCGAACGTGATCTGTGCGCGTACGTCGCGGGCGAAACCGCTATCACGACGAGCGCGAACGGCGGACGCACGCTGAACCTCGCCGGTGAAACCAACTTCACCACGCTCGCGCGCGTGATCGCCGGCGCCGACGCGCTGGTCGTCGGAAACACCGGCGCGGCGCACGTCGCGGCGGCGGTCGGCACGCCCGTCGTCTCGCTCTTCCCGCCGACGATTCCGGCAGTGCGCTTCCGGCCATGGATGGTCCCGCACGTGCTCCTCGGCGATCAGGAGATCGCGTGCCGCGGGTGCCGCGCGCGCGTCTGCCCGCTCGAAGACCAGCCGTGCCTCGGCGTCGTGACGGTCGACGACGTGCTGCGCGCGCTCGCGTCCGTGCGCAAGCCCCGCGAGGCGGCGGTCGTCTGATGCTGCTCGAGCGGCCACGCACCACGGAGTACGAGCCGAAGAAGATCTTCTTCTGGCACGTGCACGGGTCGTATGCGACCTCGCTCGTGCAAGGGCCGCACACGTACTACATCCCGACGCTCCCCGACCGCGGTCCCGACGGGCGCGGTCGCGCGCGCACGTATCATTGGCCGGAGAGCGCGATCGAGGT
>DATAQE010000063.1:0-1614 GCA_036264835.1 Candidatus Elarobacter sp.
GCAGCTCGGCGTGCGCGCTCGACTGGCGCTGGCCGACCGCGAGGATGAAGATCAGGATCAGCTGCAGCACGTTCGAGCACGTCAGCAAGAACGTGAACGGGAACGGGTCGAACTTCGTGTAGATCCCGAGCGGGATCCAGATCGCCTGGAGGACGATCGCGAGTCCGAGCGCGACCGGCGCGCCGGTCCAGTCCGCGACGCGCTTGCAGAAGCGCTCGACGGGGCTCAGGTTGTCGCTGTGCTCTTGGTTGACGTCGTGGACCAGCGGGTGTTCCGTGACGTCGGCGGGCGCGGCGGGCAGCGTGGACGTCGCATTCATGGAGCCAGTATACTACGCCCGATGGCGAAACTCAGGGTCGGGCTCACCGGCGGGATCGGCTCGGGGAAGAGCGCTGTCGCGGCGGTGTTCGCGGAGCGCGGCGCGACGATCGTCGACGCCGACGTGCTGGCCCGCGAGGTCGTCGCGCCGGGCTCGGACGGACTGCGTGAGATCGCCGCGCTCTGGCCTGAGGCCGTCGGCGCGGACGGCGCGCTCGACCGGGCGGCGCTCGCGTCCATCGTCTTCGCCGACGACGGTGCGCGCGCGAAGCTGAACGCCATCACGCACCCGCGCGTGCGCGCGCGCGCCGCGGAGCTGGAGCGCGACGCGCCGGACGGCCTCGTCGTCCACGTGATCCCGCTGCTGTTCGAGGGCGACTCCTGGCGGCGCTGCGAGAAGATCGTCGTGGTGATCGCGCCCGCCGAGGTGCGGATCGCGCGGGTGATCGCGCGCGACGCCGCCGAGCGGGAAGCGGTGGAGCGGCGGATGGCGGCGCAGATCGATCCGGGGCTGACGCGCGCGCGCGCCGACTACGTCGTCGAGAACGACGGTGATCTCGAGGCGCTGCGCGAAAGGAGCCTGCGCGTCCACGACGCGCTGCTGCAGGATCTGCGAGCCAAGGAGGACCACGCGTGACGACGACGACCGCGAACGCACCCGCTCCCGGCCCCGTCCCGTTCGACAAGCTGTTCGCCCAGGCGTGGGCCGTCTTCCGGCGGAACTGGATCGTCGCGCTCCCGCCGGTGATCGCCACGGTCATCATGTTCGTGCTGATCGGCGCGGTGGCCGCGGTGGCCGTCGTGTGGGGGATCGCAGCGTACGCGCATCATTCCACCAGCGGCCTGGTGAGCGCGGTCGTCGTCGGCTACCTCGCGTTCATCGCCGTCGTCGTGGTGCTCAGCCTGTGGGGTTACGTCGCGATGTTCGGGATGGCGGACGCCGCGTGGACGCGCGGGACCGCGACCTTCGCGGACGGGTTCGCGGCGTTCCGCGAGCGTGCGGGCGCGACGTTCCTGGCCTGGATCGGGCTGTTCGGGCTCGCGATCGTCGCGCTGGTCCTGGCGCTGCCGACGCTGTTCCTCTCGCTGCTCGCGTACCCGGTCTTCATGATGTACGTCATGCCGTCGGTCATCATCGGGAGGCGCGGCGGGTTCGAGGCGATCGGCGAGTCGGTCCGGCTCGTGCTGCGCTTCTTCGGCGGCTCCGCGGTCACCGCGCTGGTCCTCTACGCGATCTCGTACGGGATCAGCATGATCGCCGTGCTTCCGATCGTCCCGCTGGAGCTCGCCGTGATG
>DATAQE010000099.1:0-3362 GCA_036264835.1 Candidatus Elarobacter sp.
TGGAGCGGGCGCCGTGGGAGTTCGTGAGCGAGACGATACTTCCACCATCGATGCAGGTCGTCCGCATTGAAGCCAAGGTCGAGAAGGTGGCTCGCGACGGCGCGCGCTATTCGCTCGGGTTTGACGTCCGGCTTGGCAGCAACGGCACTGGCCCAGCGCTCGAGGTAGCGCTGTTCGATCGTGTGCGTTATCTGAGCAACAGCGTGATAATCGAGCCCTTCGGCGCGCAACGGCAGCTTCAGGACCTCGGTTAGAGCTCTGTGTTCCGCCTTTTCCCCTACACTGAAATCTTTGCCCGCGAGAATACGCGCCGATTCAATTGCAAAACCGAGGGCCGACTCGTAGAGGACTTTTTGCCTCGTTGCCTTGCTTGCCTCGGGCAATTCCTTGAGAGAGAGCACAAGCCCCGGGTTCCAAAGAACTCGGTGCCAACTCGTACGAGCGTCGAAGAAGTCGAGCAAACGGGCCCCAGCCAGTTCGTCTCGGACGTTGACGGATATCACCCGGTTTGGTATCCTTTGTTTAGGACTACGGTCCAAGGTCTAGGCAAGGAGCTCGTCCCTCATCTGAGGCACCCGCTCCTTTTTCCTTTCCGGACCTTCGTTGTACGGACGAGGGTCAGGGGTGCTTCTCGGACCGGCTTCGCTCATCGGCCCTCGCGCGGGCGAAGGGGCTCACGCTGTTGACTCCTAGCCGGTGCCCCCCGGACACCGGCGTTAACCCAATGTCACACCGATTCTAGCTCCGCGGTTTCGTTGTCGTGTTCGGCGTCGAAGGCGGCGCGTTTCGATTTTGCTGCGGCGTCGGCGAGCGACGGTGCGGCGTGGACGGAGGCTTTTGCGGCGGTCAGGGTTTCGAGGCCCTTCTTCACCGAGCCGAGCGCGCCGGTGAGGCGGACGTCGAGATCCGTCAGGACTTGCGCGGCGTAGGCGTCGGCGCCGGCACGCACGCGCATCGCTTTCTCTTCCGCTTCGCGCAGCACGATCTCCGCGGTCGCGCGCGCGCGGCGCACGATCTCGTGCTCGTCGATCTGCGCGCTCGACTGCGTCGATGCCTCGGCGACGATCGCTTGCGCCTTCTCCTGCGCCTCGCGCACCAGGCGGTCGCCGTTCTTCGCGATCGTGCGCGCGCGGCCGACCTCCTCGGGCAGCGAGGCGCGCAGTTTCTCGATCAGCTCGAGGAGGCGCTCTTCGCTCACGACGCGGTATCCCAGCGGGAGAACCGTGCCTTGCTTCACCGATGCTTCGAGCTTGTCGATCACGCGATAGACGGACATGCGATTTCTCCTAGCGGGGTGCGGGGCGTTTCGACTGCATGACGTGCAGCACGGCGGGCGGGACGTACTCGGCGACGTCGGCGCCCAGGTTGTAGACTTCCTTCACCAGCGTCGAGCTCACGAACGACCAGCGCGGGTCGCTCGGCAGGAACACCGTGTCGACACCCGAGAGCGAGCGGTTCATCAGCGCCGTCGACATCTCGGCCTCGAAGTCGGCGACGACGCGCAGGCCCTTCACGATCACCGTCGCGTCGACTTTCCGAACGAAGTCCGCCAGCAGGCCGCGGAAGTGCGTCACCTCGACGTTCTTCAGCTCGGTGACCGCCTCGCGGATCATCGCTTCGCGTTCGTCGAGCGTGAAGAGCGGGTCGCGTTTCTGCGGGTTCACCACCACCGCGACGACGACGCGGTCGAAGATCGCCGCCGCGCGTTCGATCACGTCGAGGTGGCCGCGCGTCATCGGGTCGAACGAGCCGGGGTAGATCGCCGCGTGGCGGTGCGTCGTGTGGTTCATGCCGCGTCGTCCAGCGGGTGCATGAACGCCAGCGCGACCTCGCCGTAGCGTTCCGTGCGGTCGACGCGCATCGCGGGGTCGCACGGTGCGGGTTCGCGCGAGGAATGTTCGTAGACGATCGTCGTCGCGGGGTCGATCGCGCGGTGGGCGCGCAGGGCGGTGAACGCCGGTTGCGGGTAGGCGTGCGCGTACGGGGGGTCGGCGAAGACCAGGTCGTAGCGGCCGGTCAGCGCGGTGGCGGCGCGTTCGGCGGGGGCGTTGATGACATCGACGTGGTCGGCGACGCCGAGCGCGTGGGCGGCGGTGCGGAGCGCGTTCGCGGTCGGGCGGTGTTTTTCGACGAACGTCACGTGCGCGGCGCCGCGCGAGAGCGACTCGAAGCCGAGCGCGCCGGTGCCAGCGAAGAGGTCGAGGACGCGCGCGTCCGTGACTCGCGGACCGAGGATCGAGAACAATGCTTCCTTCACGCGAGCGGGTGTCGGGCGAACCGCCCGGCCGGGCGGTGTCGGAACACGCCGGCTGCGCAGCGTGCCGCCGGTGATCGTCAGCGTTCCCATAGAGTTATGGGGCGATGGTGTTCTCCGCTAGCGTCTCCAGCTCCCGCAGGCTCGTGATGCGCAGCGTCGGGGGCGGGACATCCTGTGGATAACTCACGTTCTCCCAGTCGAACCATGCCGCCCGGAGGCCCGCGGCGAGCGCGCCGGCGATGTCGCCGCGCGGGTTGTCGCCGACGTACCAGGTATGTTGGCGCGGTGTGCGCAGCGTGTCGGCGAGCGCGGCGAACGCGGCGGGGTCGGGTTTGTAGGCGTGCAGCGCGTCGCTGACGAGGATCGGGATGGTGCTCGCGATGTCGGGGCCGAGCGCGCGGGCGATCTTCTTCTGCTGGAGCGGGGTCCAGCCGTTGGTGAGCACTGCGGTGGGGATTGCGCGGGCTTGCAGTGTGGTCAGGAGCTCGCGGGCGTGGTCGATCGGGCGGACGAGCGGGTCGACGAGGGAGTAGCAGATATCGCGCCAGCGGTCGGCGTTCGGTGGCGTGTCGGCGGCGAGGGCGGTGGTGAAGCGGGCGAGCATGTCGTCCATCGTCATGTCGCCGGCGCGGAAGTTCGCGAGGAGCTCGTTGATGCGCGCGAGCCAGGTTGGGTCGTGCGGGTCGAGCGGGCGGTGGAGCTCGGCGGCGTAGGCGTACATCGCTTTGCGCTCGAGGCCGTTGTCTACGCCGAGCGTATGGTCGAAGTCGAAGCCGATCGCGATCATTCGGTCGTCGTTACCCGGTTATGCGGTGATCAGCATCGCGCGGGCGGAGGCACTTTCGTCGAGGAGCGCGAGGAGCGGGCGGTGTTCGGGGGTGCTGAGGTCTGGGTCACTCGCGACGATTGCGTCGGCGGCTTCTTTTGCGCGCATGTAGAGGGCGAAGTCGTCGATGATGTTGCCGATCGTGCCCGCGTCGCCGGCTTGGGCGGTCCCGGCGAGCTCGCCGGCTTTGCGCAGGCGCAGGTCGGCTTCGGCGATTTCGAAGCCGTCGGTGGTCTCCTCGAGGACGTGCAGGCGCTCGACTTCGGCGGCGTCGTCGGG
>DATAQE010000125.1:0-28286 GCA_036264835.1 Candidatus Elarobacter sp.
GTAGCGGCCGCCGTTGTGGTACAGCCAGCCGATGTTGTTCTGCGCCGCTTTCGCGAGGTCGCTCGTCGGCTCGAAGTCGAGCGGCGCGCCGGGGATCAGCTTCTGGATCGCGCGCTGGCAGACTTCCTCGTGGTTCATCTCATCGCGCGTGATCGAGAAGAAGCATTTCCTGATCGGATCTTCCTGGTGCGTCTCGAACGCGTGGATCGTCGCCTTCGCGAACACCGCCGGCCCCGAGCCGTCGAAGTTTGCGAGCACCGAATACCAGTACATGATCCCGAGCCGCTGCTCTTCGGTGAAGTCGTCGGGCCTGAGCGTCTCCCACGGGAAGTCCGCCGGGTTCCACACCTGCCGCTTCGAGCGCTCGTAGAGCTCCGCGAGCTTGGGCGTCTCCACCCGCCACTCCATCGGGAAGATGTTGGGCTGCGGAACCTCCGGATACGGCGTGAAGCCGCCGGACGGGACGACGAGGCCGGACTGCGCGGCGATGGTGGTCATTGGCGTGCGATTTCCTCTCCCTACCGAATGGTCGGTTAGCCACGAGTATACCCGCACGGCGCGCCCGCGGCAACCGGGAGAAGCAGGCCGCCGCCGGGAAGCGGCGCCGGTCCGCAATCGGCCGAGGGGGTGCACGCATGGTCAACGGGATCGACGTCTCCGCATTCCAGCCCAACGTCAGCTTTTCGGCGGTCCATGCCGCCGGGTTCTCGTTCGTCTACATCAAGGCGACCCAGTCGACGAACTACACCTCGGAGACGTTCGCAGCGCAGTGGCAGGGCGCGGGCGCGGCGGGGATGCTGCGCGGCGGCTACCACTTCTTCGACTTCAACGCCGACGCGCAGGCGCAGGCGGAATACTTTCTCTCGGCTTGCCCACCGCAGAGCGGCGCGCTCCCGCCGATGCTCGACCTCGAGCAAGTCGACGGCGTGCCGGCGTCGACGGCGCAAAACGTGCAGAGCGTCGCGACCTGGCTCAACGCGGTGCAGAAAGCGACCGGCGTGCGCCCTGTGCTGTACCTGAACTATCCGTGCTGGTCAGGACCATTGGGCTCGACCAGCGGCTTCTCGGGGCACCCGTTCTGGGCGCCGTCGTACCTGAGCGGCGTGACGAAACCGCCGCCGAGCGGCGCGCCGCCGATCATGCAGCCCCCGCCGCCGCAGATCACCCCGTGGGCGAAGTGGACCTTCTGGCAGTACAGCGACGCGGGCGTCGTCGCCGGCGTGCCGGGGACGGTCGATCTCGACGTCTTCAGCGGCTCGCTCGACGAGCTGCGCGCGCTCTGCCAGAAGTGAGCGCTCACACGCCGCGCGTCCGGTAGAGAGGGCGGCAACGGGGAACTGTGGTTGAGGTGGAGGCTTCCCCTCGTTTCGTCCAGATCGAGCCGGTCGGCGAGTGCAATCTGCGCTGCCGCATGTGCCCGGTCCGCTATCGCGAGGTCTCGCACGCGTACATGGCGTGGGACGCGTACACGAAGCTGATCGACGAGCTCCCGGCCCTCACCGAGCTGCACCTCCAGGGGCTCGGCGAGCCCCTGCTCCACCCGCGGTTCTTCGACATGGTCGAGTACGCGGTCGCGCGCGGCGTGCGCGTCAGCGTGAACACCAACCTCACGCTGCTCACGCCGGCCAAGGCCGAGCGGGCGGCGACCTGCGGTCTCGCCGCGATCTACGTCTCCGTCGACGGGGCGACGGCGGAGACGTACGAGCGGATCCGCGTCGACGCGCGCTTCGCGATCCTCGAGCGCAACGTGGCGCGGCTGCTCGAGGCGCTCGCGCGCCACGACGCCGCGACGAAGGTCCAGATCACGGCCGTCGCGATGCGCGACAACCTCGACGAGCTCGCCGAGATCGTCGCGCTGACCGCGCGCTGGGGGATCGGGACGCTCTCGGTGCAGCACCTGTGCCATGACTTCGGCGAGTCGACGCTGCCCGCGCAGTACGCGCCGATGCGCGCGTTCGTCGCCGACCAGACGCTGGTCGGCGTCGACGAAGCGCACGTCGCGCGCGCGTTCGGCGCGGCCCGTGCCGTCGCCAAGGAGCGCGGCGTCGCGCTGCGGCTGCCGCGCGTGCGGCCCGTCGAACACGCGCCCGACACGCCGGGGCGCTCGCGCTGCGACTGGCCGTGGCGCGGCCCGTACGTCGCCTACGACGGCACCGCGATGCCGTGCTGCATGGTCGCGACCCCCGACCGCGCCGCGCTCGGCAACGCCGTGCGCGACGGCGTCGAGGCGGTCTGGAACGGCCCCGCCTACGAAGATTTTCGCGCCCGCCTGGGCTCCGGCGACCCGCCGGAGATCTGCCGGTCCTGCAGCGTCTACGCCCGGGTCTTCTGAGCAGTCCGTCCTGCTAGGAGGGCAAGGCTAGCGTCATCTCCAAATCCGGGCGAACGGGCCGCCCGGGAGCCCGCCGTCGGAGGGCTGATCGTGAAGAGTGTGATCTCGCTGGTGGGATGGATCGGGACTGCGGTGCTCGTCGTGGTCATGGGGTACCAGATCGTCCACCCTCCCGTGCATCCGTGGTCGCCGAACGTGTGGGGATTGCTCACGCTCCTGCTCGCATACGCGTTCTCGGTCGCGGCGTCGGGGAGCCCGAACCCGCTCGCGATCGGCGTGGGAGACGACGGGAAGCTGAGCCTCTCGAAAGCGCAGACCGTCTTCTGGACCTACGTCGTCCTGTACGCGTTCGCCGCGATCTACGCGCACGACGCGCTCTGCGTCGGGAACGGCACGTGCTCCGCCCCGCCGCCCGCGCCGGCCGCATCGCCGCAGCCCGCGACATCGGCGCCGCCCGCCGCGCCGGCGCAGCCGGCAACCGTAACCGCGCCGGCGCCGGACCTCGGTTCGAACGGGCTGATCCCGATCGGCTTCCCTAGCTCCGTGCTGCTGCTGCTCGGCTTCTCCGTCACCTCGCTGATCGCCGCGGCGGGGATCACGCGCAGCCAGCTCGCCAACGGTCAGATCGCGAAGCACACGCGGCGGCCCGGCGAGCGCGCCGATCTTTCGCCGCGCTGGCTGATCGTCGCCGACGACGGCCAAGTCGACTTGACGCGCTTCCAGGTCGTGCTCTGGACGCTCGCGTCGGCCGGCGCGTTCGTGAGCGACACGCAGATCTGGCTCGCGAAGACCGGGTTCATCGCTTCGCTGCCCGACGTCGGCTCCGCGCTCGTGCTGCTGATGGGGGTCGGCCAAGCGGCGTACGTCGGCGGGAAGCTCGTCGTGACGCCGAAGGCGCGCGTCTACCGCATCGGTCCGGTGCGCGGCGCGGCCGGTACGACGGTCACCGTCTCGGGATCCGACTTCGGCGCGACGCAGCAGCCGACGTCGGCGCTGCTGATGGACGGTGCGCCCGTCGCCGCCGGAAACATCACGAGCTGGTCCGATTCGGCGATCGTGTTCACCGTGCCGAACGCACAGCCCGGCGGCGCGGCGTGGCCGGCCGCTCCGGCGAGCACGACGGTGCAGATCACCGTCGCGCTCGGTGCGCTCGAGACCGATCCGGTTCCGTTCACCGTGCCGTAGCGATCAGCAGAGCTTCTCCGCGACGCGCGCGAGCAATTCGCTCATCGTCGGGTGCAGGTGCGGCATCTCGGCGACCTCGCGCGCGGTCGCGCCGCGGTCGATCAGCGCGATCGCCTCGCCGGCGAGATCGATCGCGTCGTCGAGGACCATCGCGATCCCGGCGACGCGGCCGTCGTCCTCGCGCGCGAGCATCTTCACGAACCCTTCGGTCTCGTCGGAGACGAGCGCTTTGCCGACCTCGCTCGCCGGCAGCGTCGCGACGCGCACGCCGATCCCGCGCGCGCGGCACTGCCGTTCGGTGAGCCCGGCGACCGCGACCTCCGGCTGCGTGTAGAGCGCGTGCGCCTCCCAGCGCTCCCACTGCGCGGTCTCCGGCGCGTCGCTGAATGCGTTCTCCGCGGCAAGCCGCCCGGCGTACGCGGCGGCGTGCACGAGCGCGCGCCGCCCGAGCACGTCGCCGGCCGCGAAGACGCGCGGGTTCGAGATGCTGCGCAACGCGCCGTCGACGACGATCCCGCGCGCCTCGTCGCCGTCGATCGTGCCGGCGGCGAGATCGAGTGCGGCGACGCGCGGGCGGCGGTTCGTCGCGAGCATCACGACCTCGCAGCGCGCGCCGTGCGCGCCGCGCGCGGTGTCGGCGACGACGACGGTCTCGCCGCCCTCGCGCGTCACGCGTCGCACGTCCGCGTCGAGCACGACCTCGACGCCGTCGCGCTCGAGCGCCGCGCGCACCGCGGTGCCGACGTCGGGATCGTCGTTGCGCAGCAGCTCCGGCGCGTCTTGGAAGAGCGTCACGCGCGCGCCGAGCCGCGCGAAGAACTGCGCGAACGCGCAGCCGATCGGGCCGCCGCCGAGGACCGCGATCGCGCGCGGAACGCTCATCATGTCGAGCACGCCGGTGCTGGTGATCGTCTCCACGTCCGCGAGCCCGTCGACGCGCGGCGGGATCACGGCGGCGCCGGTCGCGATCACGAAGCGGTCGGCCTCGATCCGGCGCCCGTCGACCGCGATCGCGTCCGGCGCGACGAACCGTGCGTCGCCCCGGATCAGCGGATAGTCCTCGAGCTCGTGGAGGCGGTCGGCGGCGAAGTAGTCGACCAGCGCGCGCTTCCGCCGGACGATCGCCGGCAGATCGACGTGCGCGGGCGCCGTCTCCACCCCGACCTCGCGCGCCTTCTCGACCGCGCCCTCGTACTGCGAGGCAGCCAGGACCGCTTTCGCCGGCATGCAGCCGCGCAGGATGCAGGTCCCGCCGAGCTCCTCGGCCCCCGTCACGAGCACCGCGTCGCGCCCGGCCGCGCGGGCCGCCTCCGCCGCCGCGAACCCCGCGGTCCCGGCGCCGATCACACACAGCTCGTGCCGTTCCTGAATCACCAGGGCACCGTACCCACCCCGTGCCGAAGCAGCGAGAGGTACAGGGATACTAAAATCGAACAGGTGTTCGATAGTCCTACCGTCGAAGAGGGTGCGTCCGATGGAACCGAGAGACCGTTTTCGTCCCGCCGCGGCCGGGCCCGAGCCGCCCAACCTGCACGAGGTCCAGCGCCAGATCGAGCGGCTGGACCGCGAGGACCGCGCGATGCTGCGGCCGTGGATCCTGGCGCGCTACGACGTGCGCGGCTACCGGACGACCGGCGCCGTCCGCGCCGACGCGACGGTCGGGCCGTGAGCGCGGTCGCGGTCCGCGTGCGAGTGCAAAGCTTCGCCGAGCGGCTTCGGCACCTGCGCCTCGAGCGCGGCATCAGCTGCGCGCAGCTCGCCAACCGGGTCGGCGTGACCGAAGGCGCGATCCGCCAGATGGAGAGCGGTCAGACGAAGATGGCGAGCTTCGTGATCGGGCTGCGGCTCGCCAAAGAGCTCGGCACCGACCCGTGGTTCCTCGCCAACGGCGTCGCCGACGGCGAGGAGGCGAAGACGGGCGCCGACGCGCTCGCGCTGCGCGTCGCCGCGCTCGAGCAGCGGCTCTCGTCGCTCGGCGAGCCGCGCGCCGGCGAGTAGCGCCTCAGCGCGGCGTCATCCCCTCGAACGCGACGGCGACGATCGCGTGCGCGATCGCCTCGCGCGTGAGCGAGCCGGCGCGGTACCACTCGACGACCGAGTTCGACATCCCGAAGATCAGCCGCGCGACGAGCCGCGGGTCGAGGTCCTGCCGCACGTCGCCGTCACGCTGCGCCCGCACGATGATCTCGGTGACGAGCCGGTCGAACGCGCGCCGGCGGTCCACGGCCTCGCGCTCGCTCTTCGAGTGGCCGTGCACGCGGGTGAGGACCGTCAGCTCCGGGAGCAGCGAGAGCGTCGTGTCGGCGACGCGCTCGACGATGTGGCGCAGCCGCTCGATCGCGCGGCCCTCGCGCGCCGCGGGCTCGTCGAGGATCGCGAAGAGCGCGTCGAGCGCGCGGCCCAGCCCGCGCTCGAGCAGCGCCTCCTTCCCGCTGACGTGGTGGTAGATCGAGGCCTTGGTGATCCCCGCGGCGCGCGCGACGTCGTCCATCGACGCGCCGTCGTAGCCGCGCTCCGCGAAGACGCGCAGCGCGACGTCGGTCAGCGAGTCGATGTCGTACGGCTTGCGCGGTTCCACCGGATCACGGCGAGGGCGACGGCTTCGGCGCGGTCATGATCGCGTTTGCGGGCGGGGTGAACGGCGCCGGCAGCGTCTTCTCGAAGACCGGGCCGCCGAGCACCGCGTTGATGTGCGCGAACGCGGTCGCGACGTCGGGCCGCAGCGCGCCGAGCGCGGCGAGGTGCTGCTCGAACGGCGGCTGCAGCGAGCCCGCCAGCGGGAACGTCGCCGCGAAGACGCGCTCGCGGATGCGGTCCGGTTTGGCGATCGAGTCCTCGTCGTACTTCGAGTTCGAGCTCAGCTCCGCGCGCAGCCCGAGCAGCTTCGCGCGCTCGCCGGGCGCCGGCGACTTCTTCAGCCGCGCATCGACCTCGTTCAGCGCTTTGTCGATGTAGTCGATCCAGTCGTACAGCTGCGCGAGGTACAGGTGGCGCAGCGAGCGTTGTTCGGGCGTCCACGGGCTGTGCGGATCGTCGGCGAGCGTGAAGCTCTGGTCGTACGTCTGCCCGTCGCGGTGCAAGCGCGCGGTGTAGCGGCCGGGGAGCGCTTCGGGACCGCTGCCGGGGCCCGCGTTCGGGAACGACGTACCGAGCCAGCGCGTCGGACCGTTCTCGGTGCCGTCCCAGCCGATGCGGTTCAGTCCCGCGTCGTTGCTGACGTACCAGCGCGCGCGCTCGTCCTTCGGCGGATCGCTGCGGTCGAACGGGACTTGCCCGCGCAGCGTGCGCACGACCTTGCCGTTCGCGTCGAGGATCTCGAACCACGGGCGCTCGTGCGCCTTCGCGCGCTGGTAGAACGTGAGCACCGCACCGCCCGGCGCGTTCGGTCCGACGAACTCGTTGACCGGGAGCGCGTTGGCGTCGCCGGTCTCGATCGACGGCCAGGCGGCCCAGAGCGTCGCTTCACGCACCGGGAAGAACCGCACGCCGTCACGCCGCGCCGCGCCAAGCTGCTGCAATGCGGCGAGATCGTCCATCACGTAGAAGCCGCGGCCGTGCGTCGCGATCAGCAGATCGTTCGTCGCCGGCTGCACGCGGACGTCGTAGACCGGCACCACCGGGAATCCCGCGCGTAACCGCTCCCAGCGGCCGCCGCGGTCGTACGAGATCCAGAGGCCGTTCTCGGTCCCGGCGTAGAGCAGGTTCGGCTCGCGCGGATCCTGGCGCACCACGCGGACCGGCGCGTCGTTCGGCAGATTCGCGGCGATCGAACGCCACGTCGCGCCGTAGTCGTCGGTGACGAAGGCGTACGGCCGCCGGTCGCCGAGATCGTGGCGGTCCATCAGCGTGAACGCGGTCCCTGCGGCCTGCGAGCTCGCGTCGATCACCTCGACGCGCCCGTAGCGCGGCCAGCTCGCCGGCGTGACGTTCGCCCAGTGGGCGCCGCCGTCGCGCGTGAGCTGCACGAGGCCGTCGTCGGTCCCCGCCCAGATCACGTTCGCGTCCTTCGGCGAGGGCGCGATCGCGAGCGTCGTGTCGTAGTACTCCGCGCCGGAGACGTCGAGGCTGATCGGCCCGCCCGAGTTGCGCTGGTGCTCCTTCTCGTTGCGCGTCAGATCGGGGCTGATCGGCGTCCAGTTGCGCCCGCGGTCGGTCGACTTGAAGATCACGTTGCCGCCGAAGTACGCGGTGTGGCCGTCCTGCGAGAATGCGAGCGGCGCGTTCCAGTTGAAGCGGTACGGCGAGTCGGCGAACGAGGTCGCCGAGGTGAACACGTCGCGCGGGTACGGCGAGACGTCGAACGCCTGACGCGCCGTCCGGTCGTAGATCCCGAGCACGCCGTCCTGCGTGTTCGTCCACAGCAGGTTCGCGTCGAGCGGGTCGGGGATCGCGTACATCCCGTCGCCGCCCGCGATCGCGAACCAGTCGCGGTTCAGCAGGCCGGTGCCGTTGCGCCCGGTCGCCGGCGCGCACCACGAGCTGTTGTCCTGCAGGCCGCCGCAGATCAGATACGGTTTCTCGTCGGAGAAGCCGACGTGGTAGATCTGCGCGAGCGGGATGCGGTCGAGGAACGCGAACGAGTCGCCGCCGTTGCGGCTCAGGATCGCACCGCCGTCGTTCCCTTCGATGACGCGCTTGCCGTCGGCCGACCACCACAGCGCGTGGTTGTCGACGTGCACGTTGCCGACGAGATGTTTCCAGGTCCGGCCGCCGTCTTTCGAGACGGTGAGGTACATCGAGACGGCGATCACGCGGTTCTCGTTGCGCGGGTCGACCGCGAGATGGCTGAAGTAGAATGGGCGCTGCTCGGGCCGCGTGTCGCTCGAGACGCGGCGCCAGCTGTCGCCGCCGTCGTCGGAGCGCCAGATCGTCCCTTGCTCCGACTCGATCACCGCGTAGACGCGCTTCGGATCGCTCGGCGCGACCGCGAGCCCGATGCGCCCGAGCGTGTCGGTCGGCAGACCGTGTCCTTGCAGCTTGGTCCAGGTACGACCGCCGTCGCGCGAGCGGTAGAGCCCGTCGGCCGGGCCGCCGCTGCTCGCGATCCACGGCTGGCGGCGGAACTGCCAGATCGCCGCGAAGACGGTGTTCGGCGTCTTCGGGTTCCAGGCGAGATCGGCGGCGCCGCTCGCCGGTCCGGCGTAGAGCGTCTTCGCCCACGTGCGCCCGCCGTCGTTGGTCACGTAGACGCCGCGCGCGGTGCTGTCCTTCCACGGGTCGCCGAGCGCCGCGACGATCGCGCGGTTCGGGTTCTTCGGATCGACGAGGATCTTCGCGATGTTCGAGGTGTCGTCGAGTCCCGCGTGCGTCCAGTGCTTCGCGCCGTCGCGCGTGAGCCAGACGCCGTCGCCGTACGAGACGTCGTTGCGCGGGTTCGCTTCACCGGTCCCGACCCATACGACGTTTGCGTCGCTCGGCGCGACGCTCACCGCGCCGATCGCGCCGAACCTCGACGCGTTCTCCCACACCGAGGCGAACGACGAGCCGCCGTCGCTCGACTTGAAGACGCCGCCGCCCGCGCCGCCGACGTAGTACAGCAACGGGTCGCGGTCGCTGCCGGCGACGGCGGGGACGCGGCCGCCCGAGATCGCCGGCCCGATCGCGCGGAACTTCACGCCCTCGGTGTCGGGGCCGGGCGTCGGGCTGACCGCCGGCTTCGGCGCCGGCTTGCGGGGCGATTCGGAGCCGGGACCCGACGGCGGCACGGCGGCCTGCGCGAGCGGAGACGAAGAAAGCGCCGCCGCGAGCACGACGGCGGCGGCGAAGAGAGAGCCGATACGCATCGCGAGCGTCTTCCGAGCGCGCGGTGCGGTTCCCCGCCCGACCGCTCGGTAGGGGCGCGCCCGCGTCCGCCGGAAGGCTCGCCGCGATGGCGATCGGCACTCCGTCCGCGACCGAGCTCACCCGCGAGCAGTACCTCAAGCTGTTCCGCGACATGCAGACGCAGCGCGCGGTCGACACGCGCGGCTTCCAGCTGAACCGCCAAGGGAAGATCGGGATCGCGATGGGCTCGGAGGGCCACGAGGCGGTGCAGGCCGGCACGGGGCTCGCGTTCGAGCGCGGCAAGGATCTGCTCTACCCGTACTACCGCAACACCGGGATCATCCTCGCCTGCGGGTTCCCGCTGGTCGACCTGTTCCGCTCGCAGCTCGCGCGCGCGAAGGACACGACCGGAGGGCGTTCGATCATCAACCACGTCACCGCGAAAGCGCTCGGAATCGCGTCGATCTCTTCGATCATCGCGGCGCAATGCACGCACGCGGTGGGCGCCGCGTGGGCGCTCAAGCGCGAAGGCGCGCGCGATCGCGTGGTGTTCTGCCAGTTCGGCGAAGGTGCGACCTCGCAAGGCGAGTGGCACGAGGCGATGAACTTCGCCGCGGTCCACGCGCTGCCGGTGGTGTTCCTGTGCGAGAACAACCAGTGGGCGATCTCGACGCACATCAGCAAGCAGATGCGCGTCGACACGGTCGCCGCGCGCGCGGCCGGCTACGGGATGCGCGGCATGACCTGCGACGGATTCGACCCGGTCGCGGTCTACGCGACGGTCCGCGAAGCCCGCGCGCACGCCGCGCGCGGCGACGGCCCGGTCCTCGTCGAGGCGAAGTGCTACCGTTTCCTCTCGCACACGACCGACGACGACGACCGCACCTACCGCACCCGCGACGAGGTCGCGGAGCACCGCCCGAACGACCCGGTCCCCAAGTTCGAGCGCTACCTGCTCAACCGCGCCATCCTGACCGAAGACGAAGCGAAGTCGATCAAGCGCGAGATCACCGACCTCGTCAACCGCACCACCGACGAAGTCGAAGCCGAACCGTACCCCGCCCCCGAAACGCTGTACGGCAACGTCTACGCGGGCGCGGATGACGCCTGGGTCACGTGAGGATGGTATACTAACCGTATGAGCGTTCCGCCGTATCGGGTCGCAACGCCCGACGAGCGGGCGTACTACGAAAGCGCCCTCTACCCGCTGCAAGACCGTATCCTCGCCGTCGCCGCCGGCTACGGCGAGGCGCTGGTGCTGACCGGCGGGACCGCGCTGGCACGGCTGTACCTTCACCACCGCTATTCGGACGACATCGATCTCTTTACGCTCGAAGCGCGCGCGGGAACGCTCGGGCGAGATTTTGCGAACGCACTCCTTGCGGCCGGGTTTCTCGTGGAGCCGGTGACCGAGAGCGTCGCGTTCATGCGGATGTGGGTGGGCGACGGCGCCCAGCGGATCCAAGTCGACGTCGCACCGGACAGTCCGCGGCTGGACGAGCCGGCGGCTTCGGCGCTCGGCGTGTTCGCGCACAGCGAACGTGACATCGCGGCGAACAAGATCGCCGCGTTCGAAGACCGCTCGGAGGTCAAGGACGCGGTCGATCTGTATCATCTGATGCGCCGCTTCACGTGGTCCGCAGTATTCGCCGACGCCGAGGCCAAGCGCGTCCCGATCGCCTACGAGGACCTCCGGCATTTCCTCGACACGCCGCTGCGCGGTTCCGCGCTGCTGATCGAGCCGATCGACGAAACGCAGTTTCAGCGCTTCGTCGCGACGCTCCGCGGCGAAGTCGAGCGCGAGATCAAAAAAAAAGTCGCTAAGTACCGGGACCGGCTAGGCGCGATCGCGGCGAGCCTGCTCTGGGACACACCGAGCGAGCTGCGCACCATCAACGGCCGCACCCGCCCGATCCTGGAACGCCGCGCCGCGCAACTGCCGCTGCCGCAGCGCATCGTCCTGCTGGAAGCGCTCGCCGCCTAACGCCGTCGGCCCGCGCGCCGGGCGACGTTATGCCGGCGGTTTCGGCGGCGGCACGAAGCCGGCGTCGCGCTCGGCCTGGAGCTGGCCGCGCTCGGTGTAGAGGCGCAGCTCGGCGATGTCGCGCGGGAAGAGCAGGCCCAGCGCCCAGTCGAGCGCGACGCGCACCTGGCGGTCGAGACCGGGGAGGCGCGCGAGGTAGTAGCCGCGCCACAGGAACCACGCGAAGAATCCCGTGAGGACGAAGCCGCCGGGGAGCTGCGCCACGCCGCGGCGCGCGCCGAGCGAGGCCATCGTGCCGAGCGAGGTGTAGCGGAACGGTTTCGTCGGCTTCCCGCGCAGCGTCGCGACGATGTTGTCGGCGAGCGAGGGGCCTTCGCGGATCGCGTGCTGCGCCGTCGCGGGATACCACGCGTCCCGGTCGGCCTGCTGCGCGTCGGGTTTCGCCGGGATCCAGGCGCAGTCGCCGAGCGCCCACACGCCGGACGTCTCCCGCACGGACATGTCTTCGTTCACGAGGATCCCGCCGTTGCGCGCGTGCGGGACCGGCAGGTCGCGCAGCACCGGTGAGGGCCGCACGCCGGCGCTCCAGACGACGGTCGCGCACGGGATCATCGTCCCGGACTGCAGCGCGATCCCGTCTTGGTCGAGCCGCGTGACGCCGTCGCCGATGACGAGCTCGACCTTGCGCCGCGCGAGATTCCGCGTCGTGTACGCGCCCATCTTCGGCGGCAGATCGGGGAGCAGCGCTCGGCCGGCTTCGATCAGGATCATGCGCACGTCGGCGAGCCGCAGCGGCCGGTAGAACGGCACGATCGAGTGGAAGAAATCAACCAGCTCGCCGGCGCACTCGCAGCCGGTGTAACCGCCGCCGACGACCGCGAACGTGAGCAGCCGGTCGCGCGCGGGACCGTCCGGCGTCACGACGGCCTGCTCGAGCGCCGCGATCACGCGGTTGCGCAGCGTCTCCGCGTCTTCCAGCGTCTTGAGCGGGAGCGCGTGCTCCGCGACGCCTTCGATCCCGAACGTCGAGGTCACCGAGCCCAGCGCGAGGACGAGGTGATCGTACTCGAGGTGCGTCACGTCGCCGGTGATCGGGTGCCGCGCTTCGACCGCGCGCGCCGCGAGATCGATGCGCGAGATCTCACCGAGCACGAACGTCGTGCGGCGCAGCTGCGCGCGCACGGGCGTCGCGACGTGCCGCGGCTCGAGCCCGCCGGAGCTGACCTCCGGGAGCATCGGCGTGAAGAGCGTGAAGTTGTCGCGCCCGACGAGCGCGATCTCCGCCTCGTCGCGGCGCAGCTTCTTCTCCAGCCGCCGCGCGGTCGCGACCCCCGCGAAGCCGCCGCCCAGGATCACGATCCGCGTCATCGGCGCACGCCGGTCCACGGCGTCACCCAGGGGTGCCAGGTCATCAGCGCCACCGTCGCCACGAGCGCGCACAGCAGCAGCCACAGCAGCGCGTTCAGCAGCTTAGCCACGCAGCAGCGCGGCGATCCGGCTGCGGAACCAGTCGCCGGTCGTCGTCGCTTCCTCCGGGACGAGCGGCGCGTCCGACGGGCGCAGCCGCGCGATGTCCCAGCGCAGCTCGTCACTCCCCGCGCCGAAGTAGCCGTCGTCGAGCGCGGCCTCGGCATGCGTGCGGATCGCCTCGACCGGGATGCGGTAGAACGCCGCCAGCCGCGCCGCGACCTCGCACATCGCGTCGAGCTGCGCTTCGGTCATCGGGCAGGGGCCGAAGTCCGATGGCGTCGAGCGCTCCATCGCCGCGATCGAGATCCCGATCGACCACGCGTTGCGCCCGCGCGTGTGCGGCGCGTACGGCAGCGAGGGGTCGAGCCGCACGTCGCGCATGTTCTCGCGCAGGTCGTGCGTATGGTGGACGATGACGTCGCGCGCGCCGGCGATGCAGAAATGATACGCCGGCGACACCTCGTCGTAGCTGCGGGCGGTCCAGTGCAGCGAGATCGCGCGCAGGTCGCCTTCGGGGAGGATGGGCCTCCATTCACGGAGCGGGACGGGTGGATCGAGAATCACCGGCTGATGCACGACGACGAGCGCCCCCACGAGCCGAAGCAGCGGAGAGGACCGGCAGGCGCGATCGGAGGGATCCTGGTCGCGCTCGGGTTGGCGGCGGCGAAGCTCAAGGCTCTGCTCGCGGTGCTGTTCAGCATCAAATGGCTCTTCATCGCTCCCAAGCTCCTGTTCAGCTTCGGGTCGATGTTCCTCTCGGTCTGGATCTACGCGCAGTGGTTCGGCGGCTGGAAGATCGCGATCGTCTTCGTGCTGATGATCCTCGTGCACGAGCTCGGTCACTACCTCACCTGGCGCAACTACGGCGTGAAGGCCGCGCTCCCGCTCTTCATCCCCGGGTTCGGCGCGTTCGTGAGCGCGCCGGCGACCGGGACGCCGGCGCAGAACGTCGCCGCGTCGCTCGCCGGGCCGGCGTTCGGCATCGCTGCCGCGGCGGTGTGCTGGGGCTACGCCTTCTTCCTCGGCGAGCCGTCGCTCGCACCGCAGATGCGGTTCTGGACCGGCTGCGCGTACATCGGCTTGTTCATCAACCTCTTCAACCTGATCCCGACCCCGCCGTTCGACGGCGGCGCGATCGCGGGCGCGATCGACGGGCGCCTGTGGATCATCGGGATCGCGCTGCTCGGCGGGTGGATCTTGTTCTTCGGGCACAGCATCTTCGCGATCGTGATCCTCGTCCTGATGCTGGTCACCGCGGTCCCGCGCGTGATCGCGATGTTCCGCGGCGAGCTCGACCCGCGCGGAAGCGGCCTGCTCCCGGTGCAGCGCGGGCTCACGTTCGCCGCGTACATCGCGCTGGTCCTGATCGCGGTCGCGGGCGCCGCCGCGACCTACGTCGAGCGCGGCGCGTGAGGGAGGACCAGCCGGCCGCGCTCGACCGGCCGGTCGTGCTCGCGAACGAACGGCTCGTCCTCGCGCTCGGGACGACGGCGCGCGAGGACGTCGAGCGCGCGTTCGGGATCGGGTTCGCGTACCCGATCCGCGGCTGGCACACGTACGCGGCGCACGAGGACGGCGCGCGGCGTTACCTCTCGCTGTTCTACGCGGAGCGCGCGCTCGTCGCGCTCGAGTACTACCTGCCGAAAGCGGACCGCGCGACCAACGTCGCCGCGCGCGACTACGGTTCGTTCCGCTTCTCGCCTGGCGACGTCGCGCTCGGCGCGGCGACCGCGGCGCTCGACGCGCGCTATACCGTCGCGAAGGGCGGGCCGGCGCCGGTCGTGTACGCGGAGGCGTACGAGGCCCGCTTCCCGGGCGGCGTCGCGTACGTCATGGGGAACGGCGGCCGGGTCGAGCGCCTGGGGCTCTACGCTGCGACGTGAGCTCGCGCTCGCGGGCGCGCTGATCGCGCTCGCGCTCGCCGTCACGCTCTTCCGCCCCGTCCCCGCGCCGGGTCCGTTCGCGCGCGACTTCGAGGCGTACTACGCCGCGGGCGCGACGTGGAACGCCGGCGGCGATCCGTGGTCGCGCGCGGTGTGGGCGGTCGAGCGCACGATCGGCGGCGTCGAGGCGTCGCGCGACGAGCTGCTGCCGTACGTCGGTCCAGCCGCGGCGCTCCCGGTCTACGGCGCGCTCGCGCGGCTGCCGCAGCCGCTCGCGGTCCGGGTGTGGACCGGCGCGCTCGCGGCGGCGTTCTGCGCGCTGCTGCTCGCCGCGCTCGCGCTCGCGCGCGAACGGCGTCCGTTCGCGGTGGCGGGCGCGTTCGTGCTCGCCGGGGCGAGCGGCCCGGCAACGAGCGACATCGCGCTCGGGCAAGCCGCGCTGCTCAGCGCGGCCGGGATCGCGTGCGCGCTGCTCGCGTACGAGCGCGCCGTCCGATCGCGCGCGCACGCAGCGGGCGCGCTCCTCGCGGGCGCGTTCGCGACGCTGCTCGCGGGGATGCAGCCGAACCTCGCGCTCGCGCTCGCCGCGCGCATGCGTGACGGCGCGGCGTGGACCGCCGCGGCGCTCGGCGCGGTCGCGTTCGCCGCGCTGACGCTCGCCGGGGGCGGCGGCGTACACGGATTTCTCGCGTACCTGCACCGGCTCGGCGAGCACGGCCGCGCCGAGCGGTTCATCACGATCCAGCACACGCCGGCCGCGATCGCGTGGTCGTTCGGTGCGCCGGCCGCGCTCGCGGAAGCGGCCGGGACCGCATGCGCGCTCGCAGCGGTCGCCGTCACGATCGCCGTTATCGTGCGCGCGCGCCTGAGCGCGCGCGACGGGACGCTGCTCGCGCTCGCCGCGCTGCCGTTCGCGGTCCCGTTCTTCCACGAGCACGATTTCGTCGTCGAGCTGATCCCGCTGATCGTGCTCGCCGTCGCAGCGCGCGGTCCGGCGCGCGCGCTCGCCGGGATCGCGGCGGTGCTGATCGGCGCCGACTGGCTCGACCTCGCGCAGCGCCCGAGCGCGGCGGCTCAGATCGGCGCGCTCACCTTCGCCGTCGCCTGTGGTTTCGTGTTGCTCGGCCGCGGTCCGCGCGCGACGCGCGCCGACCTCGCGCCGTTCGCCGCCGCGCTCGTCCTCGCATCTGCCGCGATCCCGCTCGCTCGCGCGCACCCCGCGCCGACCTGGCCCGACATGCTTCCCGCCGCCTACCGCGCTCCCGCGAACGCCGACGCGAGCGCCGTCTGGGCCGGCGAACAGCGCGCCGCCGGCCTCGACGCACGAGACCCCGCCTGGGGCCTCCTCCGCTCGCTCCCGCTCGCCGGCTGCATCATCCTCGGCTTCGCGATCGTTAGATGTCGACGTTCATGAAGTCGTCGAACGGCGTGGTGTTGTTGGGATGCCAGCCGGTCAGGTCTTTGTTGTACGCGTGGACGTCCTCGAGGATGTAGAGCACGATGAACGGCGCGTCGGCGATGATCTTCGGCATCACCTGCGCGATGATCGCTTTCCGCGCGGTCTCGGAGTACGCGAGCTTCTCCCGGTCGAGCAGCGGCTGCACCGCGGGATCGCACCAGCGTGAGACGTTCTGCCCGTTCGGCGGGATCGTCGTGCACCCGGTCTGCGGGCTCACGTCCATGTCGGGCGTGAGCTGCCACGAGAAGTTCGTCGCGTCGAACTTCCCGCCGTAGACGACCCCGCCGGGTTGCTCGAAGAACAGCGCGCTGTTGTAGTGCTTGGGCGTGAGCGCGACGCCGAGCTGCTGCCACATCGCGCGGATCTGCTCGATCCGCTGGTCGTTGTCCTGACTCCCCGCGAAGGTCGCGTAGTCGAAGCTGAGCTTGACGCCGTTCTTCGCGCGGATGCCGTCGGGCCCGCGCTTCCAGCCCGCCGCATCGAGCAGCGCGTTCGCCTTCGCCGGATCGTACGGGATCCGCGGCTCGTCGTCGTGCATCGGGCTCGCCGGCGTCACCATGCTCTCTTGCAGGATCCCGATCCCGTGGTTGATCTTGTCGCGCAGCAGCTTGCGGTCGAGCCCCAGGCGAAGCGCCTGCCGCACCGCCGTCTCGTGGAGCGCCGGATGCGACGTGTTGAACGTGACGTGGGAGTAGAAGAAACTCGGCTGGTGCAGCGCGACCACGTTCGGCAGCGCGCTGACGCGGTCGAAGTTCGCCGGCGGGATGTACGTGTACATGTCGATCTCGCCGGTCTGCAGCTGCGTGACGAGCGTGTTCCGGTCGGGGATGATCTTGTAGATGATCTTCTTGATCTTCGGGAGGCCGCGCCAGTAGTACGGGTTCGCCTCGAGCTCGATGTGGTCGGAGCGCGCCCAGGCGACGTAGCGGAACGGGCCGATCCCGACCGGCTTGCTGTTGTACGGCGCGGTGTTGATGTTCGGCAGGTTGCCGAGGATGTGCTTCGGGAGGATGCACGGGTTCGCGCCGGCGCTCCCGAAGAACGTCGGCAGATACCCGCTGTACGGCTTGCGCAGGTGGAAGACGACGGTGTACTTGTCGGGCTCGTCGATCTTCGTGATCAGATCCCAGCCGTCGCGCCCGACCTCGTTGTTCGCCTTGTTGTTCACGGCGTTCGTCGAGAAGACGACGTCGTCGCCGTCGAACGGGGCGCCGTCCGACCACTTCACACCCTTGCGCAGGTGCCAGGTGATCGTCTTGCCGTCCTTGCTGATCCCGCCGTTCGCCTCGGTCGGCACGCTCGTCGCGAGCTCCGGGACCGGGCGGTTGTCGTGGCCGTACCGCACCATGTACGCCATCGTGAGCTGCGAGAGGTTGTTCAGCGCGGCGTAGGTCGTGAGGTGCGGGTTCAGGTTGTCGAAGTCTTGGATGTCGCCGATCCGCAGCGTGTGCGGGACCGTGTACGCGTTCTTGCGCCCCTCCGCGCCGCCGCTCGCCCCGTTCCCGCCGCCGGCGCCGGTCGTCGCCGTCTCTTTCGTGCACGCGGCGAGCAGCAGCGCCGCTGCCAGCACGGCGATCGTCTTCTTCACGGTCCCTCCTTTGCGTGGTCACGCACCGACGTCGGCGTCCATCAGATCGTCGAACGGCGTCGTCGCGTTCGGCTTCCACCCGGTGAGCGCGCTCGTGTAGGCGTGGATGTTGTCCTGGATGTAGAGCACGTAGTACGGCACGAGCTCCGAGATGCGATGCGCGCCGTCGGTGATCGCGGCGGCCCGCGGCGCCTCGTCGTACGCCGCGGCCTCTCGGGCGAGGATCGCCTCGAGCTGCGGGTCGCACAGCCGCGTGACGTTCTCGCCCTTCGGCGGGATCTGGCTGCAGCTGTTGGTCGCGCGCAGGTCGCCGTCGGGCGTCTGCTGCCAGCCGTACGTCGCGACGTCCCACTTGCCGCCGAACAGGATCCCGCCTTGCTGGAACGGGCCGAAGAGCAGCGCCTGGCTGTAGTGCTGCACGCTCAGCGTGACGCCGATCTGCTGCCAGTTCGCGCGCAGCAGCTCGATGCGCTGGTCGACGTCCGGCGCGCCGGTGCCGGCCGCGACGTTGAACGCGAGGCGCACGCCGTTCTTCGCGCGGACGCCGTCGCGGCCGCGCTTCCAGCCCGCCGCGTCGAGCAGCCGGTTCGCCTCGGGGATGTTGAACGGGACGAGCGCGATCGGCCGGTAGAACGGGCTCGACGGCGTGATCTGATTCTCTTGCACGATCCCCGTGCCGTGGTTCAGCTTCTGCTGGATCGTGAGCCGGTCGGTCGCGAGCCGCATCGCGGCGCGCACGACGGGATCGCGCAGCGCGGGATGCGACGTGTTCATGTCGACGTGCGCGTAGACGTAGCCGGGCATCCGGCTCACCGTGATCCCGCGGAGCGCTTTGACGCGGTCGTAGTACGCCGAGGACACGTACGGCCAGAGGTCGATCTCGCCGGTTTCGAGCTGCGTGAGCGCGGTGTTGCGGTCGGGGACGAACTTGTAGACGATCCGCTTGATCTTCGGCTGCCCGCGCCAGTAGTACGGGTTCGCCTCCATCGTGACGTGGTCGGAGCGCACCCACTCGGTCACCCGGTACGGCCCGATCCCGACCGGCTTGCTGTTGTACGGCGCGTCGTTGATGCTGGCGAGCTTGCCGAGGATGTGCTTCGGGAGCAGGCACGGGTTCGCGCCGGCGCTCCCGAAGAACGTCGGGAGATAGGCGCTGTACGGCTTCCTGAGATGGAAGACGACGGTGTACTTGTCGGGCTCGTCGATCTTCGTGATGAGATCGTAGCCGTCGCTGCCGACCTCGTTGTTCTTCGGGTTCTTCACCGCGTTCGTCGAGAAGACGACGTCGTCGCCGTCGAACGGCGCGCCGTCGGCCCATTTCACGCCCTTGCGCAGGTGCCAGGTGATCGCGAGGCCGTCCTTGCTGATTCCGCCGTTCGCCTGCGTCGGGACGACCGTCGCCAGCTCGGGGACGGGCCGGTCGTCGGAACCGTAGCGCACGAGGTACGCCATCGTCAGCTCGGAGATGTTCCCGAGCGAGAGCGCGCTGACGAGGTGCGGGTTGAGCCCGGAGATGTCTTGCGTGTCGCCGACGATCAGCTCGTGCGCGGCGGCGTGCCGGTGCGCGCCGCCGCCCGCCGGCGTCCCGCTCGTCCCCGTCCCGACCGCCTTCGTGCAGCCCGCGAGCAGCAGGACGGCGAGCGAGAGCGCGAGCGGTCTGTTCATGCGCACCTCAGATGTCGGCGTCGACCACGTCGTCGAACGGCGTGACTTGGTTCGGGTGGAAATCGTGCAGGTCGGAGTTGTAGGCGTAGACGTCCTGGCGGGCGTCCAGGACGATCGTCGGCACCTCCGAGACGAGCCGCAGCTGGAACTCGCGCAGCGCCTCGCGCTGCTGCTTCGGATCGTAGGTCGCGATCAAGCGGCGAAACGCGGCGTCGGAGGCCGGGTCGCGGAAGCGCGGGATGTTCTGCCCCTTCGGCGGGATGCGGTCGCTCGCGAAGAGGTTCGTCACGTCGCCGTTCGGCGGCGTGTACCACGCATACGTCGCGAGGTCGAACTTCCCGCTGTAGATGATCCCGCCGGTCTGCGCCGGCGCGAAGTACAGCGGCGAGGGATAGCGCTTCACGGTGAAGCGGACGCCGATCTGCTCCCACGAGACCCGGATCAGCTCGAGCATCGACTCGGTGTCCGGCAGCCCGGTCCCGATCGCGAAGTCGAAGTCGAGCCGCTCGCCGTTCTTCTCCCGGATCCCGTCGGCGCCGCGCTTCCAGCCCGCGGCGTCGAGCATTCGGTTCGCCGCGCCGACGTCGTACGGGACGCGCGGGACGTCGATGTGGAACGGGTTGCCGGGCGGGAACGGCGTCTCTTGCAGCACGCCGACGCCGTGCCGGATCTTCGCCAGGATCGTCGCGCGGTCGGTCGCGAGCCGCAGCGCGCGCCGCACCGCGACGTCGCGCAGCGCGCCGTGGTCCAGCTCGAAGTCGATGTGGTTGAAGGCGTACGACGCCTGCTTCACCGCCACGATCCCCGGCAGCCCGTGCGCCCGGTCGTAGAACGCCGCCGGGACCGGCGCCCACAGATCGAGCTCGTGCGTCGTGAGCTGGGTGAGCACCGTGTTGCGGTCGGGGATGATCTTGAAGATGATCCGCTGCAGCCGCGGCTTGCGCCCGAAGTAGAGCGGGTCGGGGACCATCTCGACGCTCGTCGCGCGCTTCCAGGACACGTACTTGAACGGCCCGATCCCGACCGGGAGCGCGTTGTACGGCGCGTCGTTGATCGTCTTCAGCCCTTTGAGCAGATGCTCCGGCAGGATGCACGGGTTCGCGCCGCCCGAGCTGAAGAAGTTCACGTAGAACCCGCTGTACGGTTTCGTCAGCCGGAACACGACGGTGTACTTGTCGGGCGTGTCGACGCGCGCGATCTGGTCGAAGCCGCGGTGCGTCTGCTCGTTGTTCTGCGGGTTCAGCACGACGCCGGCCGAGAACTTGACGTCGGCCGCGGTGAACGGCACGCCGTCCGACCACTTCGCGTCGCGCCGCAGATGGTAGGTGATCGTCTTGCCGTCGGCCGAGACGCCGCCGTTCGCGCGCGAGGGGATCGCCGTCGCGAGCTCCGGAACCGGCTCGTTCGCGCGGTTGTACCGGACGAGCCACGCCATCGTGAGCTCGGCCATCAGGAACTGCGTGAGCTGCGAGTTGAGGTGCGGGTTGAGCCCGACGATGTCCTCGCCGGTCGCGTAGCGCAGGACGTGCGGGATCGTGTACGGGTGCCGCGCGGCCGGCGCGTTCTCCGCGCCCGATGCGCACGGCAGCAGCGCGGCGGACGCGGCGAGCGCGAGCGCGGCCGCGCGTCTCAGTAGTGGAGCTGCCACGTGTTCCAGAAGGGCGTCGTGATCACCGGCGTCGGCGTGAAGCCCTTGAGCGCACTCGTGTGCACCTCGACGTCCTTGCGGAACCACAGGATGATCGAGGGATCGTCCTTCGCGAACTCTTCCTGCACGGTGCGGTAGAGCTCGATGCGGCGCTTCTGGTCGACCGTCAGGTTCGCGTCGTCCATCGCCTTCGTCGCGACCGGGTTGTCCCAGAACAGCGCGTTCTGCCCCTTCGGCGCGAGGTAGTGGCCGGAGTAGATCGCGCTCTGGTCGATGTCGGCGGCGGCGACCCAGGCGAAGAACGCCACGTCGTACTTCCCGCCCTGCAGAACCCCGTTCGCGGTGTTGTCGAAGAAGAGCGGCGTCGGGTAGTTCTTCACGACCGCGTCGGCGCCGACGGCGTGCCAGTACGTCTGCACCTGCTGCTCGATCGCCTGGCCTCCGACCGACTCGACCTGCGTCGAGATCTGGAACTGGAAGCGCTGACCGTCCTTCACCCGGATCCCGCCCGGGCCCATCTTCCAGCCGGCTTCGTCGAGCAGCGCGGCGGCCTTCGCCGGGTCGTACGGGTACTTCATCACCTTCGGATCCTGCGCGTCCGGGAAGAGCGTCGGGTCGACCATCGTGTCGCTCAGCTCGCCGAGGCCGTGGCGGATCTTCTCCAGCAGCGACTTGCGGTCGATCGCGTACGTCAGTGCGCGGCGCACGCGCACGTCCTGGAAGATCGGCCTGCGGAGGTTGAAGTCGACGTGGTCGAAGGTGTAGATGACCGGCGTGAGCGTCGTGTTCCCCGGCGAGTCTTTCACCCGTTCGTACGACGAGGCGGCGAGGTTCCAGCCCAAGTCCAGCTCGTGGGTGAGCAGCTGCGTCGCGAGCGTGTTCTGGTCGGGGATGATCTTGTAGATCACCTCGCGGATCGCGGGCTTCCCGCGAAAGTAGTCGGGGAACGCCTCCATCCGCACCTGGTTGCCGCGGTCCCAGGCGACGAACTTGTACGGGCCGCTCCCGACCGGCGCCGAGTTGTAGGGCGCGGTGTTCATGCTGCCCTTGTCGTCGTTGTACTTCGCGAGCAAGTGCTCGGGCATGATCGGCCCGTTCCCGTTCAAGCTCCAGAGCTGCTGGAGGAACGGCGCGTAGACTTGCTTCATGTGCACGACCGCGACGTACGGATCGCTGCAGTCGACGTCTTTGATCTTGTTCCAGCCGTCGGTGGTGATGACGTTGTTCTTCGGGTTCATCATCACTTGCCAGGTGAAGCGCAGATCGCGGCAGGTCAGCTGCTCGCCGTCGTGCCACTTGACGTCGCGGCGCAGCTTGTACGTGATCGTCAGACCGTCTTTGCTGACGTCGCCGTTCTCGACCGTCGGGATCTCGGTGACCACGTCGGGGATCGGGTGCGCGTGGTCGTCGTAGCGGACGGTGTACGAGAACAGGAACGCCGAGATCTCCAGCACCGGCGCCGCCGAGGCGAACGCGGGGTTGAGGTTCTTCGGGTCCGCGGCGGTCGACATCACCAAGCGGTCCGCGTGCGGGCCGGACGGCGCGCCCGGGCCCGCGTTCCCGGAGGACGCGACGGTGTCGCCGACCTTCGTGCACGCGGAAAGCGCGAGCGCCAGAAGCGCGCTCGCGGCGAGAAGGCGTCGGATCATCAGCGCATCGTCTCCGGGTCGAGGTCGAACTTCGTGCAGAAGTCCAGGTAGGCGGCGGGCGCGATCTCCGAAGGCTTGATCTCGCTGCGGCCGCCCCAGAACACGTTGGTGTAGCCGAACTCGATCCCCGCCTCGCGCAGGTGCGCGTCGATCGCCGCTTTGTGCGCGAGCACGGTCTCCTTCTCGGTCCCGTGCGCGACGCCCATGACGTTGACACCGCGGAACTCCGGCCCGCCCTCGCGCCAGTAGGCGTGCGTCATGATGTAGTGGCGGCCGACCTCGCGCCCCGCGTCGAGCTCGCGCCCCGGCGGCACCCGCCAGTGGAAGAGCGCGTTGTAGCGCGTCACGCTCTGCCCGCCCGCGTTCGCGTTCGGCTTCACGTGCTCGAGGAACGTCGAGAACCGCCCGACGACGCCCTTCGCGTTGAGCGCCTTGCCGACGCGCTCGAACTCCTCGCGCGAGACGCCGGCTTCGCGCGCGCGCGCCGCCCACACGTTGCGCACGATCTCCTCGGGCGCCAGCTCGCGCTTGATCGCGCTCAGCACGCGCCACTCGAGCGGGCTCAGCGCGACGATCTCGGTGTCCTTGACCTCGGCGAGCACGTCCGCGCGCGCGCCGGGCTCGATCCCGCGCCGGCGCACGTGGCCGACGCCGAGCGCGAAGAGCGCCTTCGCCGGCATCAGCCGGTGCGCTTCGGCGCCGATCGTGCGCGCCAGAAACGCGGCGTGCTTCGCGAGCGAGAAGCCCTGCGGGACCTTCAGCGTCGTCCAGAGCCGGTAGTTCGAGCCGGCGGTCGCGGCGTCGGTCGTGCGGATCACGACGTGCCCGGAGAACGGGTCCTCGCGGAAGAGGAAGTCGAAGGCGTCGTTCAGGCGCTCGGGCGGGACTTGCCAGGCGCAGAGCGCGCCGTCGGCGAGGTTCGTCGCCATCAGCGTCTGGCGCACGCGGCGGATCGTCCCCGCGCGCAGCATCGCGACGATCCGCTCGATCACCGTCTCGACCGCGATCCCGCTTCGCTCGGCGATCTCACCGAACGGGTCGAGCTGAAACCCTTGAAGGCGATCCTCGCTCACCGCGAGGATCGCCGCGTTCACCGGATCGTCGATCCAGACCGGGACCGTCGTCGTCATCTCGCCGGGGAGTTCACCCGGCGCCGTTCGTGCCCTCCGCGAAGAGCAGTGCCTGTTCGGCCTGACGCACCGTGTACACCGCGGTGACCTCGTCGGTGAGCGCCTGGGTCAGACCGACCTGCGCGTTGAGCAGCAGCGGGAGCGTGGTGACGCCGGCGCGGTACTGCGCCTGCGTCGACTGCAGCACTTGCTGTGCCTTGCCGAGCTCGGCGTTGACCTGGTCGAGCGCCGCGTAGGCCGAGACCAGGTTCACCAGCGCGGTCCGCACGTTGAGCTGCACGCCCTGCTGCTCGATCTGCAGCTGCGCGAGCGCGCGGTCGAGCTGCGCCTGCGCCTGCGCGGTCTGCGCGCGAGTGATGCCGCGGTCGTAGAACGGCACCGTCAGCGCGAGCCCGATCGAGCCCGAGTTGCGGAAGGTCCCGCCGCCGGGATCCGTCGACGTGGTGCCGTAGTTTGCCGTCCCGTTGACCGTCGGGAAGTTGCCGAGCCGCGCGGCGCGCAGGCTCGCCTGCAGCGAGACGACGTTCTGCTGCTCCGAGGTGAGATCGGGGCGCAGCGCGAGCGCGCGCGTCACCGCCTGCTGATAGGTCGGCGTCGGGAACGCCGGGTTCACGGTGAAGTTCCCGGAGGTCGCGCTGAGCGCCGGGACGTCGTCCTTCGGCTGGACCTGGATGTCGGCGTCGAGACCGAGCGTGTTGGCGAACGTCGCGAGCTGGATCTCCTCGTTCGCCTGCGCACGTACGACCGCGACGCGCGCCTGCGCGGTCGGGAGCTGGGCGGTCGCAAGATCGGCGCGCGCGGCCGTCCCGGCGCGGATCTGCGCGGTGACGAGGGCCTCCTGAACCTGGTCGAGCCGCACGGTCGTCAGCGCGACCTGCGTCTGGCGCTGCGCGGCCAGCGTGTTGTAGTACGCGGTCGCAACGTTGTACGCGACGGTCTGCAGCTGCCGCTGGTAGGTCGCGACGGCGGCGTTCTCGGTCGCGCGCGCGGCGCGGATCTGCGCCGCGACGCGGCCGCCGTCGAAGATGAGCTGCTGGAGCTGGACCGAGAGGCTGTTCGTGGTCGTGTTCGGGCTGAACGTCGTCGTCGTCGTCGACCCGGTCGTCGTCCCGGTCGTCGTCGTGCTGGACGTCGTGCTCGAGCCGCCGGGCTCGCGGTGCGCGTGCGTCGTCGACGCGTTCCCGGTCACCGCGGGGAAGAGCGCGCTCTGCGCGAGCTCCACCGGCGCGGCCGCGATCGCGACGTCGGCGCGGGCCGAGGCCAGGACCGGCGAGCGCGCGTACGCGATCAGCGTTGCCTGCTGGAGGGTGATGACCTGCGGGACGCCGGGCGCGGTCCGCGTCGAGACGACCGGCGCGGGCGTCCCGTAGGCCGGGTACGGCAGCGGCGCGCGCTGGTCGGCGGGGGCGAGGGTCGGGATCGCGGCCGCGTTGATCGCGCCCGAGCCGCCCGAGCCCCCGCCGCCCGAGGCGGGAGCCCCGGGCGCCGGCGTCCCGGCGGCGCCGGGGAGCGCGCTGGGGCTCTGGGTGCGGCCGCCGGGCGCGGCCGACGGCGAGGTCAGCGGCCGCGGCGTCGCGGCCGGGCTCGGCGCGCTCGACGGCGTCGTGCTCGTCGGCGTGGTCGGATTCGTCGGGGTCGTCGGCGTCGTTTGGGCCAGCACGGGCTGCGAGCCGAGGACGAGCGCCGCCAGCGCGACGCCGGCGAGCGCGCGCGAGGCGGTGGCGGAGCGCATCATTGCGCTCCGCGCGGGCCGCCGGCGCCGCCGCCCGGTTGTGTGATCGCGACGGTGCTGTCGTTCTGCAGCGCGTCTGGACGGGTGGTGATCACGGTCGTCCCCGGCTTGATCGCCGGGCTGATCACCTCGGCGAGCGTGTCGGTCTGGAGCCCGACCTGCACCGGGACCATCTTCGCCTTCATCAGCTTCACCGGCGGGCCGCCGCCCGGACCGCCGGGGCCTCCGGCTCCGCCCGCGCCGCCGCGCCGCCCGCGGCCGCCGCCCGGTGCGGCCGCACCGCCGCCCGCGGCCTGGCCGCCGGCTTGTGCGCCGCCCGCACCGGCCGGCGCGCCGTTCGGGCCCGGGCTCGGCGCGGGCATGTCGGCGACCGTGTAGACGTTCGAGCCGGTGTCGCTCTGGAAGACCGCGGTGCGCGGCACGACGATCGCGTTGGGGTGGAACTCCTTGCGCACGTTGACGCTCACCAGCATCCCGCCGCGCAGGCGGTCGCCGGGGTTCGGCACGCGGACCCGCGCGCGGTACGAGAGCGTCCCTTGCGTCGGCGTCGCGTTGACGTCCATCACCGCGGCGCGGAACTGCTGATTGCCGAGGCTGGAGGTCGTGAAGGTGACCGGCGTCCCGGTGCGCACGTACGGCAGATCGTCGTCGGGGACGTTCACGTTGACGTACACCGTGTCGATCTGCGAGACGCGCACCACCGGCTGGTTCGGCGAGGCGAACGCGCCGGGATCGAGCAGACGCTGCGTGACGACGCCGTCGAACGGCGAGACGATGGAAGTCTGCGCGATCTGCGTCTCGAGCAGCCGCACCTGCGCCTGCGCTGCCGCGAGCTGGCCTTGGTTCACCGCGATCTGCTGCCGCTGGATCGGGACCGCGTTGCCGCCCTGCGTCTGCGCGTAGCGCAGCCCGGTCTGGGCCTGCCGCAGCGCCTCGCGCGCGTTGTTCAGCGCCTGCTGCGCCTGCACGTACTGCGCGCGCGCCGCGTCGAACTGCGTCTGCGCGACGTAGCCTTGCGCGAGCAGCTGGCGGTCGGCGTTGTACGTCGAGAGCGCGCTCTGGTACGCGGCCTGCGCGGTCGCGACGCCGTTCTGCGCCGCGGCGAGCTGCTGCTGCGCGGTCACGACGGTGTTCGAGGCCTGCGCGGCCGTGACCGGCGCCTGCAGCGTCGCGGAGCCGAGCTGTGCGCTCTGCTGCTGCACGATCGCCTCCTGCTGCGCGAGCGAGGCGCGCAGCGTCGAGTCGTCGAGCTTCGCGACGACCTGCCCGCGTCCGACGTGCTGGCCTTCGTTGACGTAGACCGCGGCGACGTTCCCGGACTGCGGCGAGCTGAGCGTCGACTCCTGAACCGGCGCGATCTGGCCGTCGAGCGTCACGAACGTGGCGATGTCCTGGCGCTTGGCCTGCGACACGTCGACCGCGAGCGGCGGGGCCGCCCCGCGGCCGCCGGCCGCGCCTCCGCCTCCGCCCTTGCCGCACGCGGTCGCCGCCACGGCGAGGACCGCCGCGGCCAGCAGCATGCGCTGACTCCGTCTCATGGTGCTCCTTCTTACTTTCTTTCGCTGCGAATTCGCTCGGAGCGGCGTGTTAGACGCCGCGGTCCGCCGGTACTACCGCGTGGAACGTGAAAATGATTCGCCCGGTTGCCGGTCGTAACGTCCACCCCGGGATGCGCGGGAAGATCGAGGTCGGGAGGACGTACCAGAGCCAGACCCGGGTCGAGGAGTGGATGACGGCCGACAAAGCCGGCAACAAGGGCGTGACCGTCCTCTCGACCCCGATGCTGCTCCAGCTGGTGGAAGAGGCCGCGATGCAGTGCGTCGCGCCGGTGCTCGACCCCGACGAGATCACCCTGGGGACCCACGTCGACCTGGCCCACCTCGCGCCGACCCCGGTCGGCCTCATTGTCCGGACCGAGGTCGAGGTCCTCAAAGTCGACGGCCGCCGGGTCGAGTACGCCTTCACCGCGTTCGACGAGCGCGAGAAGATCGCCGAAGGGACCCACGAGCGCTACGTCACTTCCCGCGACAAATTCCGCGAACGGCTGGACGAAAAGCTCGGCTGAACCGAGGGAGCCTGGAACCCTCCGTGTAAAGGCAGCGTTAGCGGTCTTAGATGCGGGGCTGTGACCCCGCCTCGTGATTAAGGCGCCGGTCACGTGGGTAGTTCCCAAAATGGCTGAGCAAGCGAGTACTCTCGTGCGCTCCCGTTCCCCGGGCCGGCCACGCCGGCGCCAACGCCCTTCTCGACACAACACCTTAGCTAGGGAGTATTACGTGAAACGACTGAGCACCGGGCTTCTGGCCGCGCTTGTCGCGGTCGGAATCGGTACGACGTCCGTCTCGGCCCAGAACCCGGCGCATGCGCAAGGCAACATCGGACCCTCCGCGCATTCGCAGGTTGCACAGGCCGCGCCGAACGCCGCGCCACCCGCTGACTTCGGCACGCCGCCTTCCGGCGAGGTCCCGATCCTCTTCAACGACCGGCACGTCTATTCGAAGCCGGACCGCCTGAAGGCGAACCGCGTCCTCGCCGCGCTGGTGCGTGGCAATACCATTTTGATCCCGCTCCGCTCGATGTTCGAGCAGATGGGCGCGACGGTCTCGTACGACCCGGCCTCGAAGACGGTCGACGTCTCGAAGCCCGGTTCCGACGTGAAAGTCACCGTCGGCCGCCCGGAAGTCGTCATCAACGGCGAGAGCCGTCCGCTCGACGTTCCTCCGGAGATCTACAAGGGCGCGGTCGTCGTACCGGTCCGTGTGATCTCCGAGGGCATGGGCGCCTACGTGCAGTGGGTT
>DATAQE010000149.1:0-2676 GCA_036264835.1 Candidatus Elarobacter sp.
GCCGCAAGCCCGTCTGCGCAACCTGCCGTAACGAGAACGGCGACTGCCCCAGCTGCGTTTTGGCCGCGCGCGTCGAGGCGGCGCGCCGCAGCAACATGATCAACGGCGGCGTCGGGCCGTCGTACGGCTCCTACCAGCAGCAGCAGCAAGCGTCGTACTCCGCGCCGCCGCCCCAACCGCCGCCGCCGCCGGGCCCGCCCCGCGTCCAGCGCACCGCTGCCGTCGCGGTCCGGCCCGAGACGCGCGCGGTCGTCGCGCTCAGCTACCCGTTCTGGCCGCTCGCGATCATCGCGCTGATCGACCCGAAGGCCGATCGGTTCGTGAAGCGCCAAGCATGGCAGGCCCTCGGCTTCAACCTCGCGATGTGGGGCGTCGCGCCGGCGCTGCTCGGCGCAGCGGCGGCGATCCCGGTCTTCGGCTTCGGCGCCTGGTCGCTGCTGCCGTTCCTCGTCCCGTTTACGGTCGTCGCGAGCGTGATCTACGCGTTCAAGGTCTGGCAGGGCGACGACGTCGACGTCCCGCTGATCAGCGACTGGGTGGACGCGCGGCTTCCCGCGCACTCCCCGCAGTCGCAGAGCTGAGCACCCAAGCCTCGACGGCCTCCGCGGCGCGCGGGATCGCGGCGGAGAGGACGTCGACGCCGCCGGGCGTGATCAGCACGTCGTCCTCGATGCGCACGCCGATCCCGCGGTAGCGCGCGGGGACCGTCAGATCGTCGAGCTGGAAGTACAGCCCCGGCTCGACGGTCAGCACCATCCCCGCCTCGAGCTTGCCGAACTTGTACGTCTCGGCGCGCGCCGCGGCGCAGTCGTGCACGTCGAGCCCGAGCATGTGGCTGACGTTGTGCAGCGAGTAGCGCTTGTAGAACATGTTCTCGTCGCGCAGCGCCTCGTCGGCCGAGCCGAGGATCCCGAGCCGCTCGAGCCCGCGCGCGAGCACCTCCATCGCGGCCCGGTTCGGCTCGAGGAAGTCGTTGCCCGGCGCGCACTTCGCGATCGCCGCCTCCTGCGCGGCGAAGACCAAGTCGTAGATCTCCCGCTGCTCGGCCGTGAAGCGCCCGGAGATCGGGATCGTGCGCGTGATGTCGGCCGTGTAGAGCGTCTCGGCCTCGACGCCGGCGTCGAGCAGTAGCAGCTCGTCCTCGCCGATGCGGCGGTCGTTGCGCGTCCAGTGGAGCGTGCACGCGTTCGGCCCGCTCGCCGCGATCGTGTTGTAGCCGACGTCGTTCCCTTCGACGCGCGCGCGCAGGTTGAAGACGCCTTCGACGTACCGCTCGGTCTCCGCGCTCGGCAGCGCGCGCACGACGTCCTCGAACGCATAGTGCGTCGCCTCGATCGCGCGCCTCATCTGGCACACCTCGTGCTCGTCCTTGATCAGCCGCAGCTCGGAGAGCTTCGTCGCCAGCTCGGCGTCGCGCTCGGCCTGCACCGGCAGCACCGCGTCGAGCTGCGGATCGGTTCCGCGCAGCGCGCGGTACGGCGCACGGCCGAGCACCTCGGTGACGTCGTTCGAGAGATCGGCGAGCGACTTGGTCGGGATGCCGTAGCGCTGCTGCGTCTGCGTGAGCCCGAGCCGCGGGCCCACCCACAGCTCGCCCTTCACGCGGTCGGTGAAGAACGTCGCGTCGGTCTTGCCGGGGTTCGGCTCGCAATACAGCGTCGCGTCGTGGCTTTCACCGTTCGGGACGAGCAGCAGCACGTTGTCCGGCTCGAGGTTCCCGGTCAGATAATAGAACTCGGTCCCCGGCCGGAAGCGGTACGACGTGTCGTTCGCGCGCGTCTTCTCGTGCCCGGTCGGGACGATGAGCGTCTCGCCGGGGAAGGCGCGAGAGAGGGCCTCACGGCGCGCCGCGAACCGTTCGATCCCCTCGACCGGGCTCGCCGGCGTCCCGGGCGGCGTCGCCCATCCGGTCATCATGAAGCGCAGAAGGCTCTCGGGGGTACCGCTGTCGTGGGACGCGGCGGGCTGCTCGCTCATGCTTGGGATTTCTCGCCTCGCCTTAGGTAGGACCTACGCCGGAGCCCGCACCTCGCGGGCGTAGCGCTCGAGGAACGCGCGCGCGGCAGCCTCGTGGTCGAGGACGGGCTCGGGATACGACTGCGCGCCGAAGAGCGCAAGCTCGAGCTGGGGCGCGCGGCGACCGGCCTCGGGGTCGAGGATCGCCGCGTCCGAGAGGTTCGCCAGCTCGGGGATCCATCGGCGGACGTAGGCGGCGACCGGATCGAACCGGCGGGCCTGCTTGAGCGGGTTGTAGATCCGCGGATACGCGGCGAGGTCGGCGCCGACGCCGGCGATCCACTGCCAGTTGCCGGCGGCGAGCGCGGGATCGTCCTCGGTCAGGTAGCGGTCCCACTCCTCGCGGCCGACGCGCCAGTCGACGCCGAGGTCGAAACACAGGAACGAGGCCGCGATCGCGCGCACGCGCGGGTGCATCCAGCCGGTTGCGCGGAGCTCGCGGATCCCCGCGTCGATCAGCGGGTAGCCGGTGCGGCCGCTCCGCCACGCGTCGAGATGGCGGTGCGTCTTCGCGAACGCGAAGCCGCGCATCTTCGCCTGCAGCGGCTCCTCGGCGAGCGACTCGGTGTACCACCCGAGCTGCAGGAAGAAGTCGCGCTGCGCGAGCGAGCGCAGGAACAGCTTGAGCGACGTGCGCTCCTCGACCAGCAGGAACGGGTC
>DATAQE010000157.1:0-49793 GCA_036264835.1 Candidatus Elarobacter sp.
TCGGCCGAGCCGAAAGGCCATGCCATGCCCGCCAGCCAGCCGCCCAGCAAAATCATGCTCATTCGCCACGGTGAGAAGCCGCCGCCCGAGGGGCCGCCGCCGGCGGGCGTGCACGAGGACGGGACGCAGCACGACCAGTCGCTGATCGTGCGCGGCTGGCAGCGGGCCGGCGCGCTCGTCGGGTTCTTCACCCATCCGTGGGATCCGGCGATCGAGACGCCGGCGTGGATCTACTCCCCGCCGCGCAAGCACGACGACGGCGACCACGGCCGGCCGTACGAGACCGCGACGCCGCTCGCCGCGCGGCTGAACCTCGCCCCGGACACCAGCTTCTCACTGGAGCAGGAAGAGCCGCTGGTCGGGGACGTCCGCACGCGCGCGGGCGTCGTGCTGATCGCGTGGGAGCACAAACGGATCCCGCGCATCGCGAACGCGCTCCTCGGCGACACGACGACCGCGCCGCAGCAGTGGCCCGGCGACCGCTTCGATCTCGTGTGGCTCTTCGATCTGCAGCCGGACGGGCGCTATCGCTTCGGCCAGCGCCCGCAGCTGCTGCTTCACGGCGACCGCACGGACCTCCCGACGAGCGGCTGACGCCCGGGACGATACGCCTCGAGCCATTCGGCGAGCCGCCCGTGCTCGTCGGTGACGACGACCGGATCGAAGTAGCGCGCTTTGTCCTCGGCCGTGATGTCCGGCGGATACCAGTCGTACTGCGGGTCGAGCACGTCGGTCCCCGCGATGTACGTGCGCGGCCCCGGCGGCTTCCAGAGGCGCTGGAGCGTCAGGATCCGCAGGTTGTTCACGTACGTGCTGAACCAGAAGCCCGGCTTCCGCGAGCGCGTCGAGCGGATCGTCGCGAGCGTCTTGCGCAGCAGCTCGCGGCGGCCGGCCACGAGGTCCAGCCGCTCGAAGAGCGTGCGCGAGAACGCGGTCAGCTCCTCGTCGGAGCTGAGGCAGTTACGGTATGCGACGGCGAAGCCTTCGAGGTCGCGGAGCCGCACGTTCGGGCGCAGCTCGCCGCGCAGCGCACTCTCCCAGAACAGCTTCGTCCCCGCCAGCGGCGCGACGAACGAGAAGAAGCTCGGAAACGGCAGCTCGGGGTTCTCGGCGAGCGCGCGGATCTGCCGCGTCATCTCCTGCGTCGTCGACATGCGCGGGTCGAAGAGATACCCGTACATGATCGTGATCCCTTGGCGCTGCGCGAACGCGACGTCCTCGAGCAGGCTCTTCGCGTAGGTCACGTTCTGTTTCTTGTCGTGCGCTTCGAGGAACGCGGGATCGAGCGACTCCAGCCCGGTGAACAGCCCGCCGCACTTCGAGCGCGCGAGCTCGGCGACGAGCTCGCGGTTCCGCAGCACGTCCTGCGTCACCAGCGCGCCCCACCCTTTGACGCGGCGGTCGGCGCGGAGTGCGGCGCAGACCTCGCGCAGCTTCCCGGGGTTGTTGCCGAAGTTGTTGTCGATGAAGAACAGCATCGGAAACGTGCGCTTGACCGAGAAGCGCGGGCTCGCCGTGATCGAGTCGCCGATCGCCTGCGCGACGCGCGGCGCCCCGTAGTGCGTGTGCCGCGCGCTCTCGGCCGGGATCACGCAGAAGTCGCACCGGAAGTTGCAGCCGCGCGAGGACTCGATCAAATGCATCGGTCCGCCGATCCCGTTCTGCGCGAGGAGCGCGTAGTCGACGCGGTAGTCCGTCAGCCGCGTCTGCGGCGAGGCGTACCGCTCGCGCAGCGTCCCGGCGGCGTAGTCGCGCAGGACGTCGGGGACCACGTCGACGCCGCCCGAGCACACCACGTCGAAGAAGCGCGCGGCGAACTCGGGGAACAGCGTGCAGATGCTTCCGCCGGCGACGGTGACCGCGCCGCGCCGGCGGTAGAAGTACGAGAGCTGCCGCTGCCGGTCGAAATCCTTTTGCAGCCCGTTGAGGAAGACCACGTCGGCGTCGGGGAGCCGCGTGACGTCGAGCGGCCCGTGCCACATCTCATGGTACAGCCGAACGTCGAACCGCTCGCGGTCGACGAGCGAGGCGATCTGAAGACCGGCCGACGGCTGCATGAAGCCGCGGTCGGCGGCCAGACCCCGGTCCGAGTTCAGGTGCGCGCAGATCACCAAGACCGACGGTCGTCGTGCGGTGGTGCGGTTCACCATATCGTGTCCCCCCGTGAGGCAGGACGTTCCCGTGGCGCGCGTGCTTATCCTTGCCTTGCCGAACGGGATAAGGGCGACGCCGAGGAAGGCGGAGGCGGCTCGCCGGACGTGGCTGGCGTGGAGCCGCTGATCATCACCGTCGCACCGGTCGGGGCCGAAGTCATGCCGGACCAGACGCCGTACCTCCCGGTCACCCCGGCGCAGCTCGGCGAGACGGCGCGCGCGATTCGCGAGGCCGGCGCGAGCATCGTGCACGTCCACTGCCGGAACGACGACGGGTCCAACACGCACGACGTCGAGCGCTTCCGCGAAGCGTACGAGACGATCCGCGGCGCGAGCGATCTGATCGTGCAGTTCTCGACCGGCGGCGCGATCGGGATGACCCCCGAGGAGCGCGCCGCGCCGCTCGCGCTCCGCCCCGAGATGGCGACGCTCACCTGCGGGACGGTGAACTTCGGCGACGACGTCTTCGAGAACAGCTTCCCGATCATGCGCGGGATCGCCGCGAAGCTCGACGAGTACGGGGTCGTCCCGGAGCTCGAGATCTTCGACCTGGGTCACCTCTCCAACGCCAAGCGGCTCGCCGCCGAGGGCGCGATCCGGCTCCCGGCCCACGCCGACTTCGTCCTCGGCGTCCCGGGCGGGCTCGATGCCTCGGTCGAGCACCTCGTCGACTGCGTCCGCGCGCTCCCGGCCGGCTGCACCTGGTCGGTCGCCGGCATCGGCCGCATGCAGCTGACCCTCGCCGCGGTCGCGGTCGCGATGGGCGGCCACGTGCGGGTCGGCCTCGAGGACAACCTCTACTATTCGAAGGGCCGCCTGGCGCGGAACGAGGAGCTGGTCGCCCGCGTCGTCCGAATCGCCGAAGAACTCGGCCGCCCCGTCGCGACCCCGGACCAGGCGCGCCGCATATTGGGCCTCGGCACAACGACGGCAGCATAAGCGGACCGCAGCGAAGCGAGGACCGCGAAGGATTCGCGAAGCGAATCCACCAACTCGCGTCGGTTCGATACCCGGGAGGTTGCCCCGCTGTTCACTTACGTCGTCCGCCGGACGCTGCAGAACATCCCGCTCCTGCTGCTGGTCTCGATCGTGCTCTTCACGATCCTCCAGAACGCGCCGGGCGGCCCGCTGACCCCGTACCTGCAGAACCCGCACATCACCGAGGCCGACATCGTGCGGCTCAAGCACAACCTCGGCCTCGACCAGCCGGCGCCGATCCAGTACTTCAAGTGGCTGTTCCGCGTGGTGCAGGGCGACTTCGGCTGGTCGATGTCCAACTCGGAGCCGGTCACCCAGGCGATCCTGGAACGGATGCCGGCGACGCTCGAGCTGATGGGCTGCGCGTTCTTCTTCTCGATCACGATCGGCGTGATCGCCGGTCTGATCAGCGCGGTGAAGCAGTACTCGTGGGTCGACTACGCGGTCACGACGTTCGCGTTCTTCGGCCAGTCGATGCCGGTGTTCTGGTTCGCGCTGATGGTGCAGCTCGCGTTCTCGGTCGTCGGCGTCACCGCGTTCGGGTACCACTTCTCGCTGCCGTCCGCGAGCATCGCGACTTCCGACACCTTCGACCTGGGCGACCGCATCCAGCACCTGATCTTGCCGACGCTGGTCCTCTCGCTGCTCTACATCGCGACGTTCAGCCGCTTCATGCGCAGCTCGATGCTCGAGGTGATCCGGACCGACTACATGCGGACGGCGGCGGCGAAGGGCGTCTCGCGGACCGCCGTCATCCTCAAGCACGGCCTCAAGAACGCGCTGATCCCGCTGGTCACCGTCATCGCGCTCTCGCTGCCGGGCCTCGTCGCCGGCGCCGTCGTCACCGAGGACATCTTCGCCTGGCCTGGGATGGGGCGGCTGTTCTACAACGCGCTCCAGCAGTTCGACTTCGCGCTGCTGATGGGCTACATGATGATGGTCTCGTTCCTGGTGATCTTTTTCAACCTGGTCGCCGACATCTGCTACGCCTGGCTCGACCCGCGCGTGAAGTACACCTGAGATGGCCGCATCGCTTCCGCTGACCCCGTCCGCCGCCGTCCCCGTCGAGGAGATGGCGCCGTCGAAGAACACCGTCTGGCGCCGGTTCCGCCGCCACAAGCCCGCGCTGATCGGCGGCGTCGTGCTGATCATCATGGGGCTGATCGCGCTGCTCGCGCCGTGGCTCACGCCCGCCGACCCGAACTTCATCGACCAGGTGCACTGGCAGGGCTACCCGCTCGCGCCGGGCGTCGCCGCGCACATCCTCGGGACCGACGAGAACGGCCGCGACCTGCTCGCGCGCCTGATGTTCGGCGCGCGGATCTCGCTGACGGTCGCGCTGTTCGCGGTCTTCATGGAGATCACGATCGGGACCGTGCTCGGCGCAATCGCCGGGTACTACGGCGGCTGGATCGACTTCATCATCATGCGCGTCACCGACGTGGTGCTCTCGATCCCGCTGCTCCCGCTGCTGCTCGTCATCACCGCGATCGTCGCCGGGACCTCGCAGAAGGCGGCGCTGAGCTTCGGCGTCATCGTGCTGATCATCGGGTTCCTCACCTGGCCCGCGGTCGCGCGTCTGGTGCGCGCTTCGTTCCTCTCGCTGCGCGAGCGCGAGTTCGCGGAGGCGGCGCGCGCGCTGGGGAACCGCGACGGGCGGATCATCTTCCGGCATCTGCTGCCGAACGCCGTCGCGCCGATCATCGTGCAGGCGACGCTCGAGGTCGCGAACGTCATCATCCTGGAGTCGACGCTCTCGTTCCTCGGGTTCGGGATTCAGCCCCCGACCGCGTCGTGGGGCAACATGCTCGCGAACGCGCAGTCGAACATCACGGTCGCGCCGTGGGCCGCGATCTTCCCCGGGCTCTGCATCCTGATCACGGTGCTCGCCATCAACTATCTCGGCGACGGTCTGCGGGACGCGCTCGACCCGAACATGCAGTAACGCCGCGCACACGGAACGGCGCGGCTCGTTTGGCCGTTTCCATCGTGGAAATACTTCGATAGCGGCGGTCCGCCGCATCAGGAGGTCGCGATGGATCGGCCGAGCCACGGGAACCCGCTCGAAGTCTCTGCGTACTGGACACCCCAGCACCTCGACGTCACCGATGCTCCCGTGCGCTACGCGCCGCCGAAAGGGACCTGGATCGACGGGTTCGAGCGGTTGCGCCCGCTGGTGCGCAGCGACGCCGGCGATCGCATGGCCCGGCGGCGCCTGCAGACGCGCGCCGTCGTCGATCCCGCCGAGATCATGCCGATCCCGCCGGTGCCGCGCGTCGTGACGGTGCCTGAGCGGCCGCCCGCGTTCGGGCTCTACGCCGACGCGGTGCGCTTGTTCAAGAGGCGCGTTCCGAGGTAGGCGAGACCGCCGAGCGCGAGCGGGAACGGCGCGTAGGCGACGCACCACACGATCGTGGTGAGCAGCGTGACCACGGTGTCGGCGAGCGCGTTCAGACCGCTGTGCCAGGCGCCGTCGATCCGCGCGGTCGGCCCGGGTTTGGCGGGCGTCGCGTTGGGGCGGTCCTCGCTGAGCGCGACGCTGATCGTGCTGGTCGCGACGCGGTGCAGGTCGTTCGCGTGCTGCGCGGCGAGCTGCTCGATCTGACCGCGCACGTCGCTGAGGTTCTGCTGGACGGTGAGGATCTCGTCGACCTTCCCGCCCTTGTCCATCAGCTTGCGCAGGTCGTCTTCCTCGCGGCGCAGGTTGCGCAGGCGCGCCTCTTCGTCGACGATCGTCGCGTCGACGTCCTCGGCGTCGATCCCGCGGTTCTGCACGGTGCCGATCGCCGCGAGCCGGTCGAGCGTCGCGTCGAGCGCGTTCGCCGGGACCTCGACGTCGACCTTCGCCTCGTGCGTCGCATCGCCGGTGCGCGGGCTCGAGTCGTCGAGCGCGATGATCTCGCCGCCCGCGGCGTGCGCGACGGATTGCGCCTGCTTCAGCGAGGCTTCGACGTCGCGCACGAGCAGCTCCAGGCGCGCCTTCTTCGCGAGGCGGTGCTGTTTGGCGACGGTCGGCGCGGACTCGGTCGCATGCCGCTGCTCGACCGGCGTTGCGTTCGTCGGGGTGCTGTCGGCGGTCTTCGTCACGGCCTGCGGCGCGCCGTTCGGCTGCGGCGTCACGCGGAAGATCGTCGTCGTGCGGTCCGCGCTCGCGACGGTCATGCCTTGCGTGTTGCGCGCGAGGTCGGTTTCGTGCGCGTGGTATGCGGCGGCCGCGGCGGCGCCGACCCCGACGACCAGCGCGGCGGCGGTCGCGTAGCGTGCCGGCGTCCCCCACCACGCGGTGCGCAGCCGCGTCGCGGCGCTCGAGACCGGGGCGGCGGTGACGCGCGCGAGCGCGCCGTCGATGAGGTGCTGCGCGAGCGGCGGCGCATCGGCGGCGCGCGCCTGCAGCGCGGTCCCGAGGGTCTGCAGCTCGCGCAGCTCCGCCGCGCAGCTGGTGCAGCTGGCGAGCTCGGCTTCGACGCGCGCGCGGTCCGGTGCGTCCAGCGTGCCGTTCGCGTAGAACGGCAGCAGCTCGGCGATCTCGTGATCGGTCACGAGCGCGGCTCCGCGGCGGGGGCGAGCGCGTCGCGCAGCCGCTGCTTCGCGTAGAACGCGCGCGTCTTCACGGTCGCGACGGGACAGGCGACGATCTCGGCGATCTCCTTCTGCGAGAAGCCTTCCACGAACGTGAGCTCGAGGACGGCGCGGTGCTCGGCGCTGAGCGAGGCGAGCGCGCCGTCGAGCCGGCGGCGGTCGTCGGCGCGGAGCGCGGCGGCCTCGGGCGTCTCGGCGTCGCTCGCGGCGCCGAGGAGCTCGTCGAGCGGGACCAGCGTCGCGCGCCGCTTGCGCAGCGCGTCGATCGCTTTGTGATGCGCGATCCCGAACACCCAAGTCCGCACGCGCGAGCGGCCGCCGAACTTCCCGGCGCTCCGCCAAACCTCGACCATCACGTCGCTCGTCAACTCCTCAGCCAGTCCGTCGTCGCGCACCAGATCGCGGACGAACCGTTGGACGGCCCCGCCCTGCGCGCGGAAGAAGGTCTCGAACGCGACCCGGTCGCGTCGGGCGATCCGCTCCAGCAAGCGTCGGTCGTCGGCGTCGCTCATTGCCCTTCCACACCGCTTCGTCGCGCGGCGCCGGGCAAAGGTTCAGCCCTCGTGCTTCGGCGCGAACTCGAGCGCGAGCGAGTTCATGCAGTAGCGCTGCCCCGTCGGCGCCGGCCCGTCGTCGAACACGTGCCCCAGATGCGACCCGCACGCCGCGCAGCGCGCCTCGACGCGCACCATCCCGTGCGAGCGGTCCTCGACGAGCTCGACGTTTCCGCGGTCCTCGGGCGCCCAGAAGCTCGGCCACCCGCTCCCGCTCTCGTACTTGGTCGCCGACGAGAACAGCACGTTCCCGCACGCCGCGCACGCGTATGTCCCCGCGTCATGATTATGATACAGCGCCCCGCTGAACGGCCGCTCCGTCGCACTCTCCCGGAGCACCGCATACCGCTCCGGCCCCAGTTCCGCCCGCCACTCCGCCTCGGTCTTCTCGATTTTGTCCACGTCTCTCACAACACGGCGCGAGCGCTCGCGGAGCCAGCGTGCGACGCTACGCGCAGCCGGCGCAGCGGCCGGTGAAGGTGACGGTCTCGTGGTCGATTGCGACGTTGTGGCGTTTCGCGAGGGCGGTGACGGTCGCGGCGGGGAGGGCGAAGTCGAAGTCGGCGATCGCGCCGCACGAGGTGCAGCGGAAGTGGGCGTGCGGGCTCGCGGCGGGCTCGTAGACCGCGGAGGCCTCGCCGGGGACGTCGATCTTCATCACCGCGCCGAGCTCGTGCAACCGGATCAGGCCGCGGTGGACCGTCGCGAAACCGATCCGCGGCTGCAGCGCGCGCGACCGGACCCAGATCTCCTGAGCGGTCAGATGGCTGCCCGGACCGGCCGCCTCGACCACGTTGAGAACGGTCCGGTAGTTCGGCGGAAGGGCGGCGCGGGAGCGGTCTTCCTCGGTCCTTGACACGGCGTTTCGGATGGAGTAGCCTCCGGTAACGGGGAAGTGAAATCGGTTCTCAGTCTCAGTTATACGCGAGAACCGGCCCCTTAGCAAGAGTATCGGAGGTTTGTGTCTGTGCTAGCGAAGGTCGGGCAGCCCGCCCCCTCGTTCACCCTCGAGTCGACGAAGGACGCCAAGTCGCCCAAGGAGCTCGGCAAGAAGATCAGCTTGTCGGACTACCGCGGCAAGTGGCTGATCTTTTTCTTCTATCCGCTCGACTTCACGTTCGTCTGCCCCACCGAGATCACCGCGCTCTCGGACCGCTACGACGAGCTCAAGGACCTCGACTGCGAGGTGCTCGGCGCCTCGACCGACAGCGTCCACTCGCACTTCGCCTGGCTGAACACGCCGCGCGAGAAGAACGGGATCGCCGGCACGCGCTTCCCGCTCGCCGCCGACTACACCAAGGAAGTCGCCCGCGCGTACGGCGTTCTCGACGAGCAGACCGGTACCGCGCAGCGCGGCCTCTTCATCATCGACCCCGAGGGGATCCTGAAGTACGCGGTCGTGACCGACGACAACGTCGGCCGCTCGGTCGACGAGACGATCCGCGTCCTCGAAGCGCTGCAGACCGGCGGGCTCTGCCCGGCCGAGTGGAAGCCCGGCAAAGAGCTGCTGGTCAAGCCGTAATGCCGCTCCGCACCGGCAGCCCGCTCCCGGACCTGGGCGGCGTGGCGACCTGGATCAACGGCGGCGAACCGAAGGCCGAGGAGCTGGCAGGGAAGCCCCTCCTCGTCCACTTCTGGTCGATCACGTGCTACATCTGCCACAACGTCGCCGACGAGGTCGCGAAGTGGCAGGCCGAGTACGGCCCGCGCGGGCTCGAGGTGATCGCCGTCCACCAGCCGCGCAGCGCCGAGGAGCTCGACGCCGCCAAGGTCGCCGAAGACGCCGCCGAGGCGATGCACATCACCTGGCCCTGCGCGATCGACAACGAGCACACCCTGGTCGGGCGGTTCGAGAACCAGTTCGTCCCGGCGTACTACGTCTTCGACCGCGACCACAAGCTGGTCCACCGGCAGGCCGGAGACCGCGGCTTCGAGCGCCTCCACGACAAGATCGGTCAGCTCCTGGGCGACGCGGTCGCGAGCTGATCCGCGGGCCCGCCCGCCTCTTGCACCGCCCGCGCCGATGCCCTACACTCTCGTGGTTGTCCCCGGACGCCGACCGGCGCCGGGGCCTACCCCGTGCGCGAGTGGCGGAATTGGTAGACGCACTAGCTTGAGGGGTTAGCGGGAGCGATCCCGTGCTGGTTCAAATCCAGTCTCGCGCACCAACGGTAAATTTAAGAGAAAGACCGAAACCCAAGGGTGTCTGAGCCCGTAGTTGGGGGCGACCGACGAGAGGACGGTCCCATCGTATGTGGCTGACGCGTTTCTCCATCCAGCGCCCGATCATCGTCGCGATGTTCTTCATCGCGCTCGCTGCGTTCGGCGCGATCTCGTACAAGGCGCTCGGGAAGAACTCGCAGCCGAACGTCGCCTACCCGATCGTGATCGTCTTCGCCGGCTACGCCGGCGCCTCGCCGGCCGAGATGGAGCGGCTGGTGGTCAAGCCGATCGAAGACCAGATCGACGGGATCGAGCACCTCGACCAGATGACCGCGACGGCGCAGGACGGCCAGGCCGTCGTGGTCGTGCAGTTCAAGCTCGGGACCGACCTGGACTTCGCCGCGATCGACGTGCAGCGCCGCGTCGACACGGCGCGCATCTACATGCCGACCGACCTCGACCCGCCGCAGGTCTTCAAGAACGGGAACCAGGACGCGATGCTCACCTACGCGGTGAGCTCGAAGACGATGACCGGTCCCGCGCTCGCCGACGTGATGAACGACCGCGTGATCGGCGACATCAAGCACATCCCGAACGTCGCCGGCGTCGATCTCTCCGGCGCCGCGCAGCGCGAGTTCGAGGTCTACGCCGACCCGGCGCGGATGGTGGGGACCGGCGTGACGCTCGCCGACATCTTCGGCGCGATCGCGGCGAACAACGCGAACGTCCCGGGCGGGCGGATCGACCGCCCGACGATCGAGCGCGACGTCTCGGTCCACGCCGAGGTGAACTCGGCGGCCGACATCGCGGCGATCCCGCTCGCGGTCCCCGGCGGCACGCAGCGCTATCTCTCGATCGGCCAGCTCGCGAACGTCGTCGACGGCCACGCCGAGCAGCGCCACCTCTCGCACATCAACGGCTCGCCGGGCTTGATCATCGACGTCAACCGCACGATCACCGCCGACGAGATCGGCTCCACGCAGATCGCGCGCGCCGAGATGAAGAAGATCGCCGAGCGGTACCCGCAGATCCAGTTCAAGGAGCTCTTCGCGCCGGCCGACTACACGAAGGCCTCGCTCGACGGCGTCTGGCAGTCGCTGGGCGAAGGGATCATCCTCACGGCGATCGTGCTGATGCTGTTCCTGCACGCCTGGCGCAACGCGGTCGTCGTGATGATCGCGATCCCGTCCTCGCTGCTCGCGACGTTCATCGTCATGCGCGCGATGGGCCTGACGCTCGACAACGTCTCGCTGATGGGGCTCTCGCTGATCATCGGGATCCTGGTCGACGACTCGATCGTCGTCCTGGAGAACATCACCCGGCACCGGGACATGGGACAGGGCCCCGGCGACGCCGCGATCAGCGGCCGCACCGAGATCGGCGGCGCGGCGATCGCGATCACGCTGGTCGACGTCGTCGTCTTCCTGCCGCTGGCGTTCCTGAGCGGGTTCGTCGGGAAGTACATGCAGGAGTTCGGGATCGTCGTCACCGTCGCGACCCTCTTCTCGCTGTTCGTCTCGTTCACGCTCACGCCGATGCTCGCCGCGAAGTGGTCGGTGAAGCGCCGTAGCGCGGCGCCGCCGAAGTGGCTGGCCTGGTTCCAGACCGGCTTCGAGCGCCTCACCGCGTGGTACCGCGATCGCGCGCTCCCGCTCGCGCTGCGCCACCGCTGGATGACGTTCTGGATCAGCCTGCTGTTCGTGATCAGCGCGGTGACGATCGCCGCGGGACCGTCGGTGATGACGGGGATGGCGGGGATCGACGCCGGGCTCGCGGTGCTGCCGCTCCTCTGGCTCGCGATCGGGCGCGCGGTGCAACGGCGCCGCATCTTCGCCGGCATTCGGTTCGGCGAGGTGCACACCGGCGCGTCGCTGTGGGGGGCCGCCGCGTGCGTTGCGGCGGGCGCGCTGCTCTTCGTGATGGCGACGAACAAGCTGTACATCCCGAGCGAGTTCCTCCCCGACGAGAAGACCGGTCAGGTCGCGATCACGCTGACGTATCCGACCGGGACGCCGCTCGCGACGACGCAGGCGGCGATCGACCGCATCGAGAGCGCGGCGCTGCGGCTCGAGCACGTCGACACGGTCCGTTCGACCGCGGGCCGCAAGCCCTCCGGCTGGGGCTCGACCGACGGCGGTTTCGTCGGGATCGTCCGCGTCACGCTCGACAAAGAGCACCGTCCCGAACAGGACCGGCTCCTCGCCGACCTGCGCAAGGTCGCGCCGCCGCTCGCCAAGGGCGCACAGGTGCAAGTCTCGCTGCGCGGCGGCGGCGGGAGCGGCGCGCCGATCTCGTACACGCTCTCCGGGCCCGACGCGCAGCTCGACGTGGCGGCGGAGAAGCTCGCCGCCTACATCCGCACGCTCCCCGGCACGGTCAACGTGCAGACCGGCGCGGAGAACGCCGCGCCCCACCTCACCGTCCGGATCGACCCTGCGCGGGCGGCGCTGCTCGGCGTCTCGCCGGGCGCGGCCGCAACCGCGGCGCGCGTCGCGGTCGGCGGCGCGGTGGCGACGAAGGTCCGCACGCAGAACGGCCTGGTCGACGTGCGCGTGCAGTACCCGATCGCGCAGCGCAACGAGATCGATCAGATCAGGCGCATCCCGGTGCGCGCGAACGACGGTTCGTTCGTCTCGCTCGGCTCGATCGCGACGTTCACCGAAGACCGCGCGCCGACGAAGATCCAGCGCGTCGACCGCGAGCGCGTCGCCGCCGTCAACGGCGACATCGACCGCTCGAAGACGACGCTCGGCGAGGTGATCGGGAAAGTCAACAAACAGCTCGCGACGCCGGGCTTCCTGCCCTCCGGCGTGCAGCTCGCGACGCAAGGCGACTCCCAGCTGTTCGAGGAGTTCACCAACAGCATGGCGCTCTCGATCGTCACCTCGATCGCGCTGATCTACTGCCTGATGGTCATCCTGTACGGCTCGTTCCTCACCCCGTTCGTGATCATGTTCTCGATCCCGGTCGCGCTGATCGGCGCGCTGGTCGCGCTCGCGATCACGCACCAGACCTCGAACATCTTCTCGATGATCGGGATGATCATGCTCTTCGGCCTGGTCGCGAAGAACGGGATCCTGCTCGTCGACTACGCCAACACGCTGCGCAAGCGCGGGCTCACGTACGCCGAAGGGATCCTCACGGCCGGAGGGACCCGGCTGCGGCCGATCGTGATGACGACCGCGGCGATGGTCTTCGGCATGCTGCCGCTCGCGCTCGGGCGCACCGAGGGCGGCGAGATCCGCATGTCGATGGGGATCGTGCTGATCGGCGGGCTGCTGAGCTCGCTGTTCCTGACACTCTTCCTCGTGCCGGCGATGTACGTGTCGACGAACCGCATCTCGGGCTGGTTCGCGGAATCGGGCGAGCGCCGCCGCGCGCGCCGTGCGGCGCACGGGCCGGCGATCGAGGAGCCGCTGGCGCCGCCGCAGATCCCGGCGGGGGCGGTCGGCGACTGAGCGCCCGCCGAACGCAACGCTCCGCGGTCCGTTGACGGGCTCGCGGAGCGGAGTCGGCAGTCTGGGAATTCGCTGAGACGGGTAAGGGGACTTTCGGCAAAACGCTTTGCGGAGGACCCACACTCGATGCACTCACCCACCACGCAACGGCTCGCCGCCGTCGGCGCGACCGCGCTGCTCGTCTCGGCGCTCGCGGTCCCTGCGCTCGCGGCGGGGCCGGTCACCGTGCAATTGAACGGTAACACCCTGAACCTCAACCCCGCGCCGACCGAACGCGCAGGGCGCGTCTTCGTCCCGCTGCGCGGTGTCTTCGAGAACCTCGGCGCGTCCGTCGTCTATGCGAACGGCGTGATCAACGCGTCCGGACGCGGCCACAACGTCTCGCTGCGCATCGGCTCGCAGCAGGCGACCGTCGACGGCCAGCAGCAGACGATCGACGTCGCGCCGTTCATCATCGGCGCCTCGACCTACGTCCCGCTGCGCTTCGTCTCGCAGGCGCTCGGCGCCACCGTGAACTGGGACAACGCGAACCGGGTCGTCGCGATCCTGGCCGGCGGCGCGAACACCGCGCAGTACCAGCAGAACCAGACAATCACCCCGGCGCCGAACCCGAACGCGCAAGGCGGCGCGATCACGCTCTCCAACGTGACCCCGGGCCGCGGACAGAGCGTCAGCGCGCGCCGTCCGACGATCGAGGCATACTTCGGCGGCGGCACCGTCGACCCGAACTCGCTCCGGATCACGCTCGACGGCACGGACGTCACGCAGGACTCCACCCGCTCGCCGCGCGGCTTCACCTACGCGCCGCGCTCCCCGCTGCAGCCCGGTGAACACCGCGTCCGGGTGACCGGCACGGACAACAACGGCGGCAATTTCAACCGCGGCTGGAACTTCAGCTCCGGCACCTCGACCGCGCTGGTCGGTGAGATCCGGAACGTCCGTCCCGGCAACGGCGCGACGGTTCCGAACCAGTTCGTCGTCTCGGGCGTGACGACGCCGGGCGCGCGCGTGACCGTGCAGGTCGGCGCGAACGGCGGGCGCGCCACGGTCGGCGGGATCCTCGGCGCGATTCTCGGCGGCAACAACGGCGGGAACACCGTCGCCTCGACGGTCACCGCCGACGGCAACGGCCGTTTCGCGACGCAGATCAACATCGGGGCGCCCTCGGGGACCCAGCTCCTGCTCGCGATCAGCGCGACCGACCCGAACACCGGCGCGACCGGGACGCCGGTCCAGGAGACCCTCACCGTCCAGTAGCCTCGGACGAACCGGAAGGGCGCGGGGGATCGCGTGTCTCACCGATCCGCCGTGCCCTCTCGTCTCGCGCTCGTGACCGGCGCGGCAGCCGGCCTCGCGAAGGGGATCGCGCTGCGGCTCGCCGAGCGCGGCGACCGCGTGGCGATCACGTACCGCCCCGGCGGGACGCCGCCCGACGCGGCGCTCGCGCTGCTGCGGCCGCATGACCCCGAAGCCTTCGCCGTCCCCGCCGATCCGGCGCGGTTCGAGGCGGCCGCCGAGGCGCTGCGCGCCGTCGAGGCCGCGCGCGGGCCGGTCGACGTGCTCGTCCACGGGGTCGGGCCGTTCCTGATGCGGCGCTTCGCGCGCTGCACGCCGGACGACTACCGGCACATGATCGACGGCAACCTCACGTCGTCGGTCGCGATGGCGTCCGCCGTGCTCCCCGGGATGCGCGAGCGCCGGTACGGCCGCATCGTCTTCTTCGGGATGGAGGGCTCGTCCGCGACGCGGCCGTTCCGCGGGCTCGCGCTCTACGGTGCCGCGAAGGCGGGAGTTACCGCGTTCGCGCGGACGCTCGCGCTCGAGGAAGCGCCGTACGGGATCACGGTCAACGTGGTCGAGCCGGGGGACATCCGCGACAAGGAGGCCGGCCGGGCGGCGGCGCGCGCGCTCGCGGCGAAGAACCCGACGAAGCACGCCGGGTCGTGGGAGGACGTCGCGGCCGCCGTGCTGTTCGCGACGGCGGAAGAGAACGGCTTCTTGAACGGAATGGTGCTCGGTGTGAACGGCGGGGCGGCGGAGTTCGCGTGAAGTACGCGACGTGGATCATCGTCGCGTTCGTCACGCTCATGCGCGGGTTCGCGGCGTGGAAGCTCCCGCTCACCGGCGACGAGGCGTACTACTGGGAGTGGGCCAAGCACCTCGCGCTCGGCTACGCCGATCACCCGCCGATGGTGGCGTACCTGATTTGGCCGTTCGACTGGGCGACGGCGAACCCGCTCTTCGTGCGGCTCGGCTTCTTGATCTGCGGCGTCGTCGCGACGCTCGCCGCGGCGGCGACGGCGAAGCGGATCACCGGCGACGAGCGCGCGGGGATGGTGACCGCGCTGGCGATGACGCTCGCGCCGATGCTCTCGGTCGGCTTCGTGCTCGCCACGCCGGACGGGCCGCTGATGGCCGGCTGGGCGCTGTGCTTGTACCTCACCGTGCGCGCCTCGCAGACGCACGCGCGCCGCGACTACGTGCTGCTCGGCGCCGCGATCGCGTTCGCGCTGCTCTCGAAGATGTTCGCGTGGGCGCTGATCGCGGGGATCGTGGCGTGGTCGCTCGCGCCGAACCGGCGCGCGCTGTGGCGCGAAGGCTTGGGGCTCTCGTTCGGCGTCGCCGCCGTGCTGTACGCGCCGTTCCTCGTGTGGAACGCCGGGCACGGCTGGATCAGCTTCTGGTTCGCGCTGCAGCAGCGGCACGTCAGTGAGGTGAGCTGGTACCGGCCGGCGACGTACCTGGCGGCGAACGCCGGCGCGTACTCGCCGGGGCTGTGGATCGCGGCGCTGCTGGTGCTCGTGCGGCCGCGCAACGCGCTGATCGGGTGGACCTCGATCCCGCTGAGCGTGCTGCTGATCCTGCTGAACTTCCACGAGCGGATCGAGCTGCACTGGTTCTTCGGGCCGTACGTCTCGCTCGCGGTCGGGATGGGCGTCGTCTTCGAACGGCTCTCGCACCGCGCGCGCGTGCTGTGGGCGACGGCGGGCGCGGTCCCGGCCGCGGTGCTGATCCCGTTCCTGTTCTTGGCGGCGGCGTTTCCGGGGCAGCTGTACTCGCAGTTCCGGGCGACGGGGTCGACGCTGCGGAACAGCGGGCCGTTCGAGATCTTCACCTATTGGCCGCTGGCGCAGGACGTGAAGCGGCTCGCCGATGCGAACGACGCGGTCGTCGTCACCGACGGGTACGGGTTCTCCTCGCAGATGGATTTCGAGGCGGGGATTCCGCCGGTCGTGATCGGCTACAACCACCAAGGGCAGGAGGCGCGGCACTGGTACGACGCCGCGATGCGTCCGAAACGGATCCTGTTCGTCGACAAAGAGCCGCTCGTGCCGCGCCCGAACCGTCCCGACGATCACGGCGGCCGGCCCGATTTCCAGCGCCGGCTCGCGATGGCGTGCGGCGCGGTGAAGCCGGGGCCGAATTTGGAGTACTCGTACACCGATCCGACGGGGCACACCGTTCCGGCGCGCACGTATTTCCTGACCTGGTGCGAGTCGCCGCTCCCCGACGCGATCGCGATCCTGCGCTGGGAGACGACGAGTCCCAGCCGCACGGCGGCGCGATGACCACCTTCACCGACGGAGCCGAAATATAACTCAATTCGCGCCTAGAACTTCAATCGAGGCGGAGTGGGTCCGTCCGCGATGCACGGATGAACGCGCGCATGATGTTCGACCCAAGGAACGACGCTAGGAGCGACTCGGTCGATCACCCACAATATCGATCGGTACTGTTCGGCCAGATCGTGAGAAAAGATCGGTTCGTGATGGGCAACGCGGTTTCGAAACCGCAGCACCCGATCGAGGTGCTCGGCGACGGTTGCACGTCGTGTCTGGGGGCGAAATGCCTTCGAGAGTGCCGGACCCCAGAGAGTTCGTACATATGCACCGCGTGGGCCGGGTCTCAGGAGATTGACCCAAAATCCGAGCGACAGCTCCGCGACGACCCTTGGCTTCGTCACGGCGGCGCCGCGGCCCCGAATTTTGGCTTTGATTCTGACGATACGATCCGCGAAATTTCTGTCGATGGCCAGAAACGACGGATCGTCGTACCACGGTGTGCGGAACGCGCTTGTCAACTGCCGATCGAGGGCGTTGCGCAAGGAAACCTCGAGGACGCCGATCGGTCCGAAAAATGCCGCCGCCACGCCGGCATTCCAAACGTACAAGTCGATGGCTCGTCCCAAGTCGCCGCCGACAGCGTTTCGATACGGGTTCAAGCGATTTGTGCTGAGCGCGGACTCGATGTCCGCTCGAAGCCGGGACGTATACGTGAAAAACACAGGGAGAGATGCGATGTTGACAGCGGTGATCGGCAGCGCTATATTATTGAGGTGTGCCCCTGGAGCCACTGCCGAAAGGTAAGCGCCAGGGGTCTACTCTTATGCTGTACTCGTTCCGTCATCGTGTTCGCCTCTCGATTGTATGCAGTGCCCGTGCATATGGCCGTTTAGGTGCCAGCGGAGCGCAGGTACGTGTGGCTAACAAAAGTGTCAAGTGAGCGGCTGGCTGCTCGCCCAATCCCCGATGAGGATGACGAGTCGGAAGCTGTGCCGTACTCCGTACGTTCGATGCCACGGACGATCCGATGACCTTGACCGACGGAGCCGGTAGTTGAGCGACCGCAGACCTTTTGCGCTTCCGGGCGCGCGGCCGCAGTACGGACCCGACCGGGTCGTGGACGTGCTGCACATCGATCTTCGGCTGCGGCCGGATCTGGACGCGAAGCGGCTCGACGGCGTGTGCACGACGCGCGTGCGGGCGATCGAGGACGGCGTCGCGCGGCTCGTGCTCGACGCGGTCGATCTCGAGGTTGCGTCGGTCGTGCGTGTCTCGGATCGTGTGCCGATCGTGTTTCGGTCGACGGCGGCGAAGCTCGAGCTCGCGATCGAGCCGGCGCTGCGCGCGGGGGACGAGCTGGAGTTCGCGGTCGAGTACGCCGTGCGCGAGCCGCGGCGCGGGATGTACTTCATCGAGCACGAGCCGAAGCACGTCTGGACCCAGTCGCAGGACACCGACGCGAGGTTCTGGTTCCCGTGCTTCGACTATCCGGCCGAGAAGCAGACGACCTCGGCGATGGTGATCGTCCCGAACGGGCACTTCGCGCTCGCCAACGGCGCGCTCGTCTCGCGCACCGAAGGGCCGGCGGAGACGGTCTACCGCTACGAGCAGCAGATCCCGCACCCGACGTATCTCGTCACGATGGTCGCGGGGCCGTTCAGCGAGATCGAGCAGCCGCACGCGCGGGTGCCCGTGTCGTACTACACGCTGCCGGGACGCGAGGCCGACGGCGAGCGCGCGTTCGGAAAAACGCCGCGGATGCTCGACGTCTTCGAGCGCACGATCGGCGTCCCGTACCCGTACGCGCGCTACTCGCAGATCGCCGTCGCCGACTTCACCTTCGGCGGGATGGAGAACACCTCGGCGACGACGCAGACCGACCGCGTCCTGCACGACCAGCGCGCGCATCTCGACTACTCGGCCGACTATCTGGCCTCGCACGAGCTCGCGCACCAGTGGTTCGGCGATCTCGTCACCTGTCGCGACTGGGCGCACGCGTGGCTCAACGAAGGGTTCGCGACCTACTTCGAGGCGGTGTGGCTCGAAGCCGACAAAGGCTGGGACGAGTACCTCTACGACGTCTACGGTGTCGTGCGGCGTTATCTCGAAGAGGACGAGGAGCGGTATCGGCGGCCGATCGTGTGCAATCTGTACCGCGATCCGATCGAGCTGTTCGACCGCCACCTCTACGAGAAGGGCGGCGCGGTGCTGCACATGCTGCGCGGCCATCTCGGTTGGGAGCGGATGAAGCGTTCGCTCAAGCGTTACGTGAGCGACAACGCGACGCGGAACGTCGAGACGATCGACCTCGTCCGCGCGATCGAAGCGGAGACCGGGCGGAACACGCGGCGGTTCTTCGAGCAGTGGGTCGAGCGCGGGGGGCATCCGCAGATCGAGGTCTCGTACGCGTGGGACGGCGAGCGGAAGACCGCGCTCCTCACCGTCGCGCAGAAGCAGACCGTCGACGACGACAATCCCGCCTATGCGTTCGATCTCGACGTGGGGTTCGTCGCCGAGGCGCCGGAAGCGATCCGCAGCGACTTCGGCGACGGTCCGCTCCCCGGCGAGGTGCGCGTACGGCTGCACGTCGAGCGCGCCCCGCAGACGTTCGCGGTCCCGCTCGAGCGCGAGCCGGCGCTGGTGCGGGTCGATCCGGCGGCGTGGATCCTCTCGTCGTGGACGTCCTCGCTCGGGACCGACGTGCACGCCGCGATCGTGCGCGGCGAACCGTCGCCGATCGCGCGGATTCGCGCCGCGAAGGCGCTTGCGAAGGATGGCCGTCGCGTCGCGCGCGAGGCGCTCGCGCACGCGTTGGCGCACGATCCGTTCTGGGGCGTCGGGGTCGAGGTCGCGGCCGCGCTCGGCGCGTCGCGCGCGCCGTCGGCACGTGACGTCCTGCTCGCGAACGTGAAGCATTCGCATCCCAAGGTGCGCCGTGCGATCGCCGGGGCGCTCGGCCGCTGGCGCGAGGAGCGCGTTGCGGACGCGCTGCTGGCGATGCGCGAGGACGTCTCGTACTTCGTGGTCGCGGAGGCGTTGCACGCACTCGGCAAGACGCGCGATCCTCGCGCGTTCGAGGCGCTCGTCGCCGGTACGAAGACGCCGTCGTGGAACGAGACGATCGCGGCCGGCGCGGTGCGCGGGTTCGGCGATCTCGGCGACGCGCGTGCGGTGCCCATTCTGCTCGACGCGCTGAAGCCGGAGCGGCACGAAGCGTTGCGCCGTGCTGCCGTCGGCGCGCTCGCGAAGCTCGGCACACTGGTCGATTCGGTTCGAACCGACGTGGTCGATGCGGTCGCGCGCACGCTGCGGGACTCCGCGTATCTCGTGCGCGTCTCGGCGTTCGCCGCGGCGGAGCGGCTCGAGGATCCGCGGCTGCTCGCGGTCCTCGACCGGATCGCCGGCTCCGAGGACGACGGCCGGTTGCGGCGTGACGCCGCGGAGGCCGCGATCCGGATTCGCGACGCGCAGAAGAAGCCGGCCGCGCTCGCCGATCTGCGCGAAGAGGTCGATCGGTTGCGCGAGGAGTCGCAGAAGTTGCGCGAGCGCTTGGAGGAGCTGGGCTCGAAGTGAGCGCGGTTCGCAGGTTCGTTGCGGCGCTGCTCGTGCTCGCGGCGGTCTCGGCGTGTTCGCATCGTTCGCCCGCACCATCGCCGTCGCCGGTGCCGACCGGGCTCGCCGCGGCGCCGAGCGCGCCGGCGTGGAGCGCTGAGGACTTGCGCGTGTTGCAGTCGCAGTTGCGCGGCGTGCTCGGCGCGTCGGCGCTCGCGAGCAGCGGGATCGCGATCGTCGATGGCGACGGGCGGCCGCTCTTCACGCGTCGTGAGCGCGTCGCAATGACTCCGGCCTCGACCTTCAAAGTGCTGGTCGGGGCGGCGGCGTTGCAGACGCTCGGACCGGACTACCGGTTCTCCACGACGTTCGAGTCGGTCGATGATCCGTCGGACGGGAAGATCCGCGGTGACGTCTATCTGGTCGGTACCGGGGATCCGCTGTTGACGCGGGACGATCTGCGTGCCGGCGTGGCGACGGTCGCGCGGGAGGGCGTGCGCGATGTTGCGGGCGCGGTCGTGGCGGACGCGAGTCTCTTCTCAGGGCCTGAGGTGAACCGGGCGTGGGATCCCGACGATCTGCAGTACGGCTACGCCGCGGGCACCAGCGCGCTCTCGCTCGATCAAGGGACCGTCGAGTTCCATCTCGTCCCGGCGACTCCGGGGGCGCCGGCGCGCATCGCCGTGTTGCCGCCGTCCGATATGGTTCGCGTGAGCGGCTCGATCCTCACCTCGTATTCGACGCTGCTCACGATCCAGCGCGATCCGGCGCGCAACGACTTCACGTTCTCGGGGCGGGTGCAGGCGGGGGCGGAGCAATCGTTCTGGCGGCCGCTAGTGAACCTCCCGTTGTACGCGGCGGGCGTCGCGCGCGCGATGTTGCGCGAGCGGGGCGTCTCGGTCGACGGCGGGATTCGCACGGGGATCGCGCCGGTCGCGCCGTACGTGCTGTGGCGGCATCGCTCGCCGAAGTTGCGCGATCTCGTGCATCAGATGATGCTCGAGTCGAACAATCACTTTGCGGAACAGCTGTTGCGTGCGGTCGGTGCGACGCGCGGCGCGGGGACCGAGGCGAACGGCGCCGTCGTTGAAAAGGCGATCCTCGTGCGCGACGGCGTGCCGCAGAACGGTCTGCGGATCGTCGACGGGAGCGGGCTTGCGCCGAGCGACCGCGTCGCGCCGCTCACGCTCGCGATGCTGCTCGCGCGGACCGCCGCGCAGCCGGTCGGGCCGGTGTTCGTGGGCTCGCTCGCGCGCGTGGGCATCGAAGGCACCGTGCGGCGGCGGCACGTCACCGACGCTCGAGGCTTCGCGCGCGCGAAGAGCGGGCACATCGAGAACGTCAACGCGCTGACCGGGTATGTGCAGACGCGGCGGCACGGGCGCGTTGCCTTCGCGATCCTCGTGAACGATCGGCGGGCGGATGACGGGCCGGTCTATCGTGGCGTCGATAGCGCGCTCGACATCCTCGCTCGGAGTTAGGGATTGGGGTGGAGGCGGGCGGCGGACACAGCGGTGTCGGGGACGCTCCCTCCGCGCTTCCTGCGCTCCGGTCGCTCGGCGCGCCGTCGCTCTCGGCCATCCTGGCCTCCGCTCCGCCGCGACGCCCCGACACCGCTGTGTCCGCCGCCCGCCTCTCGGCACGATCGTGGCTTTTTTCGTTTATACGAGGGCGAATGAGCGCCGTCCCGAATTGGCGCGGATCGTGTTGACCGGGCTCGATCCAGCGCTCCTCACTCGCGTCCTCTCGCGGGCGCTGCGGCGAGGGGGCGATTTCGCCGACGTGTTCTTCGAGAATCGGCTCACGCAGACGTTTCGGCTGCAGGATGGGCAAATCCGTGAAGCGTCGTCGACCGTGTTGCGGGGGGCGGGGGTGCGCGTCGTGCTCGGTCAGCGCGCGGGATATGCGTACTCCGACGATCTCGACGAAGCGGCGCTGTTTCGGGCGGCTGAGGCCGCGTCGCTGATCGCGCGCGACGGTCGAGAGCATGATGTGGCGGTGGAGCTGGCGTCTGCATCGGCGCCTGCACTGTACGAGGCGCATGCCGACGAGCCGGCGGACTCGGCGCGTTACGTCGATCTGCTTGCGCGTGCGGATGTCGCGGCGCGGGCGTTCGATCCGCGCGTCGTTTCCGTCAATGCGTTCGTCACCGACGAGTTGCAGTACGTGCAGATCGCGTCGAGCGATGGGCGCGTCGTGACGGATCGCAGGCCGTTGGTCGCGCTGGGTGTGCAGGTCGTCGCGCGCGACGGCGCGCAGCGCGAGAACGGGTATCTCGGCGATGGCGGGCGGACGAGCATCGACGTGTATGACGTGAAGACGCCGGAATCGATCGCGCGGGAGTCGGCGCGGATCGCGACGACCAAGCTGGGCGCGCGGGAAGCGCCGGCCGGGGAGATGCCGGTCGTGATCGGCGCTGGCGGCGGTGGTGTGTTGTTGCACGAGGCGGTCGGGCATGGGCTCGAGGCGGACTTCAATCGCAAAGGAACCTCGCTGTACAGCGGGCGCGTCGGGGAGCGGGTCGCGAGCGATCTCGTCACCATCTACGATGACGGCGATCTGCCGGGAGAGCGCGGGACCGTCGCGGTCGACGACGAGGGGACGCCGGGGCAGCACAAGGTGCTCGTCGAGAACGGCATTTTGCGCGGTTACATGCAGGACCGGTTGAATGCGCGGCTCATGGGCGTCGCGTCGACCGGGAGCGGGCGGCGGGAGTCGTTTCGGGTGTTGCCGCAGCCGCGGATGTGTAACACGTACATGCCGGCGGGTGAGTCCACGGCGGAGGAGATCGTCGCGTCGATCGAGCGCGGTTTGTATGCGACCTCGTTCAGCGGGGGGCAGGTCGAGATCAGCAAGGGCGATTTCGTGTTCATGATCGCGGAAGGCTATCTGATCGAAGGCGGTAAGATCACGGCGCCGGTGCGCGGCGCGACGCTGGTTGGCAATGGGCCCGACGCGATGACGAAGGTCACCATGGTCGGGAGCGACGGGCGGCTCGCGAACCGTTCGTACACGTGCGGGAAAGGCGGGCAGCGCGTCCCCGTCGGCGTCGGGATACCGACGGTGAAGCTCGCGTCGTGTACCGTCGGAGGGACCGGGCGTGGGTGATCCGCGCGATGAGGCGTTCGCGCTCGCCGAGGTTGCGATCGCGCTGATCGCCGAGGCGGGTGCGAGCGACGCGGATGCAACGGTGACGATCGCCGACCGGTTCGCGTGCGAGGCGCGCGACGACGAAGTCACCAAGCTCGAGCGCTCGCGCGGGCGCGGGCTGCATGTGCGCGCGTTCGTTGGAAACCGGCGCTCGACGCTGTCGACCAGCGATCTCTCGCGCGAAGGGATCGCGGAGCTCGCCAAACGCGTCGTCGCGGCGGCGGCGTTCGTCGGTGAAGATTCGCACGCGGGTTTGCCCGATGCGGTCGACTCGGACGGCGTCTGCGATCACGATCTGTTCACCGTCTCGCCGGACGTCGCCGAGCGCGCCGATGAGGACAAGATCGACGAAGCGCTGGCGATGGAGCGCGCGATCCGTGAGGCCGACGTGCGGATCGCGAACTCGGACGGTTCGCGCGTGCGCGACGCGCTCGTCTCGTGGGCGCTCGTCAACACGCGCGGGTTTCGCGGCGTCACGCAGGGGTCGCAGGTGTCGCGGGCTGCGGCGCCGGTCGCGCTCGACGGCGAGAGCAAACGGATCGGGCATTACGGGACAGCGGCGCGCGGATGGGAGAACGCGGAGAGCGCGGAAGCCGTCGCGCTGCACGCCGTGCACCGCGCGCTCGCGCTCGTCGGCGCGCGGAAGCCGGCGACGATGCGCGTGCCGGTGATCTTCGAGCGCGACGCGGCTGCTGCGGTGCTCGACGATCTCTTCGCCGCGCTCAGCGCGGCGAATGTCGCGATCGGCAACTCCTGGCTCGCCGACCGGGCCGGCGAGCGCGTCGGGAACGAGCGCGTCACCATCGTCGACGACGGCCGGCTGCGCGGCGGTCTCGGCACCTCGCCGTTCGACGGCGAAGGCGTCCCGACGCGTGAAACAGTCGCCATCCGCAACGGTATGCTCGAAACATATTTGAGCGACACGTACTGGGGGAGGCGGCTCGGGATGGCATCGACCGGGAACGCGTCGGGCGGCGGCGTCGGCGCGAACAACTTGTATCTCGTCCCGGGCACCGGGACGCTCGACGATCTGGTCTCGACGACCGAGCGCGGCGTGCTCGTCCTCGACACGATCGGGTTCGCGACCGAGTACGCGAGCGGCGTCTACAGCCGCGGCGCACGCGGGATCTACATCGAGGACGGCGCGCCGCGCTACGCGGTCGACGAGTTCACGATCGCCTCGACGTTCGAAGAGATGTTGCGCAACGTCGACGGGATCGCCGGCGATCTGCGCTTCGACGGCACGATCGTCTCGCCGTCGTTCCGCGTCGCCGAGATGACGGTGAGCGGGACATGAGGATCCCGAAGCGGTTCCCGCTCGCATCGGCGCTCGCGCTCGTGCTCGCTGCACCGGTCGCCGGCTCTGCGAGCGCCGCGGAGCCCGCCTCGACCGCGGTGCCCGCGACCGCTGAGATCACGCCCGCCGTCGCCGCGCGGCTCGACGACGCGGTGCGGACGGCGGCGGGGACCAGCAAAGGTCGCGCGCCCGCGATCTCCGTCGCGGTGGTGACGAACGGCCGGCTCGCGTACGTTCGCGCGTTCGGCGTCGCCGATCTCACCTCGCACCGTCCCGCGACGCCGGAGACGCGCTTTCGCATCGCGTCGGTGACGAAGATGCTCACCGCCGTCGCGGTGATGCAGCTCGTGCAGGGCGGGCGCGTGCGGCTCGATGCGCCGCTCGCGACGTATCTGCCGTCCGCGCCGCACGCGCGCGACGTGACGGTCCGCCAGCTGCTGATGCACACGTCCGGAGTCTGGAACTACGGCGACGAGGCGATCCGCAGCGGCCGCGTCGCTGCGGCGACGACGCCGGCCGAGATCGTCGCGTGGACCGCGGACCGTCCGCTCGATCAGACGCCGGGCGCGAAGTTCGACTACAGCAACACCGGCTACGTGCTGCTGGGGCTCGTCGTCGAAGCGGTCGCGCGCCAGCCGCTCGCGGCGTACGAGGCGGAGCACATCTTCACGCCGGCCGGGATGCGCGAGACGACGTTCGGCGACGCGCCGGCCGGCGCGCCGCGCGCGACCGGCTACATGAGCGCGACCGGGACGCCGGCGCTCGCGTACTCGCCGACGTGGTTCTACGCCGACGGCGACGCGGTCTCGACCGCAAGCGACGTCGCGCGCTTCGACATCGCGCTGATGAGCGGCCGGCTCGTCTCACCGGCGATCTTCGCGGAGATGCAGTCGAGCGCCGTCGATGCCGCGTCGCTCGGAGCCGGCGTGCGCTACGGGCTCGGGCTCACGCTCGTCCCGTACCGCGGCATGACGCTCGTCGAGCATCACGGCGGCGTCCCGGGATTCGAGGCCGAGAACTTCATGCTCCCCGGCGCGCGCTTCGCCGCGGTCGTGCTGAGCGACGCCTTCGACTTCCCGACCTCGGTCGTGAGCGGCGCCGTGCTGCGCGAAGCGTTCCCGTCGCTCGCGGAGAGCGCCGCACCGGCGGCGAGCGGCGAAGATCCCGCGATCACCGCGCGGCTGCGCGCGTTTCTCACGCAGCTCCCGAGCGGGCACGTCGACACGTCGTCGTTCACGCCGGAGATGGCGGCGGCGATGACGCCGGCCGTAGTCGGCGACCTCGCCGCGCGGCTCTCACCGCTCGGCGAGCTGCGGTCGCTCACGTTCCGCGGCCAGGACACCGTTCAGGTCTATCGCCGCTATCACTACAGCGCCGCGTACTCCGGCGGGCAGACGATCCCGCTCACGCTCGTCCTCGACGCGAACGGAAAGGTCGCGGGCTTCCAGCCCTCCTGAATCAGACGCGCGGCTTCGCCGCCGGCGCGCCGTTCTTCACGTTGATGCGGCGGACGTCGGGGGCGGCGCCGATCCCCATCACGTCGACCGGCTCGCGTTTCCCGCGCACCGGCTGCGGGCCGAGCGGCTCGACGAGGTAGCGCGACGGATCGCGCACGAGCTGCATCACGTCCTCGGTCGCGACGACCGACCGGCGCAGGCGCTTCGAGATCCCCTCGACGCGCTTCGCCGTGTTCACCGTGTCGGAGACGATCGTCGTGTCGATGTGGCGCGCGTCGCCGACCGTGCCGAACGTGACCGGGCCGGTGTGGATCCCGACGCCGATCTCGATCGGCGGGCCGATCCCTTCGCGGTTCAGCTCGCGGACCGCGTTCTGCAGCGCGAGCGCCGCGTCGAGCGCGTCCTCGACGCAGCGCGGGAAGAGCGCCATGTAGCCGTCGCCGAGATACCGGTCGACGCTCCCGCGGTGCTCGCGCACCACGCGCGCCGAGCGCGCGAAGAAGTCGGCGATCAGCACGAACGCGTTCTCGGAGCTCAGCTCTTCGGTGAGCGCGGTCGAGTCGCGAATGTCCGCGAACAGCACCGTCATCGACTCGGTCGCGCGGTCGCCGATCTCGACCTCGTCGAGCGTGCGACCGAGCCGGTCGACCAGCGTGCGCGGCAGGAAGCGGCCGCGCGCCTCGCTCTCGCGCTCGAACGTCGCGAACAGCCGGGCCGGCGCATCACGGGTCGCGGAGACGACGGCCTGCGCGTAGCGCGCGACCGCCGCCAGGCCGAGGACCAGCGCGACGCCGATCAAGATCCCTTCGCCGTCGAGGACGAGCGCCAGCGCGGCGACGGCGGCCGCGGCGGCGGCCTCCAGTCCCTCGCGGCGGCGACGCAGCGCCGGACCGCTCGCCGCCGCGATCACCGCGAGCGCTCCCAGCGCTCCGGCGGCCACGGCCGTGACGGACGTCATAATCGCAGCTTGCCCACTTGACGGAGATTCCGTCGCGTGGCGGCCGCCCGGACGGATCGCCCGGGAAGGCGAGATGCTCTGCCGGGCGAGGACACCCGGCCAGGGACACCGTACGGGGACGCGATGGCTTCCGCTCCCGCGATCGGTACCCAGCTCGTCATCCGTCTCGAAACGCCGAACGAGCCCGGCTCGTTCGCCACCCTGGCCGCCGTGATCGGCGAGGCGGGCGGGATGGTCGGCGCCGTCGACACGCGGAGCGTCGGCAAAACCACGATCGTCCGCGACGTCACCGTGAACGTCTCGAGCGAGCTCGTCGGGGACCAGGTGCTGCAGGCGATCGCCGGCGTCGAGGGCGTGCGGGTCGTCAACGTCTCCGATTCGACGTTCCTCGCCCACCTCGGCGGGAAGATCCGCACCGGGATCACCCGCCCGGTCAAAACACGCCAGGATCTCTCGACCGTCTACACGCCGGGCGTCGCGCGCGTCTCGAGCGCGATCGCGAAGGACCCGAACAAAGCGTACGCGCTGACGATCAAGCGCAACACGGTCTGCGTGCTGACCGACGGCACCGCCGTCCTCGGCCTCGGCGACATCGGCCCGTTCGGCGCGGCGCCGGTGATGGAGGGCAAGTGCATGCTCTTCAAGCAGTTCGCCGACATCGACGCGTTCCCGATCTGCCTCGACACCAAGGACGTCGGCGAGATCGTCGAGACCGCGAAGCGGATCGCGCCGATCTTCGGCGGGATCAATCTCGAGGACATCAGCGCGCCGCGCTGCTTCGAGGTCGAGCGCCGGCTCGTCGAAGAGCTCGACATCCCGGTGATGCACGACGACCAGCACGGGACCGCGGTCGTCATCCTCGCCGCGCTGATGAACGCCGCCGCCGTCGTCGGCAAGAACATGGAAGACCTCACGATCGTGCTGACCGGGAGCGGCGCCGCGGGGACCGCGACGATCAAGATGCTGCTCGCCGCCGGCGTGCGCGACGTGATCGCGGTCGACCGCGAGGGCGCGCTCAGCCGCGACGAGCGGTACGCGAACTCGCACTGGACCTGGCTCGCGGAGAACACCAACCGCGAGAACCGCCGCGGCTCGCTGCAGGACGTGCTCAAGGGTGCGGACGTCTTCATCGGCGTGAGCGCGCCCGGGATCCTGAAGCCCGAGTGGATCGGGACGATGGCGCGCGACCCGATCGTCTTCGCGATGGCGAACCCGACGCCGGAGGTGATGCCCGACCTCGCGGCGCCGTACGTCGCGGTGATGGGGACGGGGCGCAGCGACTTCCCGAACCAGATCAACAACCTGCTCTCGTTCCCGGGGATCTTCCGCGGCGCGCTCGACTGCCGCGCGCGCAAGATCACCGAGGGGATGAAGCTCGCGGCGGCGCGGGCGATCGCCTCGATCGTCGGCGACGAGCGCAGCGCGGAGTACATCATCCCGAGCGTCTTCGACACGCGCGTCGTCGACGCGGTCGCGCAGGCGGTGCAGCAGGCGGCGATCGAGGAAGGCGTCGCGCGGCGCGAGCTGCTGATCCCGGACGACGAGTCCGCGCACGCGACGGTAGGGACGCGTTGAACGTGTCCGACCGCATCCTGATCATCGAGGACGACCTCGACGTCGCGCACTTCGAGAAGTCGATCCTCGAGCGCGCCGGCTACGAGGTGCGCGTCACGACGACGGGCTCCGCGGGCCTCGAAGCCGAGCCGGTCTTCAAGCCCGCGATCGTCCTGCTCGACGTCGAGCTCCCCGACATCTCGGGCCTCGACGTCTGCACCTCGCTCGCCAACTCGTCGGACGCGTTCATCCTGATGGTCAGCGCGCACTCCAGCGAGAACGACGTCCTGCGGGGCCTCGGGCTCGGCGCCGACGACTACATCCGCAAGCCGTTCTCCGCCAACGAGCTGGTCGCGCGCATCCAGTCGTTCCTGCGCCGTCGCGAGCGCTCGCGCAAGACCGACCAGGACGGCCGGCTGCAGATCGGCGGCGCGACGCTGGTCCGCGACTTCCACACGCTGGAGAACAACGGCAAGAGCGTGACGCTCACTGCGCTCGAGTTCCGGCTGCTGTGGTATCTCGCCGAGAACGCCGGGAAGCTGCTCACGCGCGCGCAGATCCTCGAGCGCGTCTGGAACGACGTCTCCGGCGTCCCGACGCGCGTCGTCGACGTGCACGTCGCCGCGCTGCGGAAGAAGCTCAACGAGGTCGACGCGAACCTGGCGATCTCGTCGGTCCGCGGTATCGGATACCGTCTCGACGAGGGATGATCCCCGCGATCGCGCTCGACTCGCGCGATCCCAGGCCGCTGTACGTGCAGATCGCCGACGCGCTCGCGACCGCGATCGAGCGCGGTGAGCTGGCGGCCGAAGAACGTCTTCCGCCGATCCGCGCGCTCGCCGGCGATCTCGACGTCGCACTGGTGACCGTCTCGCAGGCGTACGAGACGCTCGCCGCCCGCGGGCGCGTCGTCTCGCGCGTCGGGCGCGGAACGTTCGTCGCGCCGCACGACGCGCTGGAGGAAGCGCCGTTCGCGCGCACCTGGGAGCCTTCGCTGCTCTCGCGCGGCGAGCGGATGGAAGGCGTGATGGACCGGCTCGCGCAGGCGACCGCGCCAGGCGCGATCTCGCTCGCCCGCGCGAACCCCGCGCCCGAGACCTTCCCGATGGCGGAGTTCGGGCGCGCGATGCAGCGGACGTTCGCCGACGATCCACCCGAGGCGATGCAGTACCGCGCCAACACCGGCGACCCCGAGCTGTGCGCCACGCTCGCCGAGTCGCTGAACGCGCGCGGCTGCGATGCGTCGGCGGACGAGATCATCGTCACCTCGGGCGCGCAGCAGGCCGCCGATCTGATCGCCTCGGTGCTGCTCGCCGACCGCGCCGTCGTCGCCTCCGAGTCGCCGACGTATCCGGGGACGCTCGGCGTCTTCGACGCGCGCGGCGCGAGCTACGTCGAGGTTCGAAGCGACGTCGACGGCGTGCGAATCGACGACGTCGAGCGCGTCTTCGCCGAGTACCGCCCGCGCCTGTTCTCGATCTGCCCGATCGCGAAGAACCCGACCGGGACCGTGCTCCCGGCGCGGCGCGGGAAGGCGATCGTCGAGCTCGCGCGCCGCTACGACGTCGTCGTGCTCGAAGACCAGACCGGCTGGACGTTCGCGTACGACGCGCCCGCGCCGCCGCCGCTCGCCGCGTACGACGTCGACGGCCGCGTCGTGATGATGGAGTCGCTCTCGAAGTCGATCTTCCCGGCGCTGCGCATCGGCTATCTGCGCGTGAAGGGCGCGCTGCGCATGAACATCGAGGCGGCGAAGGTGCGCACCGACTCGTTCACCTCGACGCTCACGCAGCGCGCGCTGTGGCGCTTCCTGCGCGCGCCCGCGTACCCGCGCCATCTGAAGTCGGCGCGCTCGCTCTACCGGCGGCGGCGCGATCTCTTCGTCGACGCGCTCGCGCGCGAATTGCCGTGGGCCGACGTGCGCCCGCCGCAAGCCGGCACGAACGTCTGGCTGCGCCTCCCCGCGCGCTGGTCGACGCAGGCCGCATTCGACGCCTGCGCGCGCGAAGGCGTGCTCGTCATGCCGGCCGACCCGTTCTATCCGACGCGCAGCGGCCCGCCCGCGCTGCGGCTCTCGTTCGGCGACCACGGCGACGCGGAACTGCTCGAAGCGGCGCGCCGTTTGGGCCGAGCCTTAGCCGCGCCGTAAACTCGACACCGCCGGGCGGAACCCCCGGGCGGCGGGCGGAAAGGCCGCCGCCGTGACCTTCCGAACCCGCGCTGCGACGGCCGCGCTCCTCTCGCTCGCGGTCGGCGCGCCCGGTGCGGCGCTCGCCGCACCGCAACGCGCACAGCACCCCGCACCGGCGGCGCATCGAGCCCCCGCCGCGCGCCCGCCGGTGACCTACGCCGCGCCCGCGGGCAGCATCCCGGCCGGACATCTGCGCGGCGCGACGTTCGACGCGGTACTGCCGTCGGGACGCCTGGTGACGCCGACCGGACCGAGCGCGGTAACCGGGATGAACGCGCTCGGCGTCGCGCTCACGCCGAACGGCCGCTTCGCGATCGTGACGAACGACGACGAGCGCGAAGGGCTGGTGCGCTCGCTGGTCGATCCCGGCGCGACCGGCGGCTTCTCGCTCGCGGTCGTCGACACGGCGACCATGACCGTCGTCGACCGGTATCGCGGGCCGAAGGAGACCTACTGGGTCGGGCTCGTCGCGCTGGCCGATCCGACGAACGCCGCGCGCACGCTGGTCTTCGCGTCGGGCGGTCCGTCGAACACCGTCTACGCGTTCGACCTCGACGCGAACGGGCGGCTCACGCCCGATGCGACGCACAGTATCGTCCCGCCGGTCCCGAACGATCCCGCGTACGCCGATCAGGGCCACAGCTATCCCGGGACGCTCGTCGTCTCGCGCGACGGGCGGCGCGTCTACGCGGTCGACGAAGCGGCCGACACGGTCAGTGCGATCGACACGACGACGCGCGCGCTGAGCGGACCGGTGCAGCCGGTGGGGTTCTTCCCGTTCGGCGCGGCGCTCGCCGGCGACCGTCTGCTGGTCACCGACGAAGGGCTGATGCGGTACGCGAACCTCGCGCAGCCGGCGCCCTCGCCGCCGTTCCGCAACGTCGTGCCGGACCGCCGCGCGTCTGCGCTCTCGTTCGTCGGGATCGCCGCGAACGGCGATCTCTCCGCGCTCCCGCAGGACGCGCCGCCGTTCGCGAACGGTCCGCTCGCGCTCGACCAGACGCCGGACGGCGCGCGCACCGTCGGCGGCGCGCACCCGACCGCGATCGTGACGACGCCGGACGGTGCGTACGCGTACGTCGCGATGACGAACGTCGACCGCATCGCGACGGTCGCGCTGCGCGGGACGCCCCGCGCCGTCGGCGGGACGGAGCTGCGGCTCTTCGACCGAGGCCCCTACGGCACGCAGCCCGCGGCGCTCGCGCTCTCGCGCGACGGGGCGCGGCTCTACGTCGCGCTCGCCGGGCTGAACGCGGTCGCGGTGATCGACGCGCGCGATCCGGTGCACCTGCACCGGCTCGGTTTGATCCCGACCGGCTGGTATCCGAGCGCGCTCGCGCTCTCGAGCGACGACCGCACGCTGTTCGTGGTGAACACGAAAGGCTTCGGTCACGACGCGGGGTTCACCGGCGAGCCGAGCCCGCCGCAGTTCGCCGACTCGAACGCGGTCTGGTCGACGCTGCAGAAGATCGAGCTCGGGAGCGTGCGGCTGCAGTCGACGACGATGAACGCGCTGGCGAACACGCGCCGCGTCCTCGCCGCGCCGGCCGCGTACCCGAAGGCGATCACGCACGTCGTGGTGATCCTCGAGGAGAACAAGACGTTCGACGCGATGCTCGGCGATCTCGGCGCGCCGTACGGCGATCCTTCGCTGGTCTCGTTCGGCGAGAGCGTGACGCCGAATCTGCACGCTCTCGCCCGCCGCTACGGCCTCGCCGCGAACATCTTCGCCGACGCCGAGGAGTCCGACGCGGGGCACCAGTTCTTCGCCGGCGGGATCGCGACGCTCTACTCCGAGCGCACGCTCTTCGACAAGAACGGGCGCGGGAAGCTGGTCAACAAGAACGAGGACCCCGAAGACTACCCGCGGCTCGGCTACATCTTCAACGCGCTCGCGCGGCACCGTTTGCCGTTCCGCGACTACGGCGACCTCGTCCGCGTCAGCGGCTATGACGAAGGGGCGGCGAAAGACCCGAAGACCGGCGCGCTGCTCGACCCGAAGGTCGACGACCCGAACTTCGTGAGCACCGAGGACCGCGACGCGCCGGTGCAGGGCCTCGGCGGGCTCTACAGCCTCGACGTCCCCGCGCCGGCGGTGCTCGACGGACACGTCGACCTGAACTATCCCGGCTGGAACCTTCGCATCCGCGACGAGCGCCGCGCGAAAGAGTTCATCCGCGACTACGGCACGCTGGTCGCGCAAGGACGCCAGCCGCGCTACACCTACATCTGGCTCCCCGCCGACCACACCGGCGCGGGGCCGAACATCCCGCCGATCCCCGAGGAGGTCGCCGACGGTGACCGCGCGCTCGGGATGATCGTGCAGTACCTCTCGCGTCTTCCGTCGTGGAAGCAGACCGCGCTGTTCGTGATGCCCGACGACGCGCAGTCATCGCGCGATCACGTCGACGAGTACCGCACCTACGCGATCGTCGCCGGCCCGTACGCGAAGCGGCACTACGTCGGAACGCGCCACCTCTCGACGGTCAGCGTGCTGAAGACGACGGAGGAGATCCTCGGGCTCGGGACGCTCTCGCTGGGTGACCTGCTGGCAACCGACATGAGCGACTTCTTCACGGCGAGCGGCGGCGACGCGGCGCCGTACGAGATGATCCCGGTCCCGGCGCAGACCGCGAGCGCCGAGGGAGCACGGATCGCGGCGCTGCTCGAGCGCACGGACCAGAGCAGCGCCGACGCCGACACCGCGCGCGGCGCGCGGATCGTCGACCTCTCACGCCGCGCCGACAAGCTCGCCGGGCAGCGCTACGCGATGAAGCCCGCCGTGTACGGGAAGCTGCAGGCGGCGCTCTACGCGCAAGCGCTCGCCGTGGTGGACGGGACGCAGCCGGAGCCGGATCGGGACGGCGACTGAGCGCGCGCCGCCATGAACCGGCGGCGTTCGGTGGTACGATGCGGGCATGCGAGCCACCGACGTCGCCCTGCTGATCCTGCGGCTCACCGTCGCGGTGGTGCTCTGGCCGCACGGCGCGCAGAAAGCGCTCGGACTCTTCGGCGGCCCCGGGCTCGCCGGGACCGTCGGGATGCTGAGCGCGCACATGGGACTACCGGTCGTGCTGGTCTATCTGCTGATCGCCGTCGAGTTCTTCGGGCCGATCGCGCTGGTGCTCGGCGTGCTCACGCGGCTCGTCGCACTCGGGATCGCGATCGACATGGCGTGCGCGGCGATCCTCGTCCACCTGCCGAACGGGTTCTTCATGAACTTCGCCGGGAACCAGCGCGGCGAAGGGATCGAGTACTTCGTCTATGCGGTCGGCGCGTCGCTGGCGCTCGTCATCGCCGGACCGGGGCGGATCGCGCTGCTCCCGAAGACCTGAGGGCCACCGAGAGCACGGCCAGCACCACGACGTTCAGCACGAGCGCGAGCAGCCCCGTGTTGACTGGCGCGAACACGCTGTGCGCGACGACACCGCCGCCCTTTTGCGCTTGGTCGACGGCAAAGAAGACGAGCGCGATGATCCCCGTGACGATCCCGGCACCGACGGCGAGCGCGTGGGGGCGGCGCGCCGCGAGACCGAGCACGACGCCGGGGAAGAGCTGCGTGATCCCGTTGTAGCCGATCAGCAGCAGGCCGACGAGCGTCGTCTTCGCCAGCGCCCAGAACCCGAACGCGAGGAGCGCGACGATCAGCACCAGGAAGCGCGTCGCGCGCGTCTGCGCCTCCGCGTCGCGCGCGAAGCCGTAATCGGCGAGCACGTTCTTCCCGACGATGCTGGCTGCCGCCAGCAGCTGCCCCGACGCCGGCACCAGCGCGGCGAGCACGCCCGCGGACGCGATCACGCCGAGCACCCACGCCGGATAATGCTGCTGCACGACCAGCATGAACGACTTGTCCGCATCGGAGCCTTTCAAGCCGGGCAGGATCTCGAGCGCGGCGAAGCCGGCGAAGAACACGAGCAGCAGCATCACCTGGTAGAACGGCAGGAACACCGCGTTGCGGCGCAGCGCGTCCTCGTTCCGCGCGCTGTAGATCGCGGCCATCGACTGCGGCCACATGAAGAACCCGCACGCCGTCAGCACCGTCGTCGTGATCACCCAGGTGATCCCGCTCGGCGAGGACGGACCGGCGATCACCAGCCAGCCGGGATGGTCGCGGATCACCGCGTCCAGCGCGCCGGCCGGCGAGCCGAAGAACTGCGAGGGCAGCACGATCCCCGCGAAGATCACGCCGAGGAGCACGAGCCCGTCCTTCGCGACGCTCGCCCATGCCGCGCCGCGCAGCCCGGCGACGAACGTGAAGAGCGCGATCGCGAAGAACCCGAGCGCGACCGCGGCGAGCGCGTTGAGCCGGCCGTACCCAGCGAGCTGCAAGAGGATCTGCAAGCCGGTCAGCTGCAGCGTGACGTAGGGGACGAGCATCACGAAGCCGAGCAGCGCGACGAGCGCGCCGAGCGCCTTGCTGCCGTAGCGGTCGGCGAAGAAATCCGGTCCGGTGAGGTAGCCGCGCTCGCGTGCGATCCGGTGGATCGGCGGCGCGATGAAGAACGAGATGATGTACGCGATCGTCCCGTAGCAGAGGATGTAGTACGCGGGCGCCCCTTTGCCGTACGCCCAGCCGGCGGCGCCGAGGAACGTGAACGTCGTGTAGATCTCGCCCGCGAGCAGCAGCCACAGCAGCAGTGCGCCGATGCTGCGCCCGCCGACGATGTACTCCTGCGGGTCCATCGCGACGCCGCGCACGCCGCGCAGCCCGAGCAGGATCGTCGCGACGACGACGACGGCGACGATCCCGAGCGCGACCCCGGCGTTCACGCGCGCGTGCTCCGGTAGGCGACCCACATGAACGCGGGCGTGAGCAGGACCCACGCGACGATCCAGGCGAGGACGAACGGCAGCCCGAGGATCCGCGGCTCGAGCCGGTCGACCAAGGCGACTCCGAGGGTGAGGGCGAGCGCCGGGATGACGGCGCAGACGGCGGCGACGACGCGTGGGCTCATGCGTGCGGTGTTCCCACAAGCGCGCTGGGTCAGGACCCCGGGAACTCCCCGGCGAACCGCCGGAAGCCGTGACCGTGAAGTCCTACGCCGCCCCGTATGTCTCGTCCGACGCCGGCGCCCTCGCCGGCGCCCTCGTGCTGCGGCCCTCCGCCGCGGTCGACCGCTTGCCGCCGATCAAGGGCGAGCCCTCGCCGATCGCCGACCGCGCGCAGGAGCAGCACGGGATCTTCACCGGCCGGCTGCGCGCGCTCGGCGTCACGGTGCACGAGATCGCGCCGCACACCGAGTCGGCGACGGAGTCGCTGGTCGCGGACTGCGCGATCGTGCTCCCGAACGGCGCGATCATTGCGCGGCCCTCGCAGATCGAGCGGCGCGCCGAGGTCGCGGCGGTCGAGAAGCACCTCGCCGAGCTCGGCATCCCGATCGCCGGCCGGATCGAGGCGCCCGGGCTGCTCGACGCGACCGACGTCGCGATCGCGCCCGGCTGCATCTTCGTCGGCGTCCCGCGCGCCGGCGCGGGCTTGCGGCGGCGCTCGAACGAGCTCGGGCGCAAGCAGCTCGAAGCGATCGCGACGCAGCAAGGGTTCCGCGTCGTCGAGCTCGCGGTCGCGAACGACGTCCCGCGGCTGCGCGACGTCTTCTCGGTCGTCGCGTCGGACACGATCGTCGCGGCGCCCGACCGCGTCTGCCTGGTGCCGGCGACTGATCTGCGGGTGATCGAGGTGCCGCGCGGTGAGGAGCTGGCGGCCGGCGTGCTCGCGCTCGGCGAACGCCGCGTGCTCGCGAACCTGCGCTTCCGCGAGTCGATCGCGCTGCTGCGCCGGGCGAAGATCTCCGTCGAAGCGATCGACCTGTGGGAGTTCGGCAAGGCCGGCTTCGGCCCGTTCGCGCTCGCACTCGCGTTCAAGCGCGGATGATCGCGCGCGGTTGACCGCGATGCGAATAGCGATCTTCTCCGACATCCACGGCAACGCTCACGCGCTCGACCGCTGCCTGGAGGACCTCGCCTCGCGCGGCGGCGCCGACGTCGTCGTCGCGGCCGGCGATTTGTGCATGGACGGGCCGCGGCCGAAGGGCGTGCTGAAGCGCCTGCGCGACGCCGGCGCGCAGTGCCTGCGCGGAAACACCGACCGCATGATCGGCGAAGGCCGCCTCGCAGAGCTCGATCCGGAGGACGCGCGCGGCGTCGAATGGGCGCGCGCGCGGATCGGCGCCGAGTGGACGCGCTGGCTCGCCGACCTGCCGCTCTCGCTCGCGTTCGGCGAGGGCGAGGACGGGCTGCTGGTCTGTCACGCGAACCCGCTCAACGACGACGAGCACTGCTGGCCCGACGCGTACGACGACACGCTCGAACGTTTCTTCGACGGCGTCCCGCAGCGCACGATCGCGTTCGGCCACCTGCACCTCGCGTACGTGCGCGTCTGGCGCGGGCGCACGCTGGTCAACGTCGCGTCGGCGGGCTTGCCGAAGGACGGCGACCCGAACGCGCACTACGCGATCCTCACGCAGCGCAGCGGCGGCTGGGAAGTACAGTCGCGCCGCGTCCCGTTCGACGTCGAGAAAGTCGCGCGCCAGCTTCGCAAGAGCGCGATCCCCGATCTGGAGAAGCGTCTCGCGACGCTGTACCGCCACCGCTATCCGAAGCTCGGCCCGCCCGGCGCGGTGATCCCGTGATCGGCGCCGTTCCGGCGCCCCTGAACGGCGCGGTCCCCGCACTGCGCATCGACCGGCTCGTGAAGCGCTACGGCGACTTCACGGCGGTCGACGGGATCTCGTTCACCGTGAGCGAGGGCGATTTCTTCGGCTTGCTCGGCCCGAACGGCGCGGGGAAGACGACGACCATCAACGCGATCGTCGGCCTCGCGAAGATCACCAGCGGTTCGATCTCGCTGTTCGGCCACGACGTCGTGCGCGACTGGCGGACGGCGCGGCGCCAGGTCGGCCTCGCGCCGCAGGAGTACAACTTCGACCGCTACCTCAACATCCGCGACGTGCTGATCTTCCAGGCCGGCTACTACGGTCTGCACGGAAAGGAAGTCGTGCGGCGCGCGGACATGCTGCTCGAGCGCTTCGGCCTCGCCTCGAAGGCGAAGCAGGTCTACACCAAGCTTTCGGGCGGGATGAAGCGCCGGCTCACGCTCGCGCGCGCCTTGATCCACGAGCCGCCGCTGCTGATCCTCGACGAGCCGACCGCGGGCGTCGACGTCGAGCTGCGGCTGGAGCTCTGGTCGCTGCTGCGCGAGCTCAACGCGAACGGATCGACGATCATCCTCACGACGCACTACCTCGAAGAGGCGGAGGAGCTCTGCAACCGGATCGGGATCATCCAGAGCGGTCGCCTCGTCGCGCTGGAGACGACGCAGAAGCTGGTCGGTGACGGGTCGCTGCAGGACGTCTTCCTGGAGCTGACGCGCCGATGATCGTGAACGCGGTCGGGTTCGAGACGCTGGTGAAGCGCGAGATGGTGCGGACGTTCTCGATCATCAACCAGGTGATCTGGCCGCCGGTGATCCAGACGCTGCTCTACGTCTTCATTTTCGGGCTCGGTCTGGGGAGCCGGATCCAGAACGTGCAGGGCGTCCCGTACTCGCAGTTCCTGATCCCCGGGCTCATCATGCTGCAGGTGATCGACCAGACGTACAGCGAGAGCTCGTCGTCGGTGTTCCAGGGGCGGTTCATGAACTCGATCCAGGAGCTGCTGATCGCGCCGCTCTCGGCGACCGAGATGGTGATCGGGTACGTCGCCGCGGGCGTCGTTCGCGCGGTCTTCATCTCGCTGCTGATCACGGTGCTGGGGATCGTGCTGGTGCACGCTGTTCCGCAGAACTGGTTCCTGTACGTGGTGACGGTCGTGCTGGTCGCGGTGCTCTTCACGGCGCTGGGGATCGTCTTCGGCCTGCTCGCCGAGAAGTTCGACCACATCGCGGTGCTGACGACGTTCTTCATCACGCCGCTGGTCTTCGTCGGCGGCGTCTTCACCTCGCTCTCGCTGCTCCCGCCGGTCTTGCAGAAGATCTCGCTCTTCAACCCGATGTTCCACATGATCGACGCGTTGCGCTACAGCTACATCGGCCGCGGCGACGCCCCGCTCTGGCTCTCCCTTACGGTCGTCACGCTCCTCGCCGCCTTAGCCTTCGCGGTCGCCCTCCGCATGACGGCAACCGGCGTGAAGCTGCGCACCTAGGCACGCGCCCGGAGTACCCTTAGGCGGCGGTCTTCTTCGGAAGGCGACCGCCGCGTTTGCCGTTCGCACCTGCGGCCGCAGCTTTGGCGGGCGATGCTGCGTCGCTGCCTGCGGTCCCCATCATCGCGGCGGGACCGGTCAGCCCGATGAGATCGCTGAGCAGGCCGTTGATGCTGATGTGCACGTCGAGTTCATCGGAGATGATCGCATCGCCGGCGCGGTCCGCGTACAGCGCGCGCAGCTGCCGAACGCTCGCGCCCTCGAGCCAACGTATGCGATCTACCGGAAGAGACACGATCGCACCGCGCCGAAGGTGAAGCACGACCGCTTTCTTTCGGGTGTCATACGAGATCCGTTCGGCGCGCGGCTCGACGCGCGCCGCTTCCTTGCCGCGCCGGCGCGCCTCGGCGAGCTCCGCGCGGGTCGGCATGACGACCTTCGTTTTCATCGGTGATAGGTGCTCCACGTCTCCATGAGAGTCTCGAAATGTTCCGCTACGATGGTGAGAATCCGCATAGTGTCGACCCTCCCCACGCGGCCGGTGACGACGCCGATATGGCCGATTTGGTGCTCTTCATCAAGGATCACGATGACGTCGCGGTCCGCGCGGCTAGGGCCGTCGCAACCAGCGTGGCGGCCGGCGCGTTCCCAGTCTCGTATGAGGCGTATCGTCCGAGCGGCGCCGCTCGTTCCGTTCATTGCCGCGGTGGTGGTCGCCGGATTGGCGGGCGGCGGGGCGTCGGCGGAGTCGTTGCCTGGGCCGGTCGTGGGGCAGCCTGCTCCCCAGTTTACGCTGAAGACCGTTGACGGGAAGACCGTGCGGCTCGCGGATTATCGCGGGAAGACGCTGGTCGTCAACGTGTGGGGGTCGTGGTGTCCGCCGTGCCGGCTGGAGACGCCGGATCTCGTCGCGGAAGCAGAAGCGGACGCGCCCCGCGGCGTCGCGTTTCTCGGCGTCGACACGACCGAGCCGGCGAGCGTCGTGCGCGCGTTCGTCGCGGCGAAAGGGATCACGTATCCGCAGGCGGTGACCAGCGCGAACGGCGAGTTCGCGAAAGCGTACGACGTCCGCAACTATCCGACGACGCTCGTGATCGGCCCCGACGGCGTGCTGCGCGCGCGCCACGCCGACAACGTCCTGCCCCGCGTGCAGCTCCACGCGTACATCACCGCCGCGCAGCGCAACCGGACCGCGCCGCTCACGACGCCGTTCCAGGCGCAGCTCGACGCGATGCTCGATCCGGCGAAGTACCCGTTCACCGGCGACGCCGCGAGCGTTCGCGCGAACGTCGCGAAAGCCGCCGAGGCGATCGCGAAGGCGGACGATCTGCAGGACGAGGCGATGACCGACCCGTCACGCGATCACGACCTCATCAAGACGCAGGCCGAGCAGCACACGCTGCGCGCCGCGGCCATCGCCGCGCTCGCGCCGATCGCCTCGTCCGACGCCGATCGCGCGCTGCTCGCGCGGCTGCGCGGCGACGAAGCGGCCGCGCTCGGCGACTGGACCGCGGCCGACGCCGCCTACGCCGAAGCGCTGAAGCACGCGCCGGACGACACCGGCGCGCTCGAGGGGCAGGCGTACGCGGTCTCGCACCTCGGCGACGACGCGCGCGTCGCCGCGATCGACGCGCGGATCGCCGAGCTCCGCCCCTCGTACGCCGCGTACGCCTCGCTGGCGCGCGCGCTCGCGAAGACCGGCGAGGTCGCGAAGGCCGAGCAGAGCTTCGGCCGCGCGCTCGAGCTCGCCGCCGGCAACCCCGTCAGGCTCGCCTGGACGAACCTCTACTACGGCCGCATGGAGACCACCGCCGGCAACCGCGACAAAGCGCGCGAGGCGTTCGAGCGCGCCGCGGCCGCCGCGCAGCAGATCGCGAAGAACGATCCGCGCCGCGAGTGGTACGTCGAGCAGGCGCAGGAAGGCACCGTCGCGCTGGACGTCGCGCACGGCGCGTCCACCGCGCTCTCGCTCGCGCCGTGGACCGGCCCCGATCTCCCCGGGTCCGTCGCGAGCACGTACAAGTACCGGCTCGTCCTCACCGGCGCACCCGGCGCGAAGATCGCGCTCACCGCCAGCGGGCTGCCGCGGCGCTGGATCGGATCGTTCTGCACCGACCGCGTCTGCGCGCCGTTCCGCACCTCGGTCGTGGTGCCGCCGTCGGGCGTGAAGGTCGTCGAGTTCCAAGTCGTCCCGATCACCGCGCACGACGCGCGCGCCAACGTCCGCATCGATGCGAGCAGCGGCGGGCGAACGCTTGCGACCGTCGAAACCGACGTTCGCGTTTAGAGGAGAGCATGCTGCACGCGATCGTCGCCGCCGCCGGGCTGGCCCTGACCGGGCCGCAGGTCGGCGCGCCCGCCCCCGATTTCCACCTCGTCACCGTCGAGGGCAAGCGCGTCTCGCTCGCCGGCTTCCGCGGCAAGACGCTGGTGCTCAACGAATGGGCGACGTGGTGCCCGCCGTGCCGCGAGGAGACGCCCGACCTGATCGCATCGGCGAAGAAGCTGGGCGCGAAGGGCGACGTCGTCTTCCTCGGCGTCGACTCGACCGAGCGCGCGCCGATCGTGCGCGCGTTCGTCGCCGCGAGGCCGATGCCGTACTCCACCGCGACCGACGACGAGAAGACGTTCTCGAAAGCGTACGACGTGCGCGCGTTCCCGACCACGTTCGTGATCTCGCCGGACGGCGTGCTGCGCGCGCGCTACGTCGGCAACATCACCCCACAGATCCTCACGGGCTTCATCGAGGACGCGAAGGCGGGGCGGAACGGCGTCCTCGCGACCGACGCGCAGAAGAAGGTCGACGCGATGCTCGACCCGGCGAAGTTCACGCTGACCGGCGACGCCGCCGCGGTGCGCAAGGCCGCGCAGAGCGTGCTCGCGGCGATCGACCTGGCCGAGAGCGTCGACGGAGATACCGACTACGTGCGCATCCAGGCCGAGGAGAACGTGCTGCGCGACGCGGTGATCAAGGCGCTGGAGCCGCTGGCGGAGAGCGACACCGACAAAGCGCTGCTCGCGCGCTTCCAGGGCGACGCCGCGTACGCGCGCGAGCAGTACGCCGAGGCGATCGGCGCGTACGAGCGCGGGCTCGCGCTCGCGCCGGACGACACCGACCTGCTCGGCGGCTACGCGACGACGCTGCACGCGATGGGCGACGACGCCCGCGCGACCGGCGTCTACACCAAGATCGCGAAGCTCCAGCCCACCGTCGACAACCTGGTCTCGCTCGGCGTGAGCGCCGGCGACGCGAAACGCTTCGATGACGCGGCGGTCGCGTTCTCGCAGGCGATCGGCACCGCGCGCGCCGCGGTCGAGGCCAAGCCTACAGACGCAAAGGCGATCCGCAAGCTCGCGTGGGCGTACCTGTACCAAGGCCGCACCTACGCGAAGGCCGGCGAGACCGCGAAAGCGCGCGCGTCGTTCGCGCAGACGACCGCGTGGGCCTCGAAGCTGCCGAAGACCGACGCGCGCTACGAGATGTACCTCGAGGAGGCGCAGGAGGCGACGGTCGCGCTCGACGCTGCCCACCCGCAGGGGAAGACCGCGATCTCGCTCTCGCCGTGGACCGGTCCGGATCTCCCGGGCTCGGTGAGCAGCACCTACAAGTACCGGCTGGTCGTGGCCGGGACGCCGGGGAAGACCGTCGCGCTCGAGGCGACCGGGCTGCCGAAGCGGTGGGTCGCGTCGTTTTGCAGCGACCGCCAGTGCGCGCCGTTCCGGACGACGGTCGCGCTCCCGCAATCCGGCGTGAAGGTGATCGAGTTCCAGGTGATCCCGCAATCCGCCGCGACCGCCGCGCCCACGGTGCGCGTTCAGGGTGACGGAGCGAGCGCTATCGTACGGATCGCCGCGCGCTGACGGGCTTCCCCGCCCGTTCCGGCGTAACTTCCCTCATCCCGTCCGGTACGGACGGGCGTCTAGGCGGAGGTCGGAGGCCATCACGGACGAGGTCATCGGGAAGGTCGGGCGCGTCACGGGAACCGTCGGTCCCGGCCGGGTCGGCGAGATCATGCTCGCCGTCCGTGGCGGGAGCGAACATTTCCACGCGTACCCCTGCGATCCGAAGACGATCGCGGTCGGCACCCGGGTCGTGGTGGTCGAGTACTACCCGCCGAGGACGGTGATCGTCGCCGAGGCGTGATCGCCCCGGCGCTGGAGGACAAACGTGACAACCACCATCGGTGCATCGGTCGGCGTGATCGTCGGTATCGTCGTCGTTGCGTTCGCACTGTTCGTCGTGATCTTCCGCGCGATGTGGCGCGTCGCCGAGCCGAACGAAGCGCTCATCATCTCGGGCCTGCACCACCGGCCGAACGAGGAGACGGGCGACTCGCTCGGGTTCAAGATCGTCACCGGGCGCGGGACGCTGGTGATCCCCGGCGTGCAGACGGTGCGCCGGCTCTCGCTCGATCTGCGCGAGTCCGAGCTGCAGATCGCGTGCGTGACGCAGCAAGGGATCCCGGTTCACATCAAGGGCGTCGTGATCTACAAGGTCGGCGACGATTTCGTCTCGATCGCGAACGCCGCACGGCGTTTCCTCGACCAGCAAGACCGCATGGACCAGCGCATCCAGCAAGTCTTCGCGGGCCATCTGCGCGCGATCTGCGGCTCGCTGACCGTCGAAGATCTGATCCGCGAACGCGACAAGCTCACCGAAGCGACGCGCGGCGCGTCGGGGACCGAGATGGAGAAGCTGGGGCTGATCGTCGACTCGCTGCAGATCCAGGAGATCGACGACCCGACCGGCTACATCGAGAACCTCGCGAAGCCGCACGCTGCCGCCGTGCAGCGCGATGCGCGCATCGCCGGCGCGCAGGCCGATCAGGAAGCGACGCAGCGCGAGCAAGAAGCGGCGGCGCTCAAGGCGCAGGCGCAGCGCGACAGCAAGATCAAGCAGGCCGGCTATCAGGCCGAGGTCGACAAAGCGGCCGCGCAGGCGAAACAGGCGGGACCGCTCGCCGACGCGATGGCGCGCCAGCAGGTCGTCGTCGAGGAGACGAAGATCGTCGAGCTCGACGCGCACAAGAAAGAGCAGGAGCTGCTCGTCACGGTGCGCCGTCCGGCCGATGCGCAAGCGTACGAGAAGACGACGCTCGCGACCGCGCAGCGCGACGCCGACATCGCCTCCGCGGAGGCGCGCGCGAAGCAGATCGAGCTGCAGGCGCAGGCCGACGCGACGCGGATCAAGCTCGCCGCCGACGCCGACTCGCAGAAGACGAAGATGATCGGCGAGGCGGAAGGCGCTGCGATCCGTGCCCGCGGTACCGCGGAGGGCGACGCGATCAACGCGCGTGGTCTGGCGGAAGCGGCCGCGATCAAGGCGCGCGCCGAGGCGCTCGCGCAGAACCAGGAAGCGGTCATCGCGCAGCAGCTCGCCGAGCACTGGCCGGCGATCGTCGAAGCGGGCTCCAAGGCGTTCAGCAACATCGATCAGATGATCGTGATGAACGGCGCCGACGGAGTCTCGGAGATGCTGGCGAAGGTCGTCACGCAAGGCGTCGCGGGGATGCAGATGGCGCGCAACCTCCTGGCGCGCACGAAGTCGGGCAGCGACTTCACCACGCCGCCCGCGCCGAACGGCGAAGGCGCGATCGTGAAGACGCCGGCGCAGGTCGAGACGAAGTGAGCCTCTGGACGCGGATCGTCCGATTGCTGCAAGGCGAGGCGCGCTCGCAGATCGCGCGCCTCGACGACCCTGCCGCCTCGGTCGACGCCGCGTACCGGACGCAGCTCGAGATCGTCGACGAGGTTCGCCGCAACCTCGTCGAGCTGCTCACCGCGCGCAAGCGCTTGGAGATGCAGCTCGGCGCGTACGAGCGCAGCGGGACGCAGCCCGAGGCGGTCGAGGCGTTCCGCGCCGAGATCGGCGAGCTGCGCGGCCGCGAGGACGCGCTCGCCGCCGCGGCCGACGAATTGCGCCGCCGCGCCGACGCGCTCCGCGCCGAGCGCGACCTCACCCGCGCGCGCGTCGCCGCCGCGAAAGCGGGGATCGCCGCGCACGGCGCGATCGCCGGCGTCAACAACGAGCACGCCGAGATCCGGACGCTGCTCGACGACGCGCGCGAGCGGACGATCTCGCTGCAAGCGCGCGCCGCGGCGCTCGCGGAGCTCGTCGAGCGCGACGCGTCCTCCGCCGCCCAACCAAAGCCGACCGTGAAGGCGACCGTCGACCGTGAAGAGCTTGCGCCGCCGCCTGCGGACTAGCGTCGCACTAGCGCTCATGCTCGCCGCGACCGGTCAATCGCCGGCGCCGAGCACGACGCCGGCGCCGGTCCCGGCCTCCCCGAGCTGCGCGCGCCCGAATGTCGCGGCCCACGTCCTGAGAACCGTCTCGCCCGACACGCCGGCGTTCGCGGCTCAGCAAGGGATCAGCGGAACCGTCCAGGTGATCGTGAGCCTTGACCAGCTGAGTCGCGTGATCGGCACACGCATCCAAAGCTCGCCGAGCGCCGTGCTGAACTCGGCCGCGCTCGCCGCGGCGCGCGCCTCGACGTATCAGACCGAGATCCGGCAGTGTCAGCCGATCGCCGCGGATTACATCTTCTCGGTCGAGTTCGACGCGCAGCCCACGGCGACGATCGTCGCGGGCAAGCCGGTGCTGGTGATCTCTACCGTCGCGACGGTGATGCAGCCGCCCGACAGCGCGACCGTCACGGTCGTCCTTCGCGGACCGGCGGTCGGCGACGCGAGCGCCGCACAGGCGCCGGCGGACGCGGTCACCGCGCTGCGCGCGAAGCTTGCCGCGCTCGGGATCCGCGCGTCGGAGATCACCGAGGCCGGATCGCTCGCGGCGACCCCCGTCTCCCGCGCCATGCCGACGCCGCATCCCTTCGGTACGACGCCCGCCCCCGCCACGCCGGCGCCCGGGCCGATGTTCGCGGTGTACCGGAACATCCGCATCGGGGTCGCCTCGATGCAGACCTTGCCCGCTGTGCTCGCCGCCGTTCGCGACGCACCCGGGACTGTCGGCGGCGGCGTGCAGTACGCGCTGCGCGACCGCGAGCCCGCGTATCGCGAGGCGGTCGTGCGCGCGGTGCGGGACGCGCGCACGCGGGCCGACGTCGCGGCGCGCGCCGCCGGCGTGCGCTTGGGCGCCGTACAGCGCCTGTCGATCGAGCCGAACGAGGTCGACGCCGGGCCGAGCTCCCCGTGGACGACCACGGTCTCCGGATTCGCCGAGGGAACTCCCGCGCCGGCGATCGCGGTCCGTGCACGCGTCACGGCGACCTACCTGATCGCTCGCTAGCGCGAGCGCGTCATCAGCGCTCGGGATCCTTCCACATCGCCCGGACCAGCGCGACCGCGATCGCCGTTCCGATGAGCGGCGCCGCGACGAAGACCCACCAGTCGCCGAAGCCGCCGGCGACGATCGCGGGGCCGAGCGTACGAGCGGGATTCATCGAGCCGCTCGAGATCCGGCCGCCGATCCAGCGGTCGATCACCGTCGTCGCGCCGTTGGCGATCGCCGCCTCCGGGCCGATGAAGCGTGCGACGCTCGCCGTCGAGAGCGCGACGACGATCGCGATGGTCGTGAGGACGATCTCGAGCCAGAAGGCCGGCCACGTCCCGAGCTGCATCTGCGGGAGCAACGAGCTCCTTGGCGCATGGAAGATCGCGACCACGATCCCGCCGGCCGCGATCGCGCCGAGGAACTGCACGACCACGTAGCCCGGCACCCGCGCCCACGCGAAGTCGCGGTTCAAGGCGAACGCGAGGGTCGTGCACGGGTTCGTGTGCGCGCCCGAAACGTACCGGAAGGAGTAGATCACGATCATCGTCGCGACACCGGTCGTTCCCGTCTCGACCGCGTAGCCGAGCTTGATCCCGAGCCCGCGCGCGATCACCGCGGGCGCGACCGTACCCAGCGTCACGATGACCGTTCCGAGGAACTCCGCGAGCAGCGCCGCGAGCTCACCGCGAGGTTCCCGTTTCTTCTGGTCGACGTCGTCCGGTGTGTGCGCCATCGTCAGAAGAACGGGTTGTGCGCTTTTTCCTCGCCGATCGTCGTCGGCGGGCCGTGGCCCGGCATCACGACGGTGTCGTCGCCTAGCGCGAAGAGTTTGAAGCGGACGCTCGCGAGCAGGTCGTCGTACGTCGAGATGTCGGCGAAGAGCCCGCCGACCGAGCCGGCGAAGAGCGTGTCGCCGCTGAAGACCGTCGAGCGGAAGAGGAAGCACGACGAGCCGTCGGTGTGGCCCGGCGTGTGCAGCATGCGGATCGCCGCCGCATCGCCGAACGGCAGCTCGTCGCCGTCGGCGATCGGGATCGCGCGCTTCGCGAGGCCGCCGATCGCGTTCGAATCGGCCTGGTGCATCACGATCTCGGCGTTCGGGAACGCGCGCGCGACGTCGGCGGTCGCATCGCAGTGGTCGGCGTGCTTGTGCGTGATGAGGATGTACCGCAGCGCGTACGGACCCTCGTTCACCGCGTCGAGCAGCGTCTTCGGCAGACCGGCGGGATCGACGATCGCCGCCGTCTTCCCGTCTTCGAGGAAGAAGAGATAGCCGTTCGAGGGATGCGGATCGTGCGGATGGTGCCGCACGTCGGGCGGCACCTCCGCGCCGGGATACCACCGGCGCGCGCACGTGTCGGCGAACTTGCCGGGATCGAGGCGCAGCACCGTCGCCAGCGCGCGCGCCTGGTCTTCGCTCGGGACGCCGTCGCCTTTCACCCAGGCGGCGATCGCGCCGGCGTCGATCCCGGTTCGGCGCCCGAGCTCGGGCGCGTCGAGACGGACGCCGCGCATCGCCTTGCGGAGCACGTCACCGGGATCGTCCTCGAGGCCGATGCGCGGCCAGCCTGCGGTCAGCACGCCCGGACGCTTCCGCGCCCGGGCGCCGGCGACCTTACTGGTGCTTGACTAGCGAGGGGTTGATCTGCGCCGGCGCCGTGCCGAGCGCGATCACCGGGACGTCCTTCGCCTGCATCGTGGAGACGTGGAACGTCGCGCCCTTCTTCACGAGCATGTCGTTGCCGCGCTTGGCGAACATCCCGACGCCCCACATCAGGTACTGTCCGACTTCGCTGCCGTTCTTCTCAGTCGTCTTGTCGGCGTCGGCGGTCGCGCCGTTCGTCTCGACGGCGATCTCGGTGCCGTCGGGCGCGATCAGCCGCTTCACCGTGAACGTCATCTCGCCGCCCGCGTGGAAGCTGCCGGCGCGCTTGAGGTGCGTGATCACGCCGTAGCCCGGCGAGCCCTTGGGCAGCACGAGGTTGCCGCGGACGTAGTAATCGGAGAGCGTGAGGACGGCGAACGTGTCCCCTTCGCTCGAGATGCGCGAGCCGACGTCTTGCTGGATCGCGACGGAGATGAGGTCGCCCGAGCCGATCTCGGTCTTGCCGGCCGCCACGGCGGGCGCCGCCGGAGCCCCGGCCGGCGCGGTCGCCGGCGTCGTCGTGGACGGCGTGGCGGGCGAGGTGGTCTGCGCCGCGCACGGTGCGGCGAGGGAGAGCGCCACGGCAGCCGTGACGACGATGCGAGTGAACACGAAAAACGCCCCGTCTGGAAACTTGGCAGGTATGTGCCGACGACTTCCGACGCGCGTGCTCCGTCGGCCTGGGGCCGGGCGTAACGGGTCGGTCAATCTCCTGTCGTCGTTCCGTAAGGCCGCCGGCCCGTGCCGACCGGCGAACCGGACGCAACCCGGGGCGGGTTGAAGAGGGCGGAATGCCCGCCCCCACCCACGCCAAGGTCGTCATCATCGGCTCCGGACCGGCCGGCCTGACGGCCGCCGTCTACGCGGCCCGCGCGAATCTCGCCCCGCTCGTCTTCGCCGGCCACATGTACGGCGGGCAGCTGATGCTCACCACCGAGGTCGAGAACTACCCCGGCTTCCCCGACGGGATCATGGGGCCCGAGCTGATGGAGGCGTTCCGGGCGCAGGCCGAGCGCTTCGGCTCGGTCATCCACAACGTCGACGTCACCGAGGTCGACTTCTCGAAGCGGCCGTTCGTGGTGCGCACCGCCGAGGAGGAGTACACCGCCGACAGCGTGATCGTCGCGACCGGCGCCAGCGCGCGCTGGCTGAACATCCCCGGCGAGGCGCGGCTGCGGGGGCGCGGGGTCTCGACCTGCGCGACCTGCGACGGCGCGTTCTTCCGCGAGAAGCACATCGTCGTCGTCGGCGGCGGCGACTCCGCGATGGAAGAGGCGCTCTTCCTCACCCGCTTCGGGCGCAAGGTGACGGTGATCCACCGCCGCGACGCGCTGCGCGCCTCGAAGATCATGGCCGACCGCGCGCTCAACCACGCGAAGATCGGCTTCATCTGGAACACCGCGGTCGAAGAGGTGCTCGGCGAGGACGCGACCGCCGCGCTGAAGCTGAAGAACCTCGTCACCGGCGAGGAATCGGTGCTGCACGCCGACGCGCTCTTCATCGCGATCGGGCACGACCCGAACACGGCGATCTTCCGCGGCCAGCTCGACCTCGACGCGGCCGGCTACATCGTCAGCGAGGACGGCGTCCGCACGAACATCGAGGGCGTGTTCGTCGCCGGTGACGTGTACGACATCCGCTACAAGCAGGCCGTCACGGCCGCGGGTTCCGGCTGCAAAGCCGCGATCGACGTCGAGAAGTACCTCGAGTCGCTGGAGACGCACGAGAAAGCCGCGGTCCCGGTCGCATGACCAAGACCTACCCGCATGCGATGGACATCTTCCGTCGCATGGACGGGCTCGACGCGCTCGAGCTCATGAAGCGCGGCGAGGTGCCGACGACCAACATCACGCGCTGGATGAACTTCTCGCTCGAGACGGTCGAGCGCGGCCACGTCGTCTTCGCGATGCAGCCGCACGAAGAGCTCTACAACCTGATCGGCTCGGTCCACGGCGGGATCATCACGACGCTGCTCGACAATGCGCTTGGGTCCAGCGTGCAGTCGCTGCTGCCCGCCGGCCGCGTCGCGACGACGATGGACCTGCACACGCGCTTTCACAAGCCCGTGACGGCGGCAACCGGAAAGGTCTTCGCCGACGCGCGGGTGGTGCACAGCGGCCGCCGCAGCGCGACGTCGGAAGCGAAGATCGTGGACGCGGACGGCAAGG
>DATAQE010000194.1:0-9275 GCA_036264835.1 Candidatus Elarobacter sp.
GGCTACGTCGGCAACGGTCCCGGCGGCGGCTCGTACCCGCTCGGCCAGCCGATGAAGAGCGTCGCGGTCACCGACCCGTGCCAGCAGATCCCCGGCTGCGCGTACCTCGCCGACCTCACGCTGAACCATCCCGGGCTGCTGCACACCGGCTGCCAGCCGTATCCGGCGGCGAACCCGCTCCCGCCCGGGGAGTACTGCGCGCAGCTGACCGGGACGGTGACGCTCCAGCCGGGCCTGTTCGTGCTCGACCAAGGGATCGCGAGCAGCAACCTGACCGGAAGCGGCGTGACGATCTACAACCTCGGCCCGGGCGGGATCACGCTCAGCGGCAACGCCACCTTCGTGATCTCGCCGCCGACGACGGGCTCGACCGCCGGTATCGTCTACTATCAGCCGCCGAGCAACACGGCGCCCTTCACGAAGAACGGCGCATCGGGGGACGTCGAGATCAGCGGCGCGTTCTACGCCCCGACCTCCGACTTCACGTTCAACGGCGATCTGCCCTCGATCACGCTGCTGGTCGCGAACTCGATTCGCATGAACGGCGGCGGAATCACCGTGCCGAGCCCGAGCGGTCTGCAGCGCGCCGGATACGGGGTGCTCGCCGAGTGAGCGCCGCGCTTCTGCGTCGCTCGCTGAGCGCGCGCGCACGCGGGCAGGTCATGCCCTTGTTCGCGATCGCGATGATGATCTTGTGCGGCGCCGCAGCGCTGGCGGTCGACGTCGGCGTGTGGCGCTACGACCAGCGCATCGCGCAGTCGGCCGCGGACAGCGCGGCGATCGCCGGCGCCGGCGAGCTCGCCTATCCCTCGGCCGCGGACGTCACCTCGGCGGCGGTCGCCGACGCCACGGCGAACGGGTTCACCGACGACGGCGGCACGACGACGAGCGTGGCCGTCAACACCCCGCCGTCGAGCGGCAACTACAGCGGCCGCAGCAACGCGGTCGAGGTGATCATCCGCAAGAAGCTGCCGATCTTCTTCGGCAACGTCTTCGGGCTCTCGGAGTGGATGAGCGTGCGCGCCGTCGGGCTGCTGAACCCGAACGGAAACTTCTGCGTCTACGCGCTCGGCGGCGACATCACGCTGTACGGCGGCGGCGGGGGCGGCGCCACGGTCCCGAACTGCGGCCTCGTCACCAACAAGGACTTTGTCATCACCGGGAACGCGAACGTCGACGCGCAGACGATCGGGTACGTCGGGGCGGGGCCGAGCGGCGGGACGTACCCGCTCGGCCAGCCGATGAAGACCGTCCCCGTGACGGATCCCTGTCCGACCATTCCGGGGTGCGCCTACGTCGCGGATCTCGCCACGAATCACCCGGGATTGCTGCACACCGGCTGTCAGCCGTACCCGGCACCGAACCCGCTCCCGCCGGGTGAGTACTGCACGCAGCTAACGGGGACGATCGTGCTGCAGTCCGGGGTCTTCGTCCTCGATCAGGGCGTATCGAGCAGCAACTTCACCGGGAACGGCGTCACGATCGTCAACTTCGGCACGGGCGGGATCGTGATCAACGGAAACGCGACGTTCATCATGTCGCCGCCGACGAGCGGGCCGACCGCCGGGCTCGTCTATTACCAGCCGCCCGGCAACACGGGCCCGTTCATCAAGAACGGCGTTCCGGCGGACGTCGAGATCACCGGCGCGTTCTACGCGCCGTCGTCCAACTTCACGTTCAACGGTAACCTGCCGTCGATCTCGCTCCTGATCGCGAACTCGATCTCCATGAACGGCGGCGGGATCACGGTGCCGAGCGGGAGCGGCGTGCAGCGCACCGGATACGCGGTGCTGGGCGAGTGAGCGGTTCGGTTCTCCGGCGCTCGCTGAGCGCGCCGATCGCGCCGGCGCTCTTCGCCGCCATGCTGCTGCTGAACGCGACGCACGGTCCGACCTACGTGATGGGCGATTTCCGCGCGTTCTACTGCGCGGGGAAAGCGGTCGCGCAGGGCGCGAACCCGTATCTCAACGAGCCGCTGCGCTCGTGCGAGGCGACGGCGGGGCCGCCGGAGGAGCCGGCGTTCCTCAAGCCGGTCGCGCTCCCCGCGCCGCTGCCGCCGTACGCGCTGCTGCTGTTCGTGCCGTTCGCGCTGCTGCCGTTCCCGCTCGCCGCGGTGTGCTGGGGAGCGCTGCTCGTCGCCGCGCTCGCGCTCGCGGTCGAGCTGTTGCGGCGCGTCACCGGCGCGTCGAGCCTGCTGCTGAACCTCGTTTTCGCGCCGATCGCGGCGACGGTGACGTTCTACGTCGGGCAGCCGGTGCCGCTGGTGTTCGCGGCGCTCGCCGGTGCGGCGCTGCTGGTGCGGCGCGGGCAGTGGTGGGCCGCCGCGGCGTGCGCGGCGTTCGCGACGATCGAGCCGCACGTCGCGCTCGCGGCGCTGGCCGGGATGCTGGTCGCGTTCCCGCGCGCGCGCATCCCGGTTATCGCGTGCGGGGCGGTGCTCGCGGCGGCGAGCGTCGCGGCGCTCGGGCTCGCGACGGCGCTCTCGTACGTGCGCGACGTCGTTCCGGCGCACGCGCTCGCGAACGTCTACGAATGGCAGTTCAGCCTGACCTCGGTGCTCACGTCGCTCGGCGTCGCGGCGCCGGCGGCGATTCGCGCGGGCGAGCTGATGTTCGCGGCGATGACCGTGCTCGGCGTGCTCGTCGCGCTGCGGCTGAAGAAGACGACCGGCGACGCCGCGGTGATGATCATCGTGCCGCCGGCGTTCGCGATGTTCGGCGGCGTCCACGTGCATTTCCAGCAGCTTGCGGTGGCGTTCCCGGCGGTGCTGTACGCGTACGTGCGCTATCCGCGCGTGCGCGCGCTTGCCGCGAGCGGGATCGCGCTGGCCATGATTCCGTGGAACGTGATGGGCGCGAGCATCCTGGCCGGGCTCTCGCCGGTGTTCGCCGGCGCGTTCGGCGCGCTGACGCTCGGGCGGCGTGCGGGCTTGGCGTTCGCGCTCGCGGCCGCCGCGATCGGCGTGTCGCTGCTGGCGCTCGCCGTCGCCGGGTTCGGCCCCACCGAAGCGCATTTCGTCGCTCGGGCGTATCCGCCGAACGCGCTCGCGGAGCTGAGCTGGGGTGATTTCTCGCGCGTCGCGCTCGCGCGCCCCTCGCTGATGATGCAATGGCTGCGCATCCCGACGATGGCCGGCCTCGCCTGCGGCTTGACCGCGATCGCCTGGGCGGCGTTCGGCGATCTCGTGCGCGCGCGCGGCACGGCGTTCCGCGCCGGCGCTGCCGGCACCGTCGCGAAGGCTGGTGCGCCGTGATGCGCGCGTGGCGGCGTCTCGCGAGCGATCCGGAGGCGCTGATCCCGTGGGCGTGCGTCGGCGTCGTCGTCGCGTGGCAGACGGCGTTCGCGCTGCGCCTGCCGCCGCGTGACGGCGATCTGCTGTGGCAGCGCTGGCTCGGCGAGCGCGTCTTGCACGACCACGCGATCCCGCGGGCGCTCGGCCACGAGGCGTTCGCCGCGGAAGGCGCGCGCTGGACCCCGCACGAGTGGCTGTTCTCGACGTTGCTCGCGTGGAGCGGCGATCACGGCGCCGGCTGGCTCGTCCCGCTGATCTGCGCGCTCGCCGTCGCCGTTGCGCTGACGACCGTCGTGCTGCGCTGCGCGCGGCGCGGCGTCTCGGTGACGGGCGCCTCGGCTGCGGCGGTGCTGTGCGGGATCTCGACCGTGCAGTCGTTCGGCGTGCGCGCGCAGGTCCTCGGCTGGGCGGGCCTGACGACGGTGGTGACGCTGCTCGAGTGTGAAGGACCGTGGGCGTGGGCGGCCGTGCCGGTCACCGCGATGTGGGCGAACCTGCACGCCAGCGCATTCCTCTCGCCCGCCGTCGCGACGGTATTCGCAGTCGCCGCGCTGTGGCGCGACCGCGCGTGGTCCGCCGCGGTGCGGCGTTCGGTGCTGCTCGCCCTCGCCTGCGGTCTCGCGACGCTGATGACGCCGTTCGGCACCGACCTCGTCCGCTACACCGTCGAGCTCTCGACGAGCCCGATTCGCCAGTCGATCGCGGAATGGGGCGCGACCAGCACGAGCACGTTCGTGTTCGGCGTCGCCGCGCTGCCGCTGGTCTTGGCGCTCGTCGCGTTCGGCGTCCGCGCCTCGGTGCGCGACCGGCTGCTCGTCGTCGCGTTCGGCGTGCTGCTGTTCTCGGCGATCCGGAACATCCCGGTGTTCGCGTTCGTCGCCGCGCCGATCGCGTTCGCGGCCCTGCCGTTGCGTTCGCGCGCGGCCGGCGTCGCGGCGGCGGCGGCGCCTGCCGAACGCCGCTTCGCGTGGATGACGGTGATCGCGGTCGTCTGCTGCGGCGCGACGATCACGGCGATCACGTGGATCAAGGGACCGGCGTCCGACGACGTGCTGCCGCACGGGACGGCGCGCGCGCTGCTCGCGCAGGCGCACGGGACGCCGCGCGTGCTGTGCGAGGATTTCGCGTGGTGCAGCGTGTTCCTCGACACGCCGGCGCGGTTCTTCATCGACGGCCGCTGCGATCCGTACCCCGCGCCGCTGTGGCGGGAGTACCGCCGGGTGATCGACGGAAACCGCGGCTGGGCGGCGGTGCTCGACCGCGAGCGGATCGACGCCGTGCTGGTGCGCCGCGACGGTCCGTTGGACAGCCTGCTCGCGGAACGTCACGGCGAGTGGCGGCGCGTCGCGTCCGATCGCGTCTCCGCGCTGTACGTTCGCCCGGCGCTGCTCGCGGGCGCCCGCCGGCGGCCCGTTCTTGCCGACGTCCGTCCGTGAACGGCTCGCTCGTCGGCGTGCGGATCCGGACGCGCGAAGAGACGCTGCGCGGGCGGCTCTTGCCGTTGCGCCCGCTGTTGTGGGCGTGGTGCGGCGCCGTCGCGCTCGCGCTCGCCTGCGCGAGCGTCTGGTCGGTGCGGCACGGCGGCGGCGACTGGCGCGTCTTCGCGTCGGCCGGGTCGCTCGCCGGGACGCGCGCGCTGCTCGACCCGCCCGAAGCGTGGCAGGCGTTCTTCTATCTGCCGGGCGCCGCGTGGGTGCTGGTTCCCTTCGCGCACATGCCGCTCGCCGTCAGCTTCGCGCTCGACGCCGTGCTCATGCTGCTCTGCGCGGCGATCGCCGGGGTCGTCGCGGCGCGCACGTTCGGCTGGCGAAGCGGCGATGCCGTCGCGACGTTCGTGCTGTGGCCGCCGGTCGTGTACGCGGCCGCGATCGCCGGGCAGAACGCGCCGCTGGGATTGCTCCTCTCGCAGCTCGCGATCGCGGGCGTCGCCGCGCGGTCCGCCGCGCTCACCGCGGTGCCGATCGGACTGCTGCTCTACAAGCCGACGTACGCCGTCCCGTTCATCGTGCTGCTGCTCGCGCGGCGCCGCGTTCGCGAGCTCGCGATCGTCGGCGGGATCGGCGCGGGGTGGTACGTCGCGAGCGCTGCCGCGAGCGGCGGCGACTGGGCGTGGCCGGTGCGTTACGTGCAGCTGATCGGGCGCTTCGCCGCCGGTGATTTCGGCGTGAACGCGCCGTTCGCGGTGAGCCTGCCCGGCGTGCTCGTTCGGATGGGCGCCGATCCCGCGCTCGTGGTGGGCGTGGTCGTGCTCGCCGCGGTCGCGTGCGTCGCCGCGCTGCGCCGGGTCGCGGCGACGGAGGCCGCCTGCGCCGCGTGCCTCGCGGGGCTCGCGCTCAGCCCGCACGCATGGGCGTACGACGCGGTGCTCGCGCTGCCGATGATCGCGTACACCGCGTCGCGGCTCGGCGAGCGCGCGCGCACGCGGCTGCTGCTCGCGCTCGCGCTGATCGCGCCGCTGTTCTTCGTCTCGCCGCTGCTCGGGTTCGACCCGCTCGCGCTGGTCGCGATCGGCGGGATGCTCACCTGGCTCGCGCTGCGGCTGCTGAACCCGCCGGCGGCGCTCGGCGTGCCGGTCTCGGAACGCTGACCGCATGAACGAGGCGAACGCGCGCCGCGAGCTCGACGCGCTGACCGCGCTGCGCTTCTTCGCCGCGCTGCTCGTCTTCGTCTACCACTGCACGCCGACCGCGAACTTCGGATCGCGGTACGCGCTCGGGCACAGCGGGGTCGGCTTTTTCTTCCTGCTCTCGGGCTTCATCCTGACGTACACGTATCACCGGCGGTTCGACGGCGCGACAGCCTGGGGCGCGCTGCGCGAGTTCTACGCCGCGCGGATCGCGCGCATCTATCCGGTCCACCTCGTCGCGATGGTCTTCGCCGCGCTCGTGCTGTGGCGCTTCGGCGGGACGACGTGGGACATGTCGGGCGCGGCGACGCGCCAGCTCGCGCTCGTCGCGCAGGCGCTGCTCGTGCAGTCGTGGATCCCCGACGAGAAGATCTATCTCGGGATCAACGCGCCGGCCTGGAGCATCTCGACCGAGATGTTCTTCTACGCGGTCTTCCCGTTCGTGCTGCGCTCGCTGCTCCGCTCGTTCGGCAGGAGCGCGCCGCTCACGATCTGGATCGCCGCCGCGATGCCCTGGGCGATCGAGCTCGCGGTCGCGCTGATCCCGCACCGCACCGCCGTCTGGACGGCGTACGTGCTCCCGCCGATCCGGCTGGTCGACTTCATCGCGGGGATGCTGCTCGGGATCGCCTTCCTGCGCTCGACCGCGGCACCCGCGGCTCCCGCGGCGGCACGACGTTCGCGCGTGCTGAGCGCGCTCGCCACGCGCTCCACGGCGTTGGAGCTGTTCGCCCTCGGCGCGATCGCGTTCGCGATCGCCATCTCACCGCACGTCACCGAGGCGCTGCGGTACTCGCTCTTCCTGATGCCGTTCTGGGCGCTGCTGATCGCGGTGTTCGTGCACGAGGCGGGCGCGCTCTCACGGCTGCTGCGGTGGCGGCCGTTCGTCGCGCTCGGCCGTGCGAGCTTCGCGTTCTATCTGATCCACTGGCCGATCGTCGCCGTCGTCGGCGGGACGCTCGGCTGGAGCCGGCCGGTTCTCGGTTTCGCCGTCGCGCTCGGGCTCAGCCTCGCGCTCAGCTTCGCACTGTTCCACGCCGTCGAGGAGCCGATGCGGAAACGCCTGCGCACCGTCCTCGCTACGCCGCGCCGGAGCTCGGCGCTGCCGGAAGCCGTTCCGGTCGCCGCCGCCTAAAGGACCGCGGCGTGCTCGGCGGCGTCGTGCTCGCCGTGGCAGCCGTGCTCCATCGGATGCGCCGCGTTCAGGCGCCATAGATAGAGCGCGAGCGCGCCGAACGCCAGGTTGAGATAGAACGTGTAGTTGAACGAGAACATCGTGAGGTCGTGACGGATGTTCGGGTTCGGGCGCGGCACGAGATGCAGCGCCGAGAACACGCCGTCCATCGCGAGCGCGGCCCAAACCATCGTCGCGAAGAAGACCCCGAAGATGTAGAGCATCATGCGCCAGCCGTAGTACTTGCGGTAGATGTCGAGCAGCGGCAGCACGATCAGATCGGCGTACAGGAAGGCGAGAACGCCGCCGAACGAGATCCCGCTGGTCCACAGCACCGCGGCGAGCGGGACGTTCCCGATCGAGCACACGAACGAGACGATCGCGATGAGCGGCCCGACGAGAGCGTTCCCGACCAGCTGCACGCCGGCCGGCGCACCGTTGAGGAACAGCGATCTCCACGCACCGTCCGGAACGAACGCGGCGAGCGCGCCGGCGATGAGGAACCCACCGAGCAGATCCTTCCACAGCATCGAGAAGTCCATCACGGCGTTCTGCGCGATCGCCACGCGCGTCGCCGGATTCCGCAGCCGCTCGATCAGCGAGCCGCCCTCGCCTTCCATCGACCCGTGCTCGTGCCCGGTCGCCTCGTCGACGTGCCGCCGCGCCTCCTCCACGAGCCGCTTCGGATAGGTCAGCTTCACTAAAACGGTCATGATCGCGATCAGCACCAGCCCGCCGATCCACTCCGCCGCGGTGAACTGCCACCCCATCAGCAGCCAAAGCACGATCCCCAGCTCGATCACGAGATTCGTCGAAGAGAACAAAAACGCGAGGCTCGGCACGAGCGCCGCGCCCTTTTTGAACAGCGTCTTGCTCATCGCCGCCGCCGCATACGAGCACGACGAGCTCGCCGCCCCGAACCCCGTCGCCAGCGCGATCTCCCTGATCCCATCGCGCCCGAGCACGCGCTGCATCCGCTCCTTCGAGACCAGCGCCTGCACCGCACCCGACAGCACGAACCCGAGCACGAGACTCCATCCGACCTGCCAAACCATCCCGGCGGCGAACACAAGTGCTTCGCCGACTTTCGCGAACAGCATCAAGGCGCTCTAATTGGAAGGCGACGCGACGTCTCCCTGGAACCCCCAACAACAAGGAAGCCCCGCACGCGTGCTTTCGCAGAGGCTTACGGGACCGGCTCCATCTTATACTCGGGTGTTATATTGTGTCAAGCTATTTTCGCTTAGACGTTCGTCTCGAAACCGAGATCGAGCGCGTGATCGGAACGGATCGGTTTGCGCCGTACCTCGCCGCGGCGGGCAACCGTCTTGATGCTCTCCGGTTATATGCCTGGAACACGGCAATCGCAGCTGCATTCCTTGGGCCGATCTCGGTGATCGAAGTAGGCCTTCGCAATGCGATCTCCGACCGGCTTCGAGCGGCCTACGGTACCACATGGTACGATGACCCGGCCTTTCTCGCTTTGGATCCGACGCCGAGGACCCGCAACAACATCGATACGGCGAAGAACCGTATCGCACGAGCCGTACCTGCACGCCCGATAACCGAAGGCCGTGTCGTCGCCGAGATGTATCTGAGCTTTTGGGCTTACCTATTACGTCCCGCGTTGAACCGAACGCTATGGCCCGCACTGCGTCCGGGCTTCCAAAAGTACACCCATAGAAAGACGTTGCTCCGCTACGTCGAGCCGTTGGTCCCCTTTCGTAATCGCGTCGCCCACCACGAGCCGATCTTCGACCGGCATCCCAAGGAGATGTACGAAGGTTTGCTGTTGGTCGCCGATATGATCTCGCCCGACCTCGCGCCTTGGATCGAGCATCACACCCGGCTGCCGCGCGTTCTCGCCGCCGGTCCGGTCACGACCGGCGTACGCTTCTGACCGTCGGCTGGAACGTTCTGACCGCCGCTACAGCTGTTCGACGGCGCGGATCTCGGGGACGTCCTGGCGGACGACGGCTTCGATGCCGCCTTTGAGTGTCGCGTGCGAGGCGGGGCAGCCGCCGCAGGCGCCGATCATCTGCACGTACGCGACGTCGTCCTCGATCTTCACCAGCCAGACGTCGCCGCCGTCGCGGTGGATCGCCGGCCGAATCCGATCGAGAGCCGCTTCGATGCGGCTCTCGATCGTGGCGGTAGACATGATTACTGGCCGAACTCTTTCA